>DATHIT010000458.1:0-10037 GCA_035489915.1 Pseudonocardia sp. | reverse complement strand
ACCTCGATGAGGCTCAGCGCGGCGTCGTTGAACACCACCACGGTGACCGGCAGCGCCAGCCGGGCCAGCGTCTCCAGCTCGGCCATGGTCATGCCCAGCCCGCCGTCGCCGACCAGGCACACCACCCGCTCACCGGGGCGGGCCAGCGCCGCGCCGATCGCCGCCGGTAGGGCGTAGCCCATGGTGGCCAGCCCGTTGGAGATCAATACCTGGTGGCGGCGGGTGGCCGGCCAGAACGGCATGACGGCCAGCATGTGCGCGCCTGCGTCCACGGTGACCTGGGCGTCCCCGACCGTTTCGGACACCGTGCGGGCCAGCTCGACCGGGTGCAGCCCGTCGTCGCGCGGCCCGTCGTCCAGCCGACGCAGCTGCCCGTCGCGGTGCTCCCGCCCGGCGCCGGCCGGCCAGTCGGATTCGGTGACGGCCAGCACCGCCGCCAGGGTGCGCGCCGGCGGACCGAGCACGATCTCCGGGGAGCCGAAGTAGGCGCCGTCCACCGGGGCGTCGCTGAGCAGCAGCACCGGCGCCGGGTAGGTCCACGGCCCGGGCATCGGCTCCACCCCGTCCAGGCCGACACCCACGATGAGGTCGGCGCGCTCCAGCAGCGGACGCTCCAGCGCGGCGTTGGTGAACAGCCCGGCGGCGTCCGGCCCGGCGGCGGCCACACAGCCCAGCGCCTGATAGGTGGTGAGCACCGGAACACCGCCGCCGAGGATGCCGCGCAGCGCGGTCGCGTGCGGTGCCGCGCCGGCGCCCAGGATGACCACCGGGCGGCGCGCGCCGGTGGCCGGCGCGGTAGCCCGACGCAGCGCGGCGGCGTCCACCGGCTCCGGGTGTGGCACGGCCGGGGGGAGGTCGCCAGGGACGCCCGGGTCGTAGTCGAGATGCACCGCGCCGGCGGGCGGGCCGGCGGCCACGGCGAGCGCGGCGGCGACCACCCGGGCCGGGTCGTGGTGCCCGAGGGTGCCGGTCCAGCGGGTCAGCGGGGCAGCCACGGCGAGCTGGTCGAGGCGCTGGTGGCCGGTGCGGTCCCGCTGGCCGGCCGGCACCCGGTCGCTGATCAGCAGCAGCGGGGCGCGGTCCAGGGTGGCCTGGGCGAGCCCGTTCGCCGCGCTGGTGAACCCGGGCCCCCTGGTCACAATCGCAACTCCTGGGGTACCGCTGAGCAGGCCGAACGCGCCCGCCATCAGGCACGCGGCGGTCTCCCCGTGGGCCAGCACGAACTCGATGCCGCGCTGCTCGGCGGCCCCGATCATGTCCAGGTTGGGGCCGCCGCCGGGCATGCCGAACAGCCGTCGCACCCCGGCGGCGGCCAGCCCGTCGGCGAATCCGGTGCTCACCGGAACAGACGCGTGGGCGGAGGCGGACATGTTCCCTACGCTAACCGCCATGACGATCAGTGTTGCTCGTTTCCTGGACGTGGCCGATGGTTTGCAGCCCGGCCAGTTCACCGTTGGTACCCACGACGCGGTCAGCTCGCTGGCCGAACTGGATCCCACCTACCGCCGGCTGCTGGACGATCCGGTGACCGCGATCGTGTCGGTCATCGGCGGTGACGGCCGGTCGAACCTGACCCCGGTGTGGTTCGACTACGAAGGCGACCTGGTGCTGCTGAACCTGGCCACCCACCGCAAGAAGGTGGACTGGCTGCGCAAGCAGCCGCAGGCCACGTTCGCGCTGGTCAACCCGGCCAACGCCTACCACTGGGTGTCCATCAAGGCCACCGTGGCGCGGGAGATCTCCGAGGACGACCCGAC
Source organism: Pseudonocardia sp. (assembly GCA_035489915.1). Lineage (GTDB taxonomy): Bacteria > Actinomycetota > Actinomycetes > Mycobacteriales > Pseudonocardiaceae > Pseudonocardia. Next base: position 8,280 of record DATHIT010000458.1, on the reverse strand, counting down.
CGAAGGCCCCAGGGTGACCGCGCAACTGGACAAGATCTGGACCAAGTACACCGGCAACGAGCCGCCCTACGGGCTGCGGGATCCGTCCATCAACGAGCGCCGGGTGCTCTTCGAGCTCAAGGTCGAGCGGGTGGCCACGTTCGGCCGTCCCTGACTCCGGCCATGCCCGCCATGCCGGACGTGGGGGTGGTCGGCGGTTCCCTGGGTGGCCTGACCGCCGCCCTGGTGCTCGCCGACGCCGGCTGCGAGGTCACCGTGTTGGAGCGCTCGCCGGCCACCCTGGAGGCGCGCGGCGCGGGCATCGCGGTGCTGGATGACGCGGTCCGCTGGTTCGCCGAGAAGACCGAGGTGGACCCGGAGAGCCTGTGCAGCTCGACCGGGTTCATCAGGTTCCTGGCCGCCACCGGGGAGCTGGTGCACGAGCGCGCCCACCGATACCGGTTCTCCTCGTGGAACACCATCTACCGCGCGCTGTTGGGGAACCTGCCGCCGGAGCGCTACCAGCTCGGGCAGGAGGTGGTCGCGTTGGATCCGGTGCCCGGCGGGGTGGAGCTGTCGCTGAAGTCGGGCCGGCGGTGCCGGGCGCAGCTGGTGGTGGCGGCCGACGGCATCGGCTCCGGGGTCAGGGCGAACCTGCTGCCGGAGGTCGCCCCGCGCTACTCCGGCTACGTCGCCTGGCGCGGCACGATGCCGGAGTCCGAACTGCGCCCGGCTACCTTCGCGGCGCTCTCCGACGCGATCACCTACCAGGTCCTGCCGGGCAGCCACATCCTGGCCTACCCCATCCCCGGGCCGTCCGGTGCGCTGGTTCCCGGCGAACGGCTGATCAACTTCGTCTGGTACCGGAACGTCGCCGAGGGCGCCGAGCTCGACGAGCTGATGACCGACCGGGGTGGCAGCCCACGACCGGTGTCCTTGCCGCCAGGGCAGGTGCGCGCGGAATTCGTGGACCGGCTGCGCGCGGATGCCTCGCGGTGCCTGGCGCCGGTGATCGCCGAGGTGGTGCTGGATGTGGCCGAGCCGTTCGTGCAGGCCGTGTTCGACATCGAGGTGTCCAGGATGGCGCACGGTCGGATCTGCCTGGTCGGGGACGCGGCGTTCGTGGCACGCCCGCACGCCGGCGCGGGTACCGCCAAGGCCGCCGCCGACGGGTGGGAGCTGGCCACCCAACTGCGCGCGCACCACGGCGCGGTGGAGCCCGCGCTGGCCGAATGGGAACGGCGGCAGCTGCGGCTGGGGCGTGACCTGCTGGCCCGCAGCCGGCAGATCGGCGACGCCTCGCAGCGGCACGGCACGTTCCGGCCCGGCGACCCGGCGTTGCTCCTCGGCCTGCGCGGCCCCGGTCGATGACCAGGGCAGCGGGGCTGTCGCGGACGCTTTGCTCTGCGCACACATACGCAACACGGGCCCGTTGCGTATGGCCTCGGCACTCGGTCGCGGTGCTCGCCGCGGCCCGATTCCGCCACCTGCCGCAGAGCCGGGGGAGTGGCCGCCGGCGATATTCCTCGGCACCGGGTTCCCCAGATCACAGCATGCGGGCGCCACGCGGGGAATCCTTCGGTGGGCAACCACGTTGGACAGGGTGTTCGGGTCGGGCGCAGTGTGTCCCCGGGTCTCACAATAAAATCGCCGCCAGGGAAGATCGTTCGGCTGAAGCCCTGATGTGCAACTCGCCGCGAGGCGACCACCGCCCGACCCGAACGCTACTTTTCTCCGCCGCCGAGCGCGGCTCCAGCCGCGGCACCCGGCTCGCATGGCCGTCGATCCCACCGCTCCCGTCGAGCCGGCCGGGCCTGACCGCGCCGGCGAACGCCTTTGCAGAGCAAAGCGCTGAGGACGAGCGTTGGGGGTGGACTTTCGGACAGGGACATAGAGGTTGGTCGGCTGGTTTACTGATTTAACACCGCGGCTGTCTGATCATGATCAAAGCCCGCTGCGGTAGATCTCGACGGAGACGGACGACGAGCCGACGCCCGGACCGCGTATGCCCCGGCGGGTCCAGCCAGCGCACCGTCCCGGACTCGGGCGCGGCAAGGGGCCCACGAGCGTGCACCGAGGTCGAGCGCGGCATCCGTCGACAGGTAGATGTCCGGGTACACCCGCCGGAGCGGGATCCGCGCAACTGGCCAGGAGTAACCAGGCCAGCCCGCCACCGCCTCCGTCCCCCGAACCGGCCCACCCAGCCTGACCGAGCCAGCCACAACCGTGGGCCGTTTCGGCGAGATCTACCTCAGCGGGGTCCCGGCCATGATCAAGGCCCGCTGCGGTAGATCTCGGCGAAGGCGGACGACGAGCCGACGGCCGGACCGCGGTAGAGGGACTCGCGCAAGCCCCGGCCGGCGGGTCCAGCCAGCGCACCGTCCCGGACTCGGACGCGGCAAGGGGTCCACGAGCGTGCACCGAGGTCGAGCGCGGCATCCGTCGACAGGTAGACGTCCGGGGGGTACACCACGATACTTTCAGCCTTGACGTTAAATTTGAATCCTGATCATCACCGGCTTGTTGAGCCTTCGCCACCGCCCGGGTAGTGGGTTTCGGAAACGTCGGCTCTCACCGCTCGCGTCGAGCCGGCGGGCCCGTCGAGCTGATTACGCCGCTCAGTCGGATGGCTCGGCTCGTACACCTGCTGATCCGGTGTCGGCCGGTACGATGGCGTCGTGGCGGGGACGGGCGAGGGAGCGGCGGGAGACGGTGCCTTTGTGTTCGTGGGCGGCCGTCCCTCGCTGGACTTCGTGGCTACCCTCGGCAAGCGGCATGCCAGCCCGGTTGAGCGCATTCCCGACGGTGATGCGCTGGCCAGATGGCTAGTCCTGGAAGGCCTTGTGCCCGCGTCGCTGCCGGTCGCCGATCGGGAGTTGGGCCGGGCCAGGGAACTGCGTGAGGCGATCGATGGCCTGGTGAGATCGACTATCGCCCGGACCGCCCTTGAGGCCGGCGCGATCCGGGTGGTCAACGCGGTGGCCGCCCGGCCGGACCTGCCACCCCGGCTCGCGGTCGACGCGGCGGGGCGGGCCGTGGCCTCGGGGGGCGCGGGCAGCCCGGCGCAGGCGCTGTCCAGCATCGCCCGGGACGCGGCGCGCCTGCTCGGCGGGCCACTGGCCGCACGGATCAAGGAGTGCGAGCACCCGGACTGCTCGCTGGTCTTCCTGGACGAGACCCAGTCCGGTCGTCGGCGCTGGTGCGCCATGGACCGCTGCGGAAACCTGGTGAAGATCGCCGGCTACCGCGCGCGCCGCGCCCGCTCAGTCTGAGCACCGACCGGATCAGGGTTGGCCGACGCCGGCGATCGTGCCCGGCCGGGGCTGGGTGGTCTCCGAGAAGATCACGTGGGAGTCGACCCGTGCCTGGTTGAGCGCCCAGAGCCCGATCGCATCGGCGGCGGCGAAGATCACCGCGGCGAGCACGGCCAGGATGAGCCGCCGCTTGCGCTCGCGCCGTTGCCAGCCCGCGCTGACCCCGCGGTAGGCGGGCGCGACCGGGCGCACCTGCTCGGCCCGCGCGCCCAACGCCTCGCGCAGGCGGTGCTCAGCACTGTCGGATCGACTGGCGGCGATCGCGCTACCTTCCTTCCGCACGACGTGCCACAGACACCGGTACCGGTGCGGCCTGTGGGTCAATGTACTGGTCAGCTCCACCGGGTGGGTCGACCCGAGGACTTACCTCGGAGCCCGAGGCCGACTCTTCTTGGCGGCGCCGCAGGATGCGGGTCAGCGCGGCGGTGCCCCGGGAGGTGTGCGACTTCACCGCCCCGGCCGAGATGCCCATCGCCTTGGCAATCTCCGCCTCTCGCAGGTCCAGCCAGTACCGCAGCACCAGCGCCTCCCGCTGCCGGGCCGGGAGCTCGGTGAGCGCGTCCAGCAGCTCCCGCTGGTCCTCGCGCAGCCCACCGTCGTCCGGCGCCGCGCCCGGGGTAGTCGGGTCGGTCTTGCTGCGCGCCACGTGCCGCCGGGCGACCTGCAGGTGGCGGATGCGCATCCGGGTCAGGTTGCACACCACCGAGCGCAGGTAGGCCACCGCCGACTCCGGATCCCGCAACCGGCGCCACCGGCGGAACAGCTGGTAGAACGCCTCGGCGACGATGTCCTCCGGGTCGTCCGCGCCGAGCAGCGCGGCCAGTCGAACCAGCGGGGTGTGCTGCTTGTGGAAGATCGCCGCGATCGCCTGCTCGCGTTCGTCCGGGTCGGTACCTGTCCGCGCCCGGGGCAGCGAGGCGTCGGTCATGGCACACCCGCCGAGGGCCGCGGCGGGCTCGGGCCGAAGCCGTCCACCATGCCGCGCCGACGGGCAACCGCGGTGACCCCGCCGGCCACCAGAAGGTTCAGCACGAGCGCGACCAGCGCGGCGTAGAGCTGCACACCGCCGATCTCCACCACCGAGGTGAACCCGTCGGACACCACGAACAGCGTGCCGGCCACCATGCCCACCGCCCAGCCGGCGAGCAGCCCGCCGCGATGCAGCCAGCGGCCCCACAGCCCGATGGCCACCGCCGGGAACGTCTGCAGAATCCAGATCCCGCCGAGCAGCTGCAGGTTGATCGCGTCCTGGTCGCGCAAGCCGAACACGAAGGCCAGCGCGCCGACCTTGGCGACCAGGGTGACCGCCCGGGCGACCCGCAGCTCGTGCTTCGGGGTCGCGGTGGGGAAGAAGAACTCCGTGTAGATGTTCCGCACGAACAACGTCGCCACCGCGACCGACATCACCGCGGCCGGAACGAGCGCCCCCACCGCGAGCGCGCCGAACACCGCGCCGCTGAGCAGGCTGGGCAACAGCTGGGCCACCAGCAGCGGAACCGCGGTCTCGGCGGCGCCGGCCGGGGCGAACACACCCGCCGCGATCGCCGCGATGCCCAGGAAACCGAACAGGCCCAGCACCGCGGTCCAGGCCGGCAACCCGATCGCGCAGCGGCGCAGTGCGTCCTCGCCGGACGCGGCGAACGTCGCGGTGAGCACGTGCGGGTACATCGGCAGGGCGAGCGCGGAACCCAGCGCCAGCGTGACGTAGGCGGGGTACAGGGACCGGTCCAGCAGCAACGCGGCGCCGGCCGGCCCGGGCGCCGGTCGGTTCGCGGCCGCGTCGAAGATCGCCCCGGCGCCGCCCAGTTTGGTCACCGCCACCGCTGTCACCCCGAGCGCCGCGCCGAAGATCAGCGCGCCCTTGACCAGGGAGATCAGCGTCGGGGCGCGCAGGCCGTGCCGGTAGGTGGCGGTGGCCAGCACCGCGAACACCACCACCAGGATGAGGTCGCCAGCCAGCCCGCGCGGGTAGATCCCGGCGGCGTTGAGCACCGCGCGGATGCCCAGCAGCTGCAGCGCGATGTAGGGCATCGTGGCCAGGATCCCGGTCAGGGCCACGGCCAGCGCCAGCCTCGGGCAGTCGTAGCGGGAGCGCACGTAGTCCGCGACGGTCACACAGGAACGCTCGCGCGCCGCCCGCCACAGCCGCGGCAACAGCACGAACAGCAGCGGGCACAACAGCGTCGTGTACGGCAGGGCGAAGAACCCGAGCGCGCCCGCGCCGTAGGCAAGCCCCGGCACCGCGGCGAAGGTGTAGGCGGTGAAGATGGATCCGCCGAGCAGGAACCACATGATCACCGTGCCGAACTGGCGGCCGGCCAGCGCCCAACCCTCCAGCGAGGGCAGCGCGGCGGTGGGGCGCAGCCGGCGCGCGGACAACGCAATCAGTGAGGTGCCACCGAGCACTGCCACGAAGCCGGTCAACATTCCCGGGTCCGTCATAGGTGAAGTGACCCCCCGCGCTGGCTGGTCCGCATGGAGACTACGTAGCCCGGACCGGGGTGTCCACGCAGCCGGCGGGCCGCGGTTGCCGAAAAGAAATCTTCGGACCTCGGTAAACCAACCGTCGCGCTGGTACAACTCTTGGTCAGCCGCCAGCATGAGCCCGGCGGGTTGAATCGGAGGACGAGATGGTGTCAACGCCGACGCCCCGAGGGCGGGTTTGACATGCCTGGGCTGAGCGTCTCCAACCGGTCAGGGTTGAACCTTCGATCGGTGCTGCTGTGGAGTGCCGTCGGGCTCGTGGGAGCCATCGCCTGGGGCGTAATTGCCCTCTCCCGAGGCGAGCGGATCTCGGCGATCTGGCTGGTCGCCGCCGCATTGGGCTCCTACGCCATCGCCTATCGGTTCTACGCCCGCTTCATCGCCAAGCGCGTTCTGCAGGTCGATGACCGCCGGGCCACGCCGGCCGAGCGGCTGAACAACGGGATCGACTACCACCCGACCGACCGGCGGGTGCTGTTCGGCCACCACTTCGCCGCGATCGCCGGTGCCGGGCCGCTGGTCGGACCGGTGCTGGCCGCTCAGATGGGCTACCTGCCGGGAACTATCTGGATCATCGTTGGGGTGATCTTCGCCGGCGCGGTGCAGGACATGATCACGCTGTTCTTCTCCATGCGCCGCAACGGCCGCAGCCTGGGGCAGATGGCCCGGGACGAGATCGGGCCGGTGGGTGGGGTCGCCGCGCTGATCGCGGTGTTCGCCATCATGATCATCCTGCTGGCGGTACTGGCTCTCGTGGTGGTCAGCGCGCTGGCGCAGTCGCCGTGGGGCACCTTCTCCATCGCGATGACCATCCCGATCGCCCTGTTCATGGGCGTGTACCTGCGCACGCTGCGCCCCGGCAAGGTCATCGAGACCACGGTGATCGGGGTTGCGCTGCTGCTGTTCGCGGTGGTCTCCGGCAGCTGGGTGGCCGAATCGAGTTGGGCGGACACGTTCACCCTGAGCCCGCAAGCGCTGGTGATCTGGCTGGTCATCTACGGCTTCGCCGCGTCGGTGCTCCCGGTGTGGATGCTGCTCGCGCCGAGGGACTACCTGTCCACCTTCATGAAGGTCGGCACCATCGGGCTGCTGGCGATCAGTGTGTTGATCGCCGCGCCGGTGCTGAGCAACGAGGCCATCACCAAGTTCGCCATCGCCGGCAACGGTCCGGTCTTCGCCGGGTCGCTGTTCCCGTTCGTCTTCATCACCATCGCCTGCGGCGCGCTGTCCGGATTCCACTCGCTGATCGCCTCCGGCACCACGCCGAAGATGATCCAGAAGGAATCCCAGGTCCGGCTGATCGGCTACGGCGCGATGCTGGTCGAATCGTTTGTCGCGATCATGGCGCTGATCGCGGCCTCGATCATCGAACCGGGTCTCTACTACGCGATGAACACCCCGGCCGGGGTGCTGGGCAACACGGTGCAGTCCGCCTCAGCGGCGGTGAACAACCTCGGCTTCGCGATCACCCCCGAAGCGCTCACCGCCGCCGCCAACGCGGTCGGTGAACAGACCCTGGTCGCCAGAACCGGGGGAGCGCCGACGCTGGCCATCGGCATGTCGGAGATCTTCGCCGGAGTCTTCGGCGGCGCCGCGCTGAAGGCGTTCTGGTACCACTTCGCGATCATGTTCGAGGCGCTGTTCATCCTCACCACGGTGGACGCCGGCACCCGCGTCGGGCGGTTCATGCTGCAGGACACCCTCGGCAACGTGTACAAGCCGCTGCGCGACGTGAGTTGGAAGCCCGGCCTGTACGCGACGAGCGCCGTGGTGGTGGGCGCCTGGGGTTACTTCCTCTACCAGGGGGTCAACGATCCACTCGGCGGGATCAACCAGCTCTTCCCGCTGTTCGGCATCGCCAACCAGCTGCTGGCGGCCGTCGCGTTGACCGTGTGCACCACCCTGCTGATCAAGAGCGGTCGACTCAAGTGGGCCTGGGTGACCGGGATCCCGCTGGCCTGGGACGCCGCGGTGACCCTCACCGCGAGCTACCAGAAGATCTTCTCCGCGGATCCCAAGCTGGGTTTCTTCGCCCAGGCGTCCCGGTTCTCCGCCGCGCTCGAGCAGGGCACCGTGCTCGCTCCGGCGAAGAACCTGGCGCAGATGAGCACCGTGGTGACCAACTCGCTGGTGGACGGGGTGCTCTCGGTGCTGTTCGCGGCACTGATCATCATCGTGATCGCGGACGCCGCGCGGGTCTGTTACCGGGCCTACCGCTCACCGACGCCGCTGCCGAACACGGAAGCGCCGTTCGAGGAGTCGCGCATCCTGGCTCCGGCGGGGCTCATGTCCGGCGGAGGCGATCGGCGCGAACCCGCCGGTGCCCCGTCCCGAACAGATGGGCCGCCGACGTGAACATCGGCGAGGTCGTGCGCACCGCCAGGTGGTACCTACGGGAGATCAGCGGCGAGTCGCTCTACGACCGCTACCTGCAGCACCACGCGGCGGAGCACACCGGCCAACCGGCGATGACCCGGGCGGAGTTCGAGCGCTGGCGGGTAGA
>DATHIT010000457.1:0-2569 GCA_035489915.1 Pseudonocardia sp. | reverse complement strand
CGATGCCGTAGTGCGCGGCCATCCAGGCCAGCCGGTTGTACAGCCCGGCCCGGGTCAGCACCGCGCCCTTGGGTGCCCCGGTGGAACCGGACGTGTAGATCACGTACGCCGGGTGGGCCGGGTCGACGGCCACGTCGGGGTCGTGGGTGGGCCGATCGCCCAGCGCTGGGTCGTCCAGCAGCAGCGGCGGCCCGGCCAGCGCGGGCAGGGTCGACGCGACCTCGGCGGTGGTCAGCACCACCACCGGGTCGGCCTCGGTGAGCATGCCGCGCAGTCGGCCGGCGGGGAGGTCCGGGTCCAGCGGGACATACGCCGCCCCGGCACGCAGCGTGGCGAGCAGCGCGATCACCAGCTCCACCCCACGCCGGGCGGCGACGCCGACGATCCGCTCCGGGCCGGCGCCCCGCTCCAGCAGCGCCCAGGCCAGCTGGTTGACCCGGGCGTCCAGCTCGGCGTAGCTCAGTCGCTGGTCCTCGAAGCGCAGCGCGTCGCGGTCCGGCCAGCGGGCGGCGGCGCGGGCGATCTCGGTGTCCACGTCCCCGGCGGGCCCGGTGGCCTCGGCGGCCCAGCTGCTGGTCTCGCCGGGCAGCAGCGGGTCGAGCCGGGCCAGCACGCGACCCGGTTCCTCGGCCAAACCACGCAGCAGGCCGCGCAGCCGTTCCCCCAGACTCCGAACCTGCTCGGCGGCCAGCACCGTCGGCCGGTACTTCAGCGTGATGCGCAGGTCCTCGCCGGGCAGCACCAACGCGGTCAGCGGGTAGTGGGTGTCGTCGTGCGACTCGATGTGGGCCAGCCGCAGCCCGGCCCGGCCGGCCGCCGCGTCCAGCTCGCCGCGCTGCACCGGGTAGCTCTCGAACACCAGCAGCGTGTCGAACAGCTCGCCCAGCCCGACCGCCCGCTGGATGTCGGCCAGGCCGAGGTGCTGGTGGTCCAGCAGGTCGACCTGGTTGGCGTGCAGCCGGCGCAGCAGTTCGCCGAACGTCTCGCCGGCGGACGCGGCGACCCGCGCCGGCACGGTGTTGATGAACAGCCCGACGGTGTCCGCCGCCGCCGGTAGCTCGGCGGGCCGCCCGGACACGGTGATGCCGAACAGCACGTCCGGCTCGCCGGTGAGCAGGCCGAGCAGCGTGCCCCAACCGGCCATCAGCACGGTGTTCAGGGTGACCCCGTGTTCACGGGCCACCTGGCTCAGCCGCGCGGTGAGCTCCGGGCCCAGCTGCAGTTGCAGCTCCTCGGCCGGCTGGTAAGCGCCTGCGTCCTCCGTGCCGGCGAGCAGCGTCGGACCGGTCACCCCGTCCAGCGCGGCCCGCCAGGCCCGGTCCGCCTCGGCGGTGTCCCGCTCGGCCAACCAGGCCAGGTACGCCGAGTACTGGCCGTCCGCCGGCGGCAGCTGCCCGCCCGGGTAGGCCCGCAGCAGGTCGGCCACCAGCAGCGGCAGCGACCAGCCGTCGAAGAGCAGGTGGTGGTTGGTCAGCAGCAGCCGGTGCTCCCCCTCGGCGACCCGGACCAGGGTGGCGCGCAGCAGCGGCGCCCGGTCCAGCGCGAACCGAGTGGCCCGTTCGGTGCGGCGCAGCTCGGTCCAGCGCTCCTCCCGCTCGGGCGCCGGCCCGGCGAGGTCCAGCTCGCGCCACGGCAGCTCCACCCGAGGGGCGATGGTCTGCACCGGTTCAGCCAGGCCGTCGTGATGGAACGCGGCGCGCAGGCTCTCGTGCCGGCCCAGCACGGCGGCCAGCGCGGCGCGCAGCGCGTCGGCGTCGAGCTGCCCGGTGAAGGTCAGCGCGAGCTGGGCGATGTAGGCGTCCGCCTCGGTCTCGTCGGCCAGCGAGTGGAACACCAGCCCCCGCTGCAGCGGGGACAGCGGCAGCGCGGCACCGGTGTCCGCCGGCTGCGCCCGAGTCGTCGGCTCAGCGGCAGTCGACACCCGGTCCGCCAGGCCGGCCACGGTGGGCGCGGAGAACACGTCGCGGACGGTGAACCGCAGGCCCTCGGCGCGGGCGGTGGAGACCAGCTGGATGGACAGGATGCTGTCCCCGCCGAGGGTGAAGAAGTCGTCCTCGGCACCCACCCCCGGCAACCCGAGTACCCGGGCGAACACCTCCGCCAGCCGGGTCTCCGGCTCGCCGCGTGGCGCACGGGAGCGGCTCGGCGCGGCGTCCGGGGCGGGCAGCGCACCCCGGTCGATCTTGCCGGAGGGCAGCGTGGGCAGCGCGGCCAGCGTGAGAATGGTGTCCGGCACCATGTGCGCGGGCAGCTGGCCGGCCAGCCAGCCGCACAGCGCGTCGGCGTCGAGCGCGGCGGCCGGGTCCGGGACCTGGTAGCCGACCAGCCGCTTGGCCGGTCCGTCGTGGAGGCGGACGGCGGCCTGGCGCACGGCAGGGTGGCGGGCCAGCGCCGACTCGATCTCCTCCAGCTCGACCCGCATCCCCCGGATCTTGATCTGGTTGTCCGCCCGGCCGAGGAACTCCAGCACCCCGTCGGACCGCCAGCGGGCCAGGTCACCGGTGCGGTACAGCCGGGAGCCGGGCCCGCCGAACGGGTCGGCGACGAACCGCTCCGCCGTCCGCCTCGG
>DATHIT010000456.1:0-45428 GCA_035489915.1 Pseudonocardia sp. | reverse complement strand
TACAGCGGGAACTGGCTCGGACCTGTGACGCCCGGCCGCCCGGTGCGCGTCAATCACCTTGTGCGCGGCGATACCGTAAACGAACGCAAGAAAGCCCCTGCCCTGGTCGCGGTAGCTCGAGAGCGCGGTGAGCACCGCCATACACACCTCCTGCGCAACGTCGTCCGCTGAAGCAAACGTCCGTTCGGTGCGCCCGAGGCGAGCACGGCAGTAACGGACCACCAGCGGTCCGGTAGTCCTCAGGATGAAGTCCACAGCAACCCGGTCGCCACGAATCGCGGCGGCCAGGTATGCGTCGAACTCCTCATCCCTCGTCTCAGTCATCGCCAGTGGCCGGCGGATAGGCCTGGTCCTGGTCTGTGCGGTCGTGGTCATGCCTACCCTCCTCATTCCGGGCAGCTCTCTAGGCGGCAAGGTTGTAGAGGGCATGACGCTAGGCGCCAAGCGTTCGCTCAGCGTTCGCCGTGCCTACCAGGGGGCACTCGATCGGGAACGCTTCGGCGCTCGCTCCGAGGCCCTGCGCTGAGCGATCTTGCACTACCGCGCGATGCCCACCACCGCGCGTCAAGCGCGCTCCTAGGCGCGAGGGCCGCTGTTGAACCAGCGGGCAACCGCTTCCGCGCGGTTCGCGGCGCCGAGTTTACGGAGGATGTGTTTGACGTGCGATTTGACCGTGCCATTGGCAATGTACAGGCGGCAGGCGATGTCGGCGTTGTTGGCGCCATTGGCCATGAGCTGGAGGATCTGCTTCTCACGGGTCGTGAGTCCACACTTCGCCAGTGGCATCTCAAAGGAAGTCGACGTCTTATTGGCCTCGCCCCGCGGCAAACCGGCCTCCAACCGCAGGTCATCCTCAAATTGCTTCAGACCCGCGGCCGCTTGGTTGATCTCAGAGGCGAGCGACGCGAGGTGCGAGTGGATTGCGGCAGAACGCTCGATGATCGCCGCCCTGGCGTAGATAAAGCCGAATGCTTCACCAAAAAGGCCGAGGAGGTTGCAGTCAAAATCATCGACATCCTCCCGATGGAAGAATCTGTCGCCGTGGATGAAGCCTACAAGATTGCCATTGGCAACTATTCTGGAAGCCACGTATGAACGCGACTGGGAGGCGGCCACGACTTCCTTGTACACCTTGGGGTTCTGATGAACCTCGGTGACAAGGATGCTCTTCTGACGCCGGACCAAGTCGAATTCGGGGAGCGTGGGTATAAGTTCCTGGGGCGATTGCTGGCCCATCTCGACCAGCTGATTTGCCCACTCAGGCTGGCGGTCGCTGTGCGCTGACGCCGGCGTCCACACGGAGTTCGTCACCATGGAGAGCATGCCGCGGTCAAAGCCTAACTGCGAGATCGCGCGAGGACATTCCTGAGTCAGTTGGCTGACGGACTCGATTCCGTTGAATCGTCCAAGTGTCTCTCGGACAGCTCCGAGTTGGTTCGTCAGCCGCTTGCCATCAACGCGATCCACGAGTTTTTCGGCGCGCCGCAGGCGGACGGTAAGATCCAAAAGATCACTCGCGGAGGCGACCCTGGCCGCGGCCTCAAGGTCGCCCTCAATGGCCCGATCAACACAATCCCAGGCAGCCTTGATTGCTCGGGCGGCCGCGGAAAAATCCGTGACCTCCTCAATGGCGGGCATCGAGCCCGGAGACAGAAGCCTTCGGACATGATCGATTGTTTCCGTCACGACAGCGAGGTCTTGTCGATCTACCGCGTGCGCCGATCGTGCGTTTCGACGGCCCTCCATCGTCTTCATGGGAATCTCCGTTCGGCTCCCTGAGTGAGCAAGTCCTCGACTTCCGCCGTTTGGATCTAGATACTTGGCGAAGTCTTTTCTCCGTCGCCTTGTACAACGATCGAGCACGCCAATAGTGATTGTCGTCTCAGCCTGTTTCTCCAGGTGCTACCTCGACGCCGATTCCGTTGACCCAGGCATTGCCGGAGACCGGATCGAGCATGTCGAGATCGTTGGGCACGAGATCGTTGTAGCGCGCGCCGCCCGCCGCGACCGCGACGCGCCATCCGCCCTTGTGTCCCCAGTGCTGGTTGAGTCCGACCGAGCCGGGCATGACGTCAGCGGTCACCTCCAGTCCCACTTCGATCTCGCCCCAGCGGGACATGATCCGAACCGGCGAGCCGGCGGTGAGTCCTCGGCTGGCGGCGTCGTCCGGGTGCATCCTGAGCAGGCACGAGCGGTTCCCGGACATCAACCGCGGGATGTTGTGCAGCCAGGAGTTCTGCGAGCGGGACTCACGGATGCTGAACAGCCGAAGGGGATGCTCGGCGTCGCCGATCTCGGAGGCGATGAGCCGCCGCATCTCGCCGGCGAAGCGAGGTTGTTCCAGGTGGACCATGCGGTCTTTGGTGTGCAGGCGCTTGCGGAGCACCCCGGTGGGCGAGGCATCGCCGAGCTTGATGGCACCGTCATGTCTGAGCAGCTTCTTGCGGCTCAGGCCCCCGCGCCGCAGACCGAACAGGTCCCCTTCCGGTCCCACCCTCATGAACAGGTCGACTCCGACGTGCGGGGGCACCCGGATCCCGAGCCGGCCCATGAGCTGGGCTCCGGGAGCTGGGGAAGGCACCAGGCCGATCCGCTTGCAGATCTCGTCAAGGGTCCGCCAGTCGTCGCGGACGCCGGGCGGCGGGGTGGCGATGGCCTCGGTCCACTGGGCGTGCGGGATCGCGTTGTGCGACTGGGTGAAGACCGGGAGACCTTCGCGTTCGAACAGCAGGGTCGGCGGGAGGATGTAGTCGGCGTGCCGATTCGTCTCGGTGAGGTAGGGGTCGAGCGAGACGAACAGGTCCAGCGCGCCGAAGGCCCGTTCCATCTCGTCGCAGGCCGGAGCGGTCGTGGCGGCGTTGGTCGCGACGCAGACCATGGCGCGCAGCTGCCCGCGCCCAGGGGTGAGGACCTCGCGTGGGAAGGTCGCCCATGGCGAGGTGCCGAGTACCTCGGGGATGCCGTCGACCCTGGTCCGCCAGCGGTCGTAACCGGTCGCGCGCAGCACCTTGGTCATCACCTCGAGGTCGACCATGGGGCGCGCGAAGACCAGCCCGCCGGCGCGGTCCAGGTTGCCGGTCGCGATGTTGAGCACGTCGATGAGGTACTTCGTCAGCGTGGAGAACCTCCCGAGCGATGCGCCGCACCGGCCGTACACACACGCGGACCGGGCGGACGCCAGGTCGCGTCCGAGGCACTCGACGGTGTGACGCGGTATGCCCGTCTCGACCTCCACCCTGTCGAGGTCGATCTCGCGGACCAGGTCCAGGGCGAAGTCCGCACCGGTCGCCTGCCGGCGCAGCCTCGGCAGGTCCACCAGACCCTGGTCCACGATCGTCTTCAGCATCCCCGCGAGCAGCCACACGTCGCCTTCGGGGCGAATGGGCACGTGCTCGAACAGCCGCGCGGTCTCGGTGCGGCGCGGGTCGACCACTACGACTCGCCCGCCGCGCTTGGGGATCTCGAGCAGCGTTTCGCGGATTCGACCCACGGTGGCCATCGAGCCGTGGGATACCACCGGGTTGGCGCCCAGGATCAGGGCGAAGTGTGTCCGGGCGAAGTCCGGGATCGGGTTGGTCAGGTTGTTGCCGTAGAGCAGCTGGCTGACCACCCAGTAGTTGTTGATGTCGACCGAGCTGGCCGTGTAGAAGTGCTTGGTCTTGAGCGCGGCGGCCATGCCGAACAGCGTGAGGAAGGCACCGTAGTTCCACGCGTTGGGGTTGCCCAGCCCGACCCCGACGGACTCGCGGCCGTGTGTCTTGATCACCGAGTTGAGTCGGGTGCCGATGTCCTCGAGCGCCGCCTCCCAGCCGACCGGGCTGAACGTTCCGTCGCCGTTGCGCTTCATCGGTTCGCGCAGCCGGTCCGGGTCGTTGAGCACGTCGGGGAAGTTGATGCCCTTCGGGCAGGCGAAACCTCGAGACTGCGGGTGCTCCTTGTCCGGCCGCAATTGGAGGATCTTCCCGTCCCGCACGGTCGCGATGAGGCCACAGGAGGCCTCGCATACTCCGCACCAGACTCGTTTGTCGGCCATCACCTGCTCCTTGTGCGTGGGTCGTGGTTCAGAGTGACCGGGAGATGATCTCGCGCATGATTTCATTGGTACCGCCGTAGATGCGCTGCACCCGGGCGTCGGCGTAAAGGCGGCAGATCTCGTACTCGCGCATGAACCCGTAGCCGCCGAAGAACTGCACGCACCGGTCGACGACGCGGCCCTGCATCTCGGTGACCCACAGCTTGGCCATCGAGGCCCGGTCGGTCGCCAACGTGCCCCGCACCAGCTCAGCCAGGCACTGGTCGACGAATGCCCAGCCGACGCAGAGATCGGCCTTGAGGTCGGCCAGCGCGAAGCGGGTGTTCTGCATGTCGCCGATCGCGGTGCCGAACGCCCGCCGCTGGCGCACGTAGTCGACGGTGATGTCGAATGCCTTCTGGGCGGCGGCGATGGAGGCCACCGCGATGATCAGCCGCTCCTGGGGGAGCTCGGACATCATCGCGGCCATGGCTCCCCCCTCCTCGCCGAGCAGGTTGGTGGCCGGCACCCGGACGTTGTCGAAGAACATCTCGGAGGTGTCGGCGCTGTGGTGGCCGAGCTTGACCAGGTTGCGGCCTCGGCTGAAACCGGGGCGGTCGGTCTCGACCAGCAGCAGGCTCATGCCACGGGAACCGGCGTCCGGGCCGGTCCTCGCTACGACGACAGCGATGTCGCAGTGTTGCCCGTTCGAGATGAAGGTCTTCTGCCCGCTCACCAGGTAGTCGTCACCGTCGCGGACCGCGCGGGTCCGCAGGCCCCGCAGGTCGCTACCGGCGGCGGGCTCGCTCATCGCGATCGAGCACACCGCCTCCCCGCTGACCATGCGGGGCAGCCAGGTCTTCCTGATCTCCTCGCTGCCGTAGTCGATCAGGTAACCGCAGCTCACGTCGCTGTGCGCGGTGAAGTTGCCGGTCGGCCCGGCGAATCCGGCGTAGGAGCACTCCTCGATGACCACCGCGTTGTACCGGAAGTCGCCGGTGCCGCCGTACTCCTCGGGGGCCTGGGCGCAGAGGATCCCGGACTGGCCGGCCCTGTGCCACAACTCGCGGTCCACGATGCCTTCGGCTTCCCACCGCTCGAAGTTCGGCGCGATCTCGTTGGCGACGAAGCGACGGACGGACTGTCGGAATATCCGCTGGTCGTCGTCGTACACCGCGCGGTCGTTCAGCATGAGGGCGCCTCCGTCATGAACCACTCCGCAGCAGCTTGCGGGTCTCGGCGACGGCGTCAATTCCGGCTTCGTCGCTGCCGGCGAACGGGATGAAGTTGAGCGTGGTGCAGCCGGCCTCGATGAAGGGCGCAACGAACTCGGCCACCTCGTGCGGGGTGCCGAAGGGGATGTAGCGCTCGAAGTTGTCGAACGGGGTCCGGTACAGACCTTCCATCGCCGGCGCCACCCGGCCGCGCGCCTCGGCCCGGTCGGTGCCGAAGCCGCACCAGAAGGTCATGCCGTGGCGCCAGTCGACGTCGGTGCGCCCGGCGTCCGCGCCGTGTTGCTCAACCGCCTGGATGGCTTCGGCGCAGCGGGCGGGCGAGGTCCAGATGCCGAGCCACCCGTCGCCGAGCCGCCCGGCGCGGCGCAGCGCGGCGTCCGAGCGGCCGCCCACCACAAGGGGGATCGGCTGTTGCGGCATCGGGAGCAGCTGGGCCTGGTCCAGGGAGAAGAACTCGCCCTGGTGGTTGACGATCTCCCCGTCGAGCAGGCGGCGGACGAGCGCGAGCGACTCGTCCATCCGGCGTCCCCGGGTCTTCGGGTCGACCCCGCAGGCGATGACCTCGCGTCGGTCGTCTCCGCCGATGCCCAGGCCGAGGGCGAGCCGACCGGGGGCCAGCTGGGCGACGGTCAGGATCTGCCGGGCGACCAGCAGTGGGTGTCGCAGCACCATCAGATAGACGGCCAGGTAGACGTCGAGCTCCTCGGTGGCGGTGACCACCGAGGCTGCATCGGTCAGCCCGTCGTTCCCGACCCCGCCGTGGAACATCACGTGGTCGCCCACCATCACGTGATCGATGCCGGCCTCCGCCATCCCTTTGAACAGACGTGACCGGTGCGCCAGCAGACTCGGGCCGGACCTGACCGGTGCGTCGATCCACAGTTGCGGCATCAGGTTGACGCCGAACCGGACAGCCCCGGCAATGTACTCAGAAGTCATGGTGGCCACCTCAGCCTCGCCCGACGCCGTCGCGGCGCTCCAGGAAGGCGTCCTTGCGCTCGACGATCTCGGGGTTGCCCATGGTGGAGTAGCTGTAGAGGCACTCCAGCCGCAGTTGGTCGTCCAGCGGCCGGCCGACGACCTCCAGGATCGTCTCCTTGGCGGACTCGACCGCGACGCGCGGGTTGCGCAGGATCTTGGCCGCGATGTCCTCGACCTCCGCCATCAGGTCCGCTCGGGGGACGATCCGGTTGACCAGGTGGATCTCCTTGGCACGCTGGGCGGTGATCGGCTCGCCCATCAGCTCGAGCTCCATGGCGATGCCGACTCCGCAGGTGTTGACCAGCCGCACGATCCCGCCGTCGCCGAAGTGCATGCCGCGCTGCATGTGGTAGAAGCCGAACTGGATGTCGTCGGCGGCGACCCGGATGTCGCAGGCCAGAGCGAGCTCGACCCCGCCGCCGATCACCCATCCGTTGAGGGCAGCGATGATCGGCTTGTTGGTGCGGTGCAGCCCTCGGGTGATCCCGCCGGCGAAGCCGCGCTCGAGCGCACCACGACCGAGCCCCGGACCCCCTTCCAGCCAACCGTCGACATGATCGGCGAGGTCGGCGCCGGCGCAGAACGCCTTGTCGCCGGTCCCGGTCAGGATGGCCAGCCGGACATCCGGGTCCTCCCGGAACTCCGTCCACGCCTCGAACAGCAGCTCGTCGGTCTCAGTGTCGATGGCGTTGCGCTTGTCCGGCCGGTTGAGAGTGATGTAGGCGATCTGGTCGCGCTTTTCGTAGAGAACCTTCGGCATGCCGCTGTCCTTAACGTTGCGAGCTGGTTGTTGGCTGAGCTGCGTCCTCGCGGAGCGCGCGGCGACAGGCCACCAGCAGGCCGTCCACCAACGCCGGGTCCGCGTAGTAGGAGTCGCCATGGCCCGTGGCCGTCTTGCGCCGGTTGTACTCGAACAGGATCGCCAGCTTGAACAGCTGGAGTGCCTGGTACCAGGACAGCCGCGACAGCTCGCGGCCGGTGACGGCGCCGTAGCGAGCGGCCAGGGCCTCCCGGCCCGGGAAGCCCTCGCCCCGGGTCACCGCGGACATCATGGTCAGCGCATGCGGTGGCTCAGCGGGTACGGCGTAGGTGGCCAGGGTGTACGCCAGGTCGGCCAGCGGATCGCCGATCCCGGCCAACTCCCAGTCGAGCACGCCGATCAGCCGGGCCGGCCGGTCGGGGCTGAGCATGACGTTGCCGAACCGGAAGTCGCCGTGCAGCAGCGCCGGCTCCCCCGACATCGGCAGGCAACCGCGCAGGGCGTCCCTGAGCTCGTCGAACGGCGCGGCGAGGGTGCCGTCCTGGTCGGCGATCAGCCGGGGCAACCGGTCCAGCTGGCGCTCGAGGAAACCGTCCGGGCGTCCGAGGTCGGCCAGCCCTCGGCGCCGCCAGTCGACGGTGTGCAGCGCGGCGAGGACGTCGATGAACGCGTGGGCCACGGCGCCTCGTCCCTCGGCGGAGTCCAGCGCGGCGGGCAGGGTCTCGGTGGCGACGACACCGTCGAGGTGCTCCATGACGTAGCAGGGCACGTCCATCACTTCCCCGGCTTCGGCGACGGCGAGCACCCGAGGGACGGGGACTGCCGTATCGGCGAGGGCCTGGAGGATCCTCGCCTCCCGCCGCATGTCGTGGGCCCCCTTCGGGATCGGCGGCGGCGGGGGTCGGCGCAGCACGACGGTCCGCCCGCCGACGGCAACCGCGTAGGTGAGGTTCGAGTGGCCGTCGCCGATACGCCGGAACCGCACAGGCCCGTCGCCGAGACCTTCGGCGCTCAGCCACCGCCGCACCGCGCCGACCTCGAACGGCAGTTCCGCGCCGGTCACGTCTCGGTCCTGACCAGACTCTCGACGTAGGACGCGGGCCACTGGGTCTCGAACTGGCCCCAGCCGGCTTCGCCGTCGATCGTGGCCCGGCACGCGGCCTCGTTCAGCACGGTGTTCGACCCGACGGGAAGCGCCACGCTGCCGTAGCGCTCCAGTACGAGCTCGGTCTCACCGCCCACCTCGTCGAACAGGATCGCGTGCAGGCCGCGACTGGTCATGTCGTCGTCGTAGACGGCCCGGCACCGGGCATCCACCAACGCGACCGGTTCACCCTCGCGCAGGACGTAGCCGTTGGTCCCGGTCTCCCCGCGCACGACCCACTGGAACAAGTTGAGCCCGTTCCCGGATGGGGTCTGCGCGACGATCCACTTCCAGTGCTGCGGCATCTTCCAGTTGCGGCGCCCCCAGGAATGATCTCGGTGCGCCGGCTGGTCGAACAGGACGGCCCGGTCCCCCACCCGCACCTCGCCGCGGGCTCGGCCGGTCTGCTCGAACCGGTTGACCGCCATCCACTGGGGGCACCCGCCCGGGTTGCGGGTGAAGTCGAACGCCTCGTGGCTGCCCTCGAAGTCATAGGTGAGGTCGATCGGTTCACTGGCGAAGCGCACCTCGGCGGTGCGCAGCGGTTCCGGGTGGCGCAGTTGCAGACCCGCGATGTTCCAGTCGTCGAAGTCCGTGTCGCCCAGGTAGATCCCGTGTGCGATCTCGAACGCGTGGGGTTTCTCGTCGGGGCCCCACGCGGTGACCAACCTGCCCGCGGTGCCCTTGTGGTCGACCCAGGTGTAGACGAATACCCCGAGTTCCAGCTCGGGCAGCATGAGGTTGAAATACAGGCTGTCGCGGCCCTTGGACCCGTCGGTGGGCCGATGCCTGAGGTCGTCGGTCGGCCGCAGTGTCGACCGAGCGCGCGCCGGCGAGTCAGCCATAGAGCGCCTCGATGACATCCCGGTAGTGCATTTCGATCTCCTTGCGTCTGAGCTTGGCGGTCGGGGTCAGGTACTCGCTGCCCAGCGGCCAGTCATGATCGAGAACGGTGAAGCACTTGATCTGTTCGACTCGGGCGAGCCGTTGGTTGCCGGACCGGACCGCGAGGGCCACCGCATCGAGCACGGCCTGGTGGCGGCTGAGCTGCTCGAAGGTCGGCTCGCCGAGGCCGCGCTCCCGCGCGAACCCGGCAACCCCGTCGCGGTCCAGGACGATCAGTGCGACGTTGTAGGGGCGCCGGTCCCCGACCGCGAAGGCCTGGGAGATCAGCGGCTGGCCGCCCTTGATGGCCTGCTCGATGTTGGCCGGTGACATGTTCTTCCCGGCGCTGTTGATGATCAGCGCCTTCTTCCGGTCGACTATCCGCACATAGCCGTCCTGATCCAGCTCGCCGATGTCGCCGGTGTGGAACCAGCCCTCGGGGTCCAGCGCCTCGGCGGTGCGCTCGGGGTCGTCGAGATAACCCGGCGTGACCGTCGGCCCGCCGACCAGCACCTCGCCGTCCTCGGCCACCCGCAGCGCTACGCCGGGGAACGGCTTGCCCGCGGTGCCCAACCGAATGCGCTCCGGGGGGCTGGAGGTGATGATGATCGTCTCCGAGGAGCCGTAGAACTCGTTGATCGGCAGGCCGAACGCGGTGAGCTCCTCGAGCATGCTGAGCGAGCTCGGGGCGCCGGCAACCGCGAGGAAATGCGCCTGGTCCAGGCCGGTCATCTGGGCGAACGGGCGCAGAAGCTCGGCCGCCTCACGGTCGCCGGCCGACTCACCGGTCGGGACCGCGGCATCGTCGTGCCCGTCCCGGAGCTGTTCCTGCCTGGCTCGCACGTGGGCCAGCCGGGTCGCCAGCGCCGCGCGGAGCCGTTCCCGTTCGTCCGACTCGGCAATCGCGCGGTGCAGCGCCGCGAGCAGCTTCTCGTAGATCCGCGGAACGCCGAAGAACCGGGTCGGACGCACCGCGTGGAGCGCCGCGGCGAGGCGGCCGGGGTCAGCCAGCGACGTCACCTCGTAGCCGTACACGAACGCCGCGTAGTGCCCGAACACCCGCTCGGCGATGTGCGCCATCGGCAGGTACGAGATCGCCCTGTCCTGTTCGGAGGTGTCGAAGCGCTGACGGATCGAGTCCAGACAGGCGAGCATCGCCCCGTGTCGGAACTGGACGCCCTTCGGCGGCCCGGTGGTGCCCGAGGTGTAGACGAGCGTGCAGATGTCCTCGCGTCGAGCGGTCGCCGCGATCGCGTGCACATCGAAGTCAGCGGGGCACCTGGCTTCGAGCGCATCCAGGCTGAGCTCGTCACCGAGCGTGGCCTCCGGCTCGAGGACGATGAGCTGGAGCGGCGCCGGGTACTCGGCCCGCAGCTCGCGTGCTTTGCCGGCCAGGGAGGCCTCGACGACCAGTACCCGCGGCCGCGCGTTCGCCAGAATCTCCTTGAGCTGGCACACCGGCGAGGTCACGTACAGCGAGAAGGGCACGGCACCCAATAGCGACGCGCCGAGGTCCGCGATGTGGAACTCCATGCGGGTGGTGAGCAGTAGCGCGACCGTCTCGCCCCGGCGGATACCCAGACTGGCCAGCCCGCCGGCGAACGCCCGAGCGCGGGCGGACCAGGCTCCGAGCGTGAGGTGGTGATCCGCGTCGAACGTCCGCAGTGCGATCCGGTCCGGGTTGGCGGCCGCACGGAGCAGGAACGCCGACGGCAGGCTCTGCTGCGCCAGCGCCTGATCGATCGTCGAGTGAGGAGTAGAGACGTTCACCGGTGAACAGGCCTCCCTGCCAGCTAGGTGGCGCTACCCGCGTCTCCGCTGACCGGGTTTACACACCTATGCATCGAGCGATGCGTGAATGTATCACGCTCTCCGAACCCCCGCTACGGCGCCGGCCCCACCTGGTTGCGCCAGGTATGTTGCCGCTGTGCAAGACCGTCATCTGCCAGCGATCAAGCCGCTCACCGCTCGGTCGGTCGCGCTCAGCACGCTGCTCGGCTACCACCCACCGGCACTACCGGTCAGTGCGCTGGTTCGAGTCGGTGGACTGTTCGGGATTGCCGAGCGGACCACCCGGGTGGCGCTGACCCGGATGGTCCAAGATGGCGACGTCGTCGCGGAGAACGGCGTGTACCGGCTCACCGAGCGGCTGGTGAGACGCCAGGCCCAACAGGACGAGAGCTCACCGAGGTCTCGACCGTGGCGCGGCGACTGGGAGATGGCGATCGTCACGGCACCGGCCCGCGCACTTCCCGAGCGGGTCGCGCTGCGTAAGGCCATGGTTGCCTACCGCCTGGCGGAGCTGCGGGAAGGTGTCTGGATCCGGCCGGACAACCTGCTCCACGAGCCCGAGGGCGCCATCGCCGAACAGTGCACGTTCTTCATCAGCCGGTACCCGGACCCGGCGGAGCTGGTAGCGCAGCTCTGGGATCTAGCGGGGTGGGCAGCCGAGGCCCGCAGGCTGCGCACCGCGCTGGACAACGCCGACACGCTGGTCGCCGGGTTCATGGCGACCGCCGAGGTCCTTCGACATCTCCAGCTCGACCCCTGTCTGCCCGAGGAACTCCTACCCGGCGACTGGCCGGGCACCGCGCTGCGCGAGCAGTACACCGAGTTCATCAAGGCCTACGCGAAGCGTCTCCGCGACTACGGCGAGGGCTGAGGCTGATAGTCGTCGGCGTACCTCAGGTCGGCGTCCCGCAGGCGGTGGGCGAGCCAGTCGTTCCAGGCCTTCGTCTGTCGCTCGCCGCGCAGTTGCTCCCGCAGCTGTTCCTGGACCTGCGCGAAGGCCAGCGGGACCTCCGGCCGAACCTCCACCACCTTGCCGACGTTCCACCCGGACTTCGTCCGCACCGGCCCGAACAGCTCCCCCGCCGGCGCGGCGAACGCGGCCTGGGCATACGGATCCTCCAGCTGGTCGCGGGTCACATAGCCCAGGTCACCCGCTACATCGCGGCTGACCTGATCGAGGGAGAGCGCCTTGGCGAGGGCGCCGAAGTCGGTGCCGGACTGGGCGCGCCGCAGGACCATCTGGGCGTCCGCGTCGGTGGACACGACGACGTTGCTCAACCGCCGCTGCGACGGGAGGACCATCGCGGCCCGGTTGGCGTCGTAGCGTGCCTTCGCGTCGGCCTCGGTCGGCTCGGGTACGTCGCTGGCGACCTGGCTGACCAGCTGGTTGAAACTCTGCTGCCGCTTGATCTCGTCGAGCACGTTCCGCATGGAGGCGCCGACCTGGCCCAGCAACGTCACCAAGCCATCGCGGCCGGTCGGACCGAACTTCCGCTCGATCAGCTCGTTCAATCCGTCCTGCGCCGCCTTGTCCGAGATCACGATTCCGCGCTGCTTGGCGGCCTGGTCGATCACGATGCTCACCGCGACCGCCTTGGCCGACTCCCGGATGAAGCTGTCCCGGGCGGGTCCGTCCTTCGGTGCCTCGATCCCGTACAGAGCGTCGAAGGCGTCCATCCGTTGCCGCAGTTCCTGCTCGCTCACCTCGGTGTGGCCCACCCGGAGCGCGACCCCCTCGGGCAGTGCGGTGAGCCGGGTGACGACCAGGACGAGGAGACCGACCGTCACCACCGGCAGCAGCAGCGTGGCCACCATGCCCAGGACGATCTTTTGTGTCGACCCGAGGCTGCTCAGGTTCATACGGGCACCTCCGTGGTACTGGCCCCGGGCACAGCCGCTGGTCGGGTCTGCTCGACGGAAGGCTTGTCGCGGCTGGGGAGCAGCCGGACGACTGCGTGCGCGGCCAGAAACGAGAGAGCCACGCTGATGGCCAGCAGCAGACCGAACTCGCGGATCACCGCCAGCCCCGATGCGGTCAGCGCCAGGTAGCCGAGCGCGGCGGCGAGTGCGGCTACGGCCACGGTCCGCCGGAGCCGCGCCGAGCCGCGATGGGAACGGTCGGTCAGCAGAACCGTGAACTCGCATGCCGTCACCGTGGTGAGCGAACCGAGCGCGACGGTCAACGGGGTCAGCGAAGCTCCCAGCAGCCAAATGCCCGTCAGCCCCCAGCCGGTGGCCAGCAGCGCGGCGAGCACCGCGCGCGCGGCGTCAAAGCGGCGGGGCAGCCCGACCAGCAGCACCAAGCCGGCCGCGGCGATGCCGAGCAGGTTCGTCAGGTAGCTGTCACCGGAGATCAGTGTGTAGGCCCGCACCGCCGCGACCGGGATCCCGCCGATCTCTACCTGGTAGCCGGGCGGAGGCGCCGGGAGCACGGCATGGAGCTCCTCGATGAGCCGCCGCTGCTCGTCCAGACCCTGGAGTTTCACCCCGAAGCTCAATACGGAGCGGGTAGCGTCGAAGCGCACCACCGCGCCGGTCAGATAGTCCGGTAGCAGGCCCATCGCGGCGTTGATCTGCTCCTGGCTGGGAGACGGTCCGAGAAACCGCAGTAGATCGGGCAGGCCGATGATGGGACGCAGCGCGTCGCCCTCCTCCACCACGACGGCTTGCTCGGCCTGCCTCATCCAGCCCAGTGCTTCGGGGGTGAGGACGTTCGGTCCGCTCAGCAGCACCTGGACCTCGCCGGATGTGTCGATCACCCGCTCCGTGTGCTCGATGTCGTTCACCGCGGGCAGGCCGGCCGCGAGGCGTTCCGGCCGGGCCTCGACGTGCAGCTGTGACAGCGCGGCCCAGCCGGTGGCCGCGACGGCCGCGATCAGGGCGAGGCCGACTACCCGCTGGGTGGTAGGGATCCGGTTGGCCGGTGCCGCGGGGACCTCGAGAGCCTGGTCCGGGAGTTGGACCAGGAACCGACGGAACCCGAGCGCGATCGCGACCGCGAGGAGCACGCCGGCGGCCAGCGCAAGCCCCAAATCGCGCACGAACGGCAGTGGAGAAACCGCCAACGACGCGAACCCGGCGGCACTGCCCAGTGACGCCACCAGGGTCCGGCGCCGCTGGGCCCCCTGCACCAGGTAGGCGGGGAAGTCGCTGCCGATGCCGATCAGGATGGGCAGGAACGCCACCACTCCGAGCGAGACCGGCCGACCCAGCCAGCCGAAGCCCGCGAGTACCAGCGCGGTCGCGCACAGCGTGGCGGCCACCGGCAACAGTCGGTAGCGCTTGCGTGCGTGCCACGGCACCAACAGGTAGCAGAGCACGATCATCGCGATGGCAAGGCCGCCCAGCAGGAATATCTCTCGACGGACCTGGGCGCCGAGCGCCGCGGCCATTGCGGGGGCACCACTGACGGTGGTGCGCTCCGGGCTCAGCTCACTGCACTGAACCTCCGTCCGCACCGTGTCGACCAGTCGCTCGGTACCGGCCTGGTCCAGGTCCTCCCGGGGGCGCACCAGGATCGCCACCGCATCCGGCGACGGAACGACGAACTGCCATTGCGGCTGCGGATCCTCCCCGCCACCGAAGATCACTGTTTTGACGAAGCCCGGGTTGCGCAGCGTCGGCAGGCCGGCCGGCAGGGCCTGGACCAGCAGGGCGGCGTAGCGCTGGTCGAACTGGGCAACCGCCGAGTCGCCGGCCGCCTTGCTGTCCCCCGGTGGCTTCCCCTCGGCGACGGCCTGCTGCTCCGCCTGGATCCGGACCCCGTCGCGGCGGCCCGCCAAGGTTGCCATCAGGTCCTTGGCCGACCTGGCGATCTGGTTGAGCACGGTCGCCGGTCCGTAGACGGCGGCGACATCCGGCGTCTTGGCAAGCCGGCCCTCCAGCTCCAACAGCCGCGACAGCTTGTCCGGCGCCAGGAGTTGCCGGGGCTGCGCCGACTCCAAGAGCACAACTACCGGGTCACCGCCGAAGGAGCGCGCCGCGTCCTCCATGGTCCGCAAGGTCTGGTCGCCGGCCGGGAGGAAGGACTCCGCGCTGGTGTCGGTGCTCAACCGGGTCAGCCCGCCGAAGGCGGCCAGCGCCACGATGATCGACACGAGCGCGATCAGCACCGCTGTGCCCTTCGACCGCAGCACGGGTACTCCCTTCCGGCACGAATCCGCTTCAAACTCAGATCAGCCAGTCCATCCGACCAAGTGGCCAAACGAGTGGAAAATACCGACGGCAACCACACGCCATTTCGTGTGTCCCGAACGTTCGGGCACCATACAGCACCGCATCCGGAATCCAGTGCCCCGGCCACCTCCGCGCACCTCGTGAGTGGCGATGGTCGCTATAGCGACCATCGCCACTCACGAGTTATCCACAGGATCGGGGGGCGAATTACGATCATGCCGGCGCAACGAGGCCCCGATAAATACATGTGTGCAATTGTGGCAAACTGCGCGCACATCGGGTTCGCCGGTCGGCTGAGAGGGGCGACACCGCATGCCGAATCTCGTCGCAACGTTGCGCGCGGCGGCTCATCGCCATCCCGAGCGGATCGCCATCCGGAGCGGGACGACGGCCATCAGCTTTGCTGATCTGTTGGCCGCCGCGGGCCGGTTCGGTCACCGGCTGAGCGAAAGCGGCGTCACAGTCGGTGACCGCATCGCCCTGGTTATGCCCAACATGCCGAGGTACGCGGTGGCCTACTACGGGACGCTGCTCGCGGGCGCCGTGGCCGTCCCGTTGAACCCCGCACACTCCGGTTCCGTCCTCACCGCACGGCTGCGTGACGCCGATCCGCGCCTGCTGGTCGTAGCGCACGGTCCTCCGGAGACGGTCCCGCACGCCGCGAAGTCAGCCGGCGTCGCGCTGTGTGAGTTCACCGACGCCGCCGAGGGCGGCAAGGAGGTTGCCGCCGCGCCGGTGCCCGACGACGCCCCGGCACTCATCGCGTACAAGTCCACCGACGTCGAGGAGCCCACCGGCGTCGTCCTCAGCCACAGCGCCCTTGCCTGGAGCGCGACCGCCGCCGTCGGCGTGCTGGGCCTGACCTCGGGCGACACATTGGCCACGCATTTCCCGCTCTTCCACCCTCTCGGGCAGACCTACGGTCTGGCCGCCGCGGTCGTGGCCGGCGCCACGCTGGCTCTGCCCACCGTGGAGCCCGCCTCGGCGCTGCAGGTCGTCGAGTCGAGCGGAGCGACCGTACTCAGCACCTTCCCCACCTTGATCGGGGCGCTGGCCAGCGACAACGCACCCGCGGCTGCCCTCGCGTCGCTGCGCGCGGTGTTCTGCTCGGGCGGCCGGAACGTCGACCGTCGGGTGAGTGAGCGGCTGGCGACGAGGCGCGGCTGCGAGGTACTCCAGGGCTACGGCACGGTGGAAACCTCGGCGCTGGGCTGCGCCACACGTTCCGGCGAACCCCCGTGCCCCGGCTCGATGGGTCGGGCGGTTCCCGGCGTCGAGCTTGCCGTGGTCGACGGTCGAGGCCGCGAAGCGGGCGCTGGCAAGGCCGGCGGTCTCGTTGTCCGAGGACCCAACGTGATGACCGGCTACTGGGCACGGCCCCGGGACACCGCGCGAGCCTTCAGCAATGGCTGGCTGATCACCGGCGAGAAGGTCCGCCAGGATCGAGACGGCAACATCTTCCTGCTGGACAACATCTGGCTCCGACAGTGATCAGAACAGGTAGATACCCAGGATCACCCCAGTCACACTGAGTAACCAAGCGTCGGTCACCAGCCGCCAGGGCAGCGGGGCGGTCCGCAGCTCCATGAAGTAGCCAATGACGAACCTGATCTTGAGCGCCGCGATCAGAATGATCGCCACCGCCGACACGGTGGGGGCGAACACATCCTTCGACAACCACCAGGTCGAGGCGCAGGTCGCTAGCATCAGGGCGGCCCAGACAGCCACCACCGGATTACGTAGATAAACCATCCGCTACCTCAGCAGGTACAAGAGCGGGAACAGCATGACCCAGAGCAGATCGACCATGTGCCAGTAGGTTGCGCCGCATTCGAGAACCGTGGGGTTTGCCCGATCGAAAGCGCGATCACGGGCCTTGAACCAGAGAACGAGAAGTACGACATTGCCGGCCACGACATGGGCTAGATGAATGCCGGTCAAGGTGAAGTAGTACATGTAGAAGTCGTTCGTGAGCAGCGTGATGTTCTCGTTCAGCTTCTCCGCGTACTCGATCCCCTTCGAGACCATAAAGGCAAGCCCGCACGCGAACGCGCCGGCGAGGAAATGGGGCGCCGCGTGAGCCCGGTTTTTCTTCACCGCGTCGACGGCGAGCACGACGAGCACGGAGCTGGTCAGCAGGATCAGCGTGTTGACTCCCCCGAAGGTGGGGTTCAACGCATGCCGCGACTCCTCGAACAGCGCCGGGTTCTGTCGCCGGCCCACCATGAAGCAGCCGAAGAGCAGACCGAAGACCGTCATGTCCGCGAGGACGAAGACCCAGATCCCCTCCACGCCAGGAAGGTGGCGGGACTTCTGCTCCAGAACGTGAACCGAGCCCGCCTCAGGTCCAGGGTTCATGAGCCGCGTCGGCATCAGGCGGTGGCCGACGCCGCCAGCGGCTCCGATTCGATCGGGGCGCGCTCGGCCTCGCGCATGCGACGCCGGACGTCCCTGATGAAGAAGCTGCTCGCGGTGATCTCCCAGCACAGCCAGCAGAAGTAGGGGAAGTAGTAGCTCATGACGCCGTCCCAGGCGAACGGGCCGGTCTTGAGCACGCCGGTCAGGCTCGCCGGGAAGAAGCTGACCGCGCAGAAGATGGTCAGGTAGCAGGCCCAGTTGGGCATCAGCGGCGTCGCCTTGTTCTTCCTGTCCGCCAACACGGCCAGTGCCAGGGCCACCATCTGCAGCGTCGTGCAGGCGTATTGCAGGTCGATGACCAGCCAGCCGGTGTCCGTCAGCAACTCGATCAGTGCCGGGTCCCGCTCGCGGCGGAAGGCCGCCACCGCCCAGAAGGTTGCACTGAAGGACACCACCATGACGGTCAGCCCGCCGCCGAGCAGCTGCAGGTTCGCGAGAACGGGGTACGGCCCTTCAATTCGAGCCATCCGCGCGCTGATGTAGGCGCTCCACGGCAGGTAGAACACGACGGTGATGAGCGCGACAATGAACCCGAGACGGATCTGGCCCAGGTTATCGGCATAACGAGCAGCCAGGTCGGCCGCGCTCAGCGCAGGTGACGGGTTCGGGATGTTATGGCCGAGGATTCCCCAGAAAAATACGAAGGTGACCAGAAAAGCAGGGCCACACCAAGCAGCGATGAGTTGATACCTCAGGCTCGTCTTCGGATCCACTGTGATCGTTCCTCCACACGTCTGCATCATGTGATGCGTGAATGTAACACTCCGCTGAGCTGCGACGCAACGGTTCTTCGGGTGAAGATCGGGGTTCGCGCGGGCCGCTCGGCGCCGCGCCTCAACGCCTGGTGAACCAGATGACAAACTCCATGACCGCGAGTCCGGAGAACACCGCGGCGCCCAGCTGACAGCCGACGGCGCCCCTGCGTATCGACCGCTTCTTTGTCCTCTGAGCTCTGGGTGAGATGCCGGAGAGAACCAGTTTGTCGGCGTTACGCCGGCCCCATAGGCCGATGGCGAACAGCACTGCCGCGAAGACCAGTGCGGTAAATCCCGAAGAGATCATGGCCGAAGCCCTCCTAATTGGAGTCTCGCTCCACGTGCGGGTACGGGCCCTCGAAAGGTCCGGGCAGCGAGCCACTTCCCGGCTGGGGAATCGGGTTGTAGTACACCGCGCCGGCCGACGTTTTGAGCGGGGACTGCACGGCCGCCTCGTTGATGTGGACCATCAGCCGGGCGTAGTGGATGCCCGCCTCGTCCTTGCCCTTGAAGACCGCGTTGAAGTTGGCGAAGAACGCGGCGAGCTCGGGTCCGTACGGCTTCGCGTACCTGGCGATGGGGTTGATGTCCCGCATGACGTCTACCGCGTCCGGGGCCAGATCCGCCACGTCGGTGCGCAGAGTGGGCAGCCGGTCCAGGGTGTCCGGCAGGCGATCCAACGTGCCGGACAGCGACGGCAGCAACCCCCGCAGATCCTCTGTCGTCGGCCGGAGCCTGACCAAGGCGGTGTTCAGCTCGGGTGATGCTTCCCGCAGGCCCGCCGCGACCGGCTCGAGGTTGGCCGACAACTCGGTGATCTTTCCTGATGCCGTCTGGGCGGTCCGCAGGACGCCGGGCAGCATGCGCACGCTGTTCTCCAGCGACTCGTGCTGGCCGGCGACGGCATGCGTGATCCGCTGTGCGTTGGACACCAGCGTGGCGATCTGCCCCTGCTGCGTGTCCAGTGCCCTCATCAGCGTCTCGGTGTTCCTGCCCAGCGCACGCAGGTCACCGGTCTGAGCCACCAGGGCATCCAGTGCGGTGCGTCCCTGGCCACCGAGGTTTCCCAGGCCAGCGGCGGTCAGGTTGACGTTGTCCCGCGTCCCCTGGGTCGCGGTGCCCACCGACCGGAGCATGCTGCCCAGCGCCGCCCGCGCCGGCGGGCTCAGATCGTGGATCACGTCGTCGAGCTGGGTGCTCAGCGCGGCGGCGGTGTCCGGCAGGGTGGACCCGTCCGGGATTGCCGGGCCGTTGCCGTCCACGACGTCCAGGTAGGTATCACCGATCAGCGACTTGTTACCGACCATGACCTTCACCCCCTGGTGCAGCGGGGCAACGTCGTGCAGTTCGATGGCGAAGTCGACCAGGGCGCCGTCCGACACCTGCTGCACGCTGCGTACCTCGCCGATGACCACGCCCGCCATACGGATCTTGCTGGCCGGTACCAGGTTGTCCACGTCGCGGATCTTGATGATCGAGACGTACCCCTTGCTCTCCAGCAGCGGCACCCGTGTCGCCGTGCCCTGCAGGAACCAGAGGAAGATCGCGGCACAGAGCACGAAGAAGGCCACCACGATCGAGAGCGCCTTGAGCCGGCCGGCGGTGAAGCTCATCGGTTGATCCCCTTCGTTCCATCCTCCGGGCCGGGTGCGAACCCACCGGCGTTGCCGGGGAGCACGCCCGCGCAGTCCGGAATCCGACATACGAAGTGGCCTCGGATGATCGCCTTCTGCGGACCGTCACCCGCTCCGAAGACCGACCTGGTGTTGTACACGAACGCCTGGATGTTGCTCATGTAGGTCACCAGCGTCTGGGTGTCCTTGTTGAGGCTCCTGCTCACCGGCACGAGGTCGTCGAACCCGGAGTCGGCGTCGTCGACGAAGGGCCGCAGGTCGGCGACCACGGGCTTGGCCTCCTCGACGAACGGCTTCGCCGACTTCACCGTCTTGTCCAGCGCCTCGACGGTGTCCTCGAATCGGTCCAGGGACTTCGGCAGCTCCTCCGAGGCGTTGCCGAGGTTGTCGACGGTCGCGTTGACCTGCGTGGTGAGCGGCTGGACCTTGTCCATCGCGGACCGGAGCGAGTCGTTGAACCCGGGAAGCTGGTCAAGGCTGTCCCGCAGATCCTTGTCGTTCTCACCCATCACCGACAACGTCTGCTGGGTGGAATCGATGAGCCGGGCGAGCCGCACGTCGTTGCGGCCCAGGGCCTGCGAGATCCTGGCCAGGCTCGTCACCAGCGTGGCGATCTTCTGGCGCCTGGTGTCGAGCGACCGCATGACCGGCCGGATGCTGTTCAACGTGGCCTGGGTGGCACGTAGGCCACTCGGCAACTGGTCGGGTGCGCGGACCAGGGCGGCATCGGACTGCACCAGCAGGCTGGTGACCGCCGCCTGGGTCTTCTCGTCCAGGTTGTCCAGGATCTCGTCGACCTGAACGGGACGGTCGGTCTGGGTTTCCGGGATGACGTCGTCCTTGCCCAACAGCGGGGCGGGCGGACCACCGGGATTGATCTCGACGGTCATGTCGTTCAGCACGTTCTTGGGCCGGAGGACGGCTCGCGCGTTCTGGTGGACCTTCTTCGTGCCGTCGATGTTGAGGTCGAGGATGGCGGTGCCGTGATCGGTCGCCCTCCAGCCGGTGATCTGACCGACGATCACCCCGGCCATCGTCACCTTCTGCGAGCTGTCCGGGTTCACGCCCGGCACCCGGGCGAACTCCACGTGCAGGATCTGCCGGTCCTGCCACGGGAAAGCGGTGGTCATCTT
The DNA here is from genome assembly GCA_035489915.1 of Pseudonocardia sp. Taxonomy (GTDB): domain Bacteria; phylum Actinomycetota; class Actinomycetes; order Mycobacteriales; family Pseudonocardiaceae; genus Pseudonocardia. The sequence goes on along the minus strand of DATHIT010000456.1, from coordinate 24,504 downwards.
CGGGTACATGATGCCCAGCGAGACCATGGCTCCGATGATCAGGACGGTGACGGCGGCGACGTCGCGGCCCAGGCCCGGAACGGTCCGGATCCGCTCCCAGGTCTTCCTCAACTTGTTCATCGCGGGATTCCTAGAGGTAGGGAGTCGGAGGGGGTGCCGTCCAGGGGCAGCGGGTTGGACGGCACGGGCAGCGGCTTGGACGAGTCGGCCTCGGCGGGCAGCGGGCCTGGCTTCCCATCCGGGCGGTCCGCCTGCGGACCCGGCGGCTGGTTCAGGCCCAGTGCCTCCAGGTACTCCTCCACCGTCTTCGGGAACGCGGCGCCGCCAACCGACTGGCCGCCGCCGCCGGCGGCCAGTCGGCCGTGGGCACCGTTCCCATCGTGGGTCTGCCAGGCGAGCGCGCCGTTCACCCCGAGGTAGCCGAGCTCCTCGTAGAACTTGTTGGGGCTGCCGCCGCCCTGGTAGACGCCCGTGCCGTGCCAGGGGTTGAGCACCATGTCGGCAAGCGGCCCTTCGACCCGGTCCAGCACCGGGCCCTGGAGGTTGTCCAACACGTCCGTCGCGTTCTCGGCGGTCGGGTTCAGCTGATCCACCAAGGGGCGCGCGTCCTCCAGCACGTCACGCAGGTCGCTCACCACCGGCCGGGCCCGATCGAGTACCGGGTCGGCCTTCTCCAGCAGCGAGCTCAGCCGGCGTGCCGTCGGCCGCAGCGAATCCGACGTCGTGATCAGCCGGTGCAGGGTGCCCCGAAGATCGGTCAGCCCGGCGCGGGTGGTTCGGAGCGTTTCCGGCGAGGTCTTCAGGGAGTCCGCGAACGGGCGGCTCCCCTGGGCCAGTGCCGCGGTACTCCGCCGCAGGTCCTGGAACAGATATCCCAGCTGGCCGTTGTTCTTGAGCATGCCCGCGGCGGTGTTCCGCAGGCCTGACACCACCTCGGTGAGGTCGTCGTCCGGCCTGGTACCTCGGAGCGCGGTGAGCACCTCGCCAGTGGGCGCCAGCGTCGCGGGAGCATCCGCCAACAGGTCCCTGATCGCGGCGCTGCCCCCCTGCCGCAGCGTCCGGTCGAACTGGCCGATCGTGCCCGGGACCGCCTTCAGGGCATCGGGGGTGAAGGCCGTCAACACATCACCCAGCTCGACGGGGGTCCTCGCCCGGTCCACCGGGATGAGGTCATCGTTGAAGCGACCGGTGCCGCCGGGGATCAGCGCAACGTAGTAGATGCCACCGAGCAGCGTCGTCGCGGTGATCGCCGCCGACGGAGCCTCGCCCAGCTTGTCCAGCGTGCCGCTGTCCAGCTTCATGGTGACCATGGCGGTGCCGCGGTCGGTCGGCTCGGACGCGGTCACCGTGCCGACCACGACATCGGCGATCTTGACCTTGCTGTGGTACGGCTGCAGCTTGTAGCCGTGCGAGAACTCGGCCTGGATCTTGTTGCCGAAGCTCAGGTTCGTGGTCAGCCAGTCCTTCTCGAAGACCGCCAGGCCGAACAGCAACACCCCGAGCAGCGCGATCAGTCCCACCTTGAGCGGCGAGGCGCCCCTCGCCCGTCTCCGGACCCCGCTGGAGACTCTCTTCAACCTGTTCATTGTCCGCCTCCGGAGCGCAGGTCGGGCAGCACACCGGCGGGCACCAGGTTTCCCGCCTGGTCCTGGTCAGCCTGACCCGGCTTGGGGTACTCGTTGCGCGGGTACGGATTGGACTTGTAAACACCGCCGGTGGCTTCCTGCGCTCCGATCGCCACGTCCAGTCGTGCGTATCGGGTGTTCGGCGCAGGTCCCTCCGAGACGAAGCTGTGTCCTCGGAAGAAGAACTGCCCGATATCCGGGCCGTAGGGCGCCAGCACGTTCAGCGGCGTGTCCAGGTCGTTCAGCAGGTCGGCGACCTTGGGAGTCAGTGGGCGCAGGTCGGCGAACGTGTCGGTCAGCTCCTCCACGGCCGGCTTGGCCCGGTCGGCAACGTGCGGGACCTTGCCGAGTACCGGAACGCTCTCCCGGAAGGTGCCTCGCAGGTCGGGAACCGTCTTGCCGAGGTCCTCCGCGCCGGGCCTGATCGTGTCCATCGCGGTGTGCAGGTCGGCCAGTGGGGCCTTGAGCGAGACCAGCGCGCCCCTGAGGTCCCGCAAGCTCGGCGGGGCCTGCTGGAGGGTTGACTCCAGCGGCGCCCCCTGATCCACACCGATGGCGGCCATCGTGGTTCCGGCCGTGTCGACCAGCGACCGGAGCTGTGCCTGCCGGTCGTCCAGGCGGTTCGACAGCTGATCCACGCTGTCCATCAGGCCGGGCAGGTCGAAGTCCTCGGAAGCGAGCGTGTTCGACGTGCTGGCCAGGTCGTGCAGCAGAGCCGGGGCACTTCCGACGAAGCCGTTCAGCTCCTGGCCGCGGCCGGCCAGTCCCAGGCCGACCTCGCGGACGGTGCTGGTCGCGGCGGCGCGGGTGTTCGGATCCAGCACCTCGAGCACGTCCTGCAGGTCCGACGAGCCGATGTTCTGCTTGGCCGGGATCACCGCACCGTCCGCCAGCGGGCCGGCGTCCGGGGTTCCTGGGTCCAGGTCCACGTACTTCAAGGCGAGCGGGGAGACGCTCAGCACCTGCGCGCTGGCGTTCCGGTAGATGGGCGGCGATGCGCTGATCAGCTCACCGGTGACAATGGCCTCGCCGTCGTTGTAGTCGATCGACGAGATGCGCCCGATCCGGCTGCTGTAGACGCGGAGATCATCGTTCATCTGCAGCGTGTGGACGTCGTTGAACGCCATCTTCACGGTTTTCACCGCGAGGAAATGGCCTGCCTGGGCCCGGGAGGTCACCGCGAACGCCACGGCCACCAGGGCCAGGACCAAGATTCCCGCCAAGGCTGACCGTACCTCTTTGCGGGCTTCGGGCTTAGCCATCAGTTCCCTCCCAGCATCTGGCCCACCATGGCGCCTTCCTGCGACTCGGTGAGCCCAGTTGCGCTCCCGCTCGGACCACGCGGGGCATCCTTGCCGGCGCTGGTGTCACCGCCACTTCGGCCGGGCAGCTCCGGGCGGGGCGGCGCGGGCACCGGCAGGCCCCCCAGCGGGTTCGTTCCGTGCAGCGGGCCGATCGGCCCCATGACTCCCTGGCCCACCGAGGCCGGCGACTCCGGAACGATCGCCTTGAAGTAGTGGCTGACCGCGTCGTAGTCGGACGTCGCCAGCGACCAGCCCTTCATGAACTCCATGAGCTGGGTGAGGTTGTCACCCAGGACGTTGGGGCTCAGTTCGTTGGCCGCGCCCGCCACCCCGCGCAGCCCACCGCCGCCGTCCCGGAGGTCACCCGCCACCGGGGCGGCTTCCCTCAGCATCTCGGCGCCTCGGTCCAGGACCGGCGGCAACGAACCCAACGCGGGATCCGCCGCGTCGGAGAAGTGCCGCAGCTCGGAGCTGATGTCCCGCACCTGATCGGTGACCGGGCGCAACGCCCGCAGGGTGTCGGTCGTCGGGTCGGCGACGCCGGCGAGTTGGGCCAGCCGTTCGCGCGCCTGCAGCAGGGTCTCGGGCAGCTCCCGCAGGGTCCGCGCGGTGGCCTCCCGCTCGTTCGCCACCGCGGCCAGCGTGGTTGTCGTCGTGTCGACCAGCCTGTCCAGCTCGGTGCCCTGGTTGCCCTCCAGCGCGCCCGCCACCGGCTGCAGATGATCGATGAGGTTGTCCAGCAGCTCGTTGTGCTGGTTGAGCACCTTGGACAGCCCCTGCACCTGTTGCATCGTCGGCGCGAGCTGTTCGATCGCCGCCGCGGCCTCCTTGCCGTGCCCGTCGACCCCCTCGCCCAGCGAGGTGAGCATCATGCCGAGCGCCTTGCCCGTCGGGTCGTCGACGGAGTTGACGACGTCCGCGACATCGACGCGGCTCCGCGTGCGTGACTCCGGGATGAGGTAGGGCTCGGGCATCAGCGGTGCGCCGTGGGTGCCGTTGTCGATCTCGATGTACTTCTCACCGAGAAGGTTGTTGGCGGTGATGCTCGCCGTTGCGTCCTGGTGCAACGGAATCCGGTCGTTGAGCTTGACGACGACCTGCGCTTTGCCGTTGACCAGGGTGACCGAGCTGACCTCGCCCACCTGGACACCGGAGGCCCGAACGTAGTTGCCGGCGACGATCGGCATGGCGTCGGCAAAGATCGCCGTGATCGTGTTGCCGCTCTCGTCGGCCGAGGACGAGCAGCCGGAAAGCAGCGCCGCGAGGACCGCGGCGAGGCACATGTACGCGCGCCACCTCATCGTCAGTTCTCCTTGCTTCCCGATGCGTCGGTCCACGGCTGTCCCACGGCCGCGCCGGGCAGCGGTGTCCTCGACGGGTTGTTCGTGGGCGGGTTGACCGGGTACTCATCGACCGAGTTGACGCCCGCCTCGCCCAGGGTCGCCGCCCAGAAGTGACCTTGCGCGTCGTAACCCGAGAACCCCTGCCCGAAGTTCTGCAGCCATCCGACCAGCTCAGGGGTGTAGGGCCGGAGGAATGCCGCCGCGGGCGAGTAGCGCGCAGCGATGTGCCCGATCGGCGGCAGCACGTCGTGTGTGCGATCAAGCAGGTCAGGGGTCTTGCCGAGCAGGTCGTTCAGCGAGTCGAGGGTCGGCCGCAGGTCCGCCATCGCCGGCCGCAGATTGTCCAGGACTCCGTTGAGATTGCGCGAGAACGACGGCAGCCGTTTCGCGGCCGGCTCGAGATCGTTCAGCAGAGGATCCGTCGCGTCGACGGCCTTCGGCACATCCGCGAGAGTGTCCTGAGCGACCGACAGCGTCGGGGGGAGCTCCTTCAGCGCCTCGCTGATTTTCGCCTGCTGTTCCGCGACGGGGCCAGACAGGGCGGTGAGGTTCTGGACCGAGGCGGCGATGTCGTTCTGGTGCTCGGTCGCGATGTTCGTGACCTCGTTCATCTGAGACACCAGATCCTTGATCGACTGCCCGTCCCGACCGAGGCCCTGAAGGACACCGCCCAGCGCATTGATCGCCGGCCCCGCGGTGTTCAGCGTCGCCCGCAGCTGGTCTTCCCGGCCGGTCACGGTCCCGTCCAGGTCGGTGAGCAGCGAGTCCAACTTCGCGCGGGTCGGCGGATCCAGTGCGGCGAGCACCTGGTCCACCTCGGCCTGCTTCGTCACCGACGGCGCGTACAGATCACCGCTGGCGATTGCCGCGTTCTGGACCGGGCCGGGGGTCAGGTACATCACCCGCTCGCCAACGGCCGAGTACCACTCGACCCAGGACGTGGTCCCCTCGCGCAAGGGGGCGAACTCCTTGTCGATGCTCGCGTCGACGACGGCCTTTCCGTCCCGGATGGAGATGTCCTCAACAGAGCCCGCGGGCAGGCCGTTCACCAATACCGGCGATCCCTCCACCAGCTGCGCCGCTGACGGAATCACCAGCTTCACGCGGTAGCCGCTGTTCAGCGTGACGACCGTATACAGCCCGATCCCGATAACCGCGATCCCCGCTATCATCGATCCAAGAGAACGACTTCTCGCCATCATTCTGCCCATTCCGCGTGAAGCGACTCGGACCCTCACCAGAGGAGCCGCTCGAGGCTTTCCAACGCCTATACCTACTCAACGACGGCCGCTGCATCAGGTGACGCACAGATGTAACATCCGCTCAAATTACCTAGTTTGCGATCGGAGCCCGGGGCAGATCACTGAAGAACAGCTGCTGGGCGATCACGCCGATGATGCCGATAACGATCAGGTTCACGACCATCGACTTTGCGGTGTTGTTCCCCACGCCCACCGGACCACCACTCGCGGTGAATCCGTAGTAACAGCCAACAAAGATGATCCCGACACCGATCAACATCGCGCAACCTATCGCCGAAAAGAAGTCCGGCTTCGTCATGAACGTCCAGAAGACGGTCTCGTACCCACCGGGCGACACGCTGTGGAAGAAGTACACGCTGAAGATATGACTGGTCAGGAACATGAGACCGAAAGCCACGAACAGCCAGAACGGCATCACGAACAAGATCGCCAAAATCCGCGTGGTGACCAGATACGCCACCGAGTTGATCCCCATCACTTCCAGAGCATCAATCTCGTCACTGATCCGCATGGAGCCCAGCTCCGCCACCAGCCCGCAGCCCACCTTCGCGGCCAGGGCCCAGCCGAACAGCGAGGGGTGCGCCGAATACTCGCCGGTCGAGGTGAAGATCGAGGTGTAGTCCGCCGCGCCGAGCTGGCGCAGGATGTAGTGCCCCTCGAGTGAACCCTCAGCGGCCAGGGTCATCATCAAGATCCAGATAACCACCGAGCTGGACAGCACCAAGATCCCGGCCTGCCGTACCACCTCGGACAGGTAGTGCCGGAGCGTGAACGGAACCAGGCCAAGAGCCTTGCCGGTCAAGATCATCGCCCCGCCGAAGTCACGAACCAACTGTCGGCGCTCGGGGTCGACCGGCCGACCCAACTCCTCAGGCTCAGCGCTCTCCGGCTCACGACCACGAATATCGGCTTCCGACATACCCATCCCCTACCGGTTGACCATCATCTCGGGACTCAAACCAAGCGTCACCGCATTCACGCAGAAATTGATAATGAAGACCGCGATGAAGCAGATCACCACAGACTGGTTCACTGCCCTGCCTACGCCCTCGGGCCCACCACTTGCGGCCAGCCCCTTCTGGGCGCAGACAATTCCGATGAACAATCCGGTCAAAAGGGTCTTGACCACCACTCCAACCAGCTCGGCCGTCGTCATGATCGCAAGAAAGTTGGCCATAAAAGTGCCAACCGACGTGTTGTTCAGAACACTCGCCGCGACCAAGCCAGCGCCCAGTCCTATCAGCAGACCAACGATGACCAGGCCAAGAGCAAGGAAGGTAATCGAGATGACTCGCGGCACGACGATCGAGCGCACGACGTTGATCCCGAGGACCTCCAGCGCGTCAAGTTCTTCCCTGACTCGTCGTGCCCCCAAATCGGCGGTCAAGGCTGTACCGAGCACCCCCGCAACCGCCATACCGGTGCAGAACGGCGCAATCTCCCGCGCGATAGCCATTACCAGGTAGGTACTCACCCGGCTCTGCGCACCGACAAAAGTAACGAGGTCGTACGCATAGTTCGACATGACCAGCACAAACCCGCCGATGGCCACGACCGACGGCATCCAGGCATATCGGAGCATCGAGTGCATCTCATCGACGACATCGCCCCAGTACCCGACCGGCCGACGAACGGCGGACCACACCACCTTGGTCAACAACTGACCCAACTGGCCGATCTGGATCAAGACCCGACGCAGCGGCGAAGGCACCCGACCGAACGCGTCAGCCGAGCGATCCCACAGATCCTGATCGCGTCCCCGGGTCGAATACTCGCTCCCCCGCGCCACCGGACCAACGCTGCTCGACACAAAATCACCCCTCCCTCGACGCGCACCAGCCATCAGCTCGGTGCTGGTCGGTTACTCCCTGCTCACAGGCGAACCCGGTCTGTGATCGCGCTCACCGTATGGGCGAGGGCCGCGCTGCACAGCACCCCGTGGGGGAGGATCGGTGCCCCGCTGGTAGCAAATCTGGCTCCAGCCCCTGGGCGACGCCGGGCCCCACCGAGGGAGCATCCACGGCCCGCCCGACGGCGATCAGGCGACACTTGCACTCTGCCTGCGAACGGGCCGGCTGGCGACTGACACTGCGCATTACTTGATGTAGCGCTTATTTTATCTTGGCGTGATCCGAGTCGAGCACCGCCCAGCTTCAAAGGAGAAGTGGCCATGATCGGTTGTCAGGTGGAGGTTGATCGACATGGTCACTGAGGCAACGGTCGCCGAGGGTGGGCAGCTACCAGCACGCACGGTCTCATTCACCGCCGTCGGGGTGCGCAAGTACTACCCGGGTGTCAAAGCCCTCGACGGCATCGACCTCGAGGGCTACGCCGGCGAGGTGATCGCGATCTGCGGCGCCAACGGGGCCGGCAAGTCGACCTTCGCCAAGCTCCTGGCGGGGGTGGATACCCCCACCGACGGTGAGATCCGAGTGACCGGATACCCCCATCCGGTGCGCAACGCCGCGGAGGCCGAGCAGGCCGGCGTGCTGATGATGCACCAGGAGCCGCTGATCATCGACGACTTCACCGTTGGCGAGAACGTCTGGCTCTACAAGCTCCGGATGGGCCGCGACATCCGGCCTTGGGCGACGAAGCCGGACAGCAACAGCGCCGAGACCCACGAGGTGCTCCGCAACGTCGGGCTGGGCCATCTGCGCACCGATCAGCTGGCCCGCGACCTGGGCCCCGGACAGCGGCAGATGCTCTCGCTCAGCCGGGCCGCCGTCACCAAGCACAAGATCTTGATTCTGGACGAAACGACCGCGTCCACCAGTGAGGAGCACTTCGGCGACATCGTCGACCTGGTCCGGCAGGAAAAGGCGGCCGGGACCACGATCCTCTTCGTCTCCCATCGCCTGAACGAGGTGTTCGCGATGTCGGACCGGATCGTGGTGCTGCGCAACGGCACCCTGGTCGATGTCGTCAACGCCGCCGAGACCAATCCCGACGAGGTGACCTCGATGATGATCGGTCAGGCGCTCAAGGCCTTGGACCGGCCCACCCCGGTCGACACCTCGGACCAAGCACCGGTGATCTCCGTTCGGGATCTGTGGGGCGGGTCGGCCAACGGAGTCTCGTTCGACGTCCGCCCGGGCGAGATCCTCGGCCTGTACGGACTCGTCGGCAGCGGCCGGTCGTCGGTGGCCCGGACAATCACCGGACAGAAGCGGGCCGCCAGCGGAACGATCACTGTGCACGGTGAACAGGTGCATCTCAACTCACCCGGCCAGGCGCTGGGCAAGCGCATTGCCTACCTGACCGAGGACCGCCGGCTGGAGGGATTCGTCAAGGACTTCGACAACGGCCAGAACATGAGCCTGGCCATCCTGCCCAAGTGGGCCAAGGGCGGGGTGGTCAACGCCACCCGGGAGAAGATCCGGGTCAACGAGCTGATCACGGAATTTCAGGTCAAGGGCGGGCCCCGCACTTACACCCGCACGCTCAGCGGCGGCAACCAACAGAAGGTGGTGGTGGCCAAGTGGCTGGAAACTGACCCCGACTTCATCGTGCTCGACGAGCCGACCAAGGGCATCGACGTGGGCGCCCGGGCCAACATCTACGCGATCATCCATGCGCTTGCCGCGCGCGGCAAAGGTGTGCTCGTGGTGTCCAGCGAGGCCGAGGAGCTGCTCTCCCTGTGTCACCGCATTCTCGTCATGCGCAATGGCGCGATCGTCGAGGAGTTCGACCCGGAGCACGCCGACACCGACGACCTGATCCGTACCGCGCTCAGCCACCAGGACTGAACCTTCACGCTCCACCGTGCCCCGCCGACGTCAAAGCAAAGGAGCTTTCTGATGAGCACCACGGCGACCGCCCCCAGTGAGCCGCAGCAGTCCGAGCCATCTCGTGGCAACGCTGTGCTGGGGTGGCTGAAGGGTCAGTACCCCCTCTATATCCTGATCGTGCTGTTGATCATCGCCTCGGTGTCCAGCCCAGCCTTCCTCACCCCCACCAACCTGACCAACCTGATGCTGCAGATGTCCATCATCGGTGTCGTGGTGATGGCGGAACTGATCGTCGTGTTGACCGGTGGCATCGACATCAGCGTTGGTTCGGCTCTGGGCCTGGCCGCCGTGCTCTCGGCCGGGCTGTTCGGTGGCAACTCCGTGTTCGTGGCGCTCATCGTGGCCATCGTCGTGGGTGGCGTCATCGGCCTGATCAACGGCTGGCTGGTGTCGTTCCGTGGCCTCGAGCCGTTCATCGTGACCCTGGGCATGCTCGCGCTGGCTCGCGGTCTGGTCTACGCCTACGGCGAAGGCATCCCGATCAACCCCGGGGCCGCCGAGCAGTTCGCCCAGATCGGGCAGACCACCCTGTTGGGCATCCCCATCCTGGCGCTGATCTGGATCGGGGTTGTGCTCATCGTCGCGTTCCTGCTGGTGCGCACCGTATGGGGTCGACGGGTCTACGCAATCGGCAGTAACAAGGAAGCGGCGCGGAGCTCTGGCATCCCGGTCCGCACCACCTTGTGGTCGGTCTACATTCTGGCCGGGGTGCTGGTCGGACTCGGCGGCTGGATGTTCCTCGCCCGGTTCGCCAGCGGCACCGCCCTGGCCGGCAACCTGATGGAGCTGGAGGCGATCGCCGCGGTGGTGATCGGCGGCGCCCGGCTGTCCGGCGGCTACGGCAAGGTCTTCGGCGCGGTGGTCGGCACGATCATCTTCCAGGTGATTGCGAACCTGTTGTCCCTGCTCAACGTATCGACGTTCCTGCAAGACGCCTTCCGCGGCGCCCTCATCCTGGTCGCCGTGACGCTGGCCACCGTGCAGTTCACCCGGAGGCGCGCCGCCACCGCCAGTGCGACGGCCACGCCGTGAGTCGGCTAGAGCTACGGGGAGGAGACGTCATGAACATGCTCCGATGCCGACTCCGGCCGATGGGCGTGGCAGCCGCGCTGCTGAGCTTGCTGATGGTGAGCGCGTGCGGGCAGATCTACGCCTCTTCGCAACCCGCGAGCGGTCCGCCTGGCGGGCCGAGCAGCGACGTCAAGCAGGTCGTCATAGGGTTCGCCCAGCAGCAACTGCAGGCGCCGTACTTCTCGGCCATGCAGGTCAGGGCCGAGCAGATCGCAGCCGAGCAGGGCTTCAGGTTGCTCTTCCAGAGCGCCAACAAAGACCCGGTGATCCAGATGAACCAGATGACGGCCATGATCTCTCAGGGCGCCAAGGTGCTGGTGGTCAACGCGACCAGCGTCAAGGGGCAGAAGCCGATGATGAACCAGATCGCCTCCAAGATCCCGGTCATCTACATCGACACCAGCGTGCCCGACACCGGCGCCACGAGTGTCCAGTCCGACAACCTGACAATCGGACGGGAATCCGGGAAGATCACCGCCAAACGCTTCCTCGACGCGGGCAAGAAGAACATCAAGATATTGCTCCTCACCGGGCCAGCCACCGACGAGTTCGTCGGACCCGCCCGACGCCAAGGATTCCTGGACGGGTTGAAGGAAGGCGGACTGCCCTACGAGATCAAGGCCGAGCAGTCCGGCGACTACCAGCAGGACAAAGGGCAGGTGGGCGCGGAAAACATGTTGGCCGCAAATCCCGATGCCGACCTGGTGGTGGGTCTCAACGACTCGATGGCGATAGGGGCCTATGCCGTGGTCGACAGGAACCCCGCCTACAAGAACATTCTGATCGCGGCGGCCGCGGACGGGCAGAAAGAGGCTTTGGCGCTCATCAAGCGAGGCGGCTGCGAGGGGCGCTATGTCTCGACCGGACTGAACTCGCCGTCGCTGGCCGCCGAGGACGCACTGAAGATCGCCGTGGCCATCGCCACCGGGCAGAAGAAGCCGTCGGACTACCCGAAGCAGTCCTTCACCAAAGCCGTCGGCATCGGCTGCCAGAACATCGATCAGTTCTACGACCCCAACAGCGTGTTCTGAGGGCTATTGATCCTTGTCCTTCGGCTCGTCCCCGCCGGTTGGCCGGTGGCGTTCCCTGAACTGGCGCAGCATCTCCTCCAGCTCGTCGATCCGATCCGTCAGCGCCGGCTCGTCGTACCCGCCTGAGGCCGGGCGCGCGTTGCCCTCGGCCTGATCCGGCACGGACTCGACCACCCACGGCAAGGCGAATCGGGACAAGGTCGGCAGCGGCTGGGTGGGTGGAGCCGGGGCCCGCATCGGTCGCGGGGCCGCAAGGGGCACCATCTGGTACGTCTCCACTCGAGAGACCGGCGCGAGCTGGCGGCCCGGTGCGGCCCACCCGGCAAAGCCGCGGGCAGTACCGGGCACTCCGCGGTAGCCGGCCGGCCCGCCTCTGGCCAGCCAGGCGGCCACCGTCCGCCGGGCCCAGCCGTCGGCCGCGCTCACCATCGACTCCAATGGGCCTCGGCCCAGGGCCCGCCGCAGCGGCACGGCGAGGAGCAGCACACCCACCACCAGCACGAGGTAGAGCGCCCCCGGCCGGTCCGCCAGCACGCCGGTGGCCAGGACAATCAGGTGGGCGGTGTACAAGGTCAGGGTCATGCTCCCGGCGGCGGCCAGCGGTCGCAGTACCCGGGCGAAGAACCGGCTCCGGCACACCAGCAGCGCGAGCCCGAGCACCGCGATCGCCGAGCCCAGGGTATGCAGCAGGTCCAGCGAGGAATGCGAGTGCGGCACCGGCAGCGCCAGCCACCACCACTCCGGCGCCGAGGCGGGAAGGGGGCCAAACATGATCACGTGCAGCGCTCGGCCCGGGTCCGCCCCCGCTCCGACCGCCTCTTCCAGCTCGGCCAGCCCACCTAGCCGGAACAGCAGCACCCACGAGGCCAACAAGGCGGTCACGGCGAGCACGAGGCCGCCGCCGAACAGCCAGCCCGCCACCCGGGCCGACCCCAGATCGAGCCGTCCGATCGCCAGGCCGGCCAGCAGGTAAACCAGGTAGGCGATGATCGGATAGGAGCCGGTCACCAACAGCTGCGCGGCGAGCCCGAGCGGATCGAGCAGCAGGGTGTGGAAGGTGGGGTTGGTGAAGACCCGGAAGTAGGGCAAACCGGCGTCGGACGCCCAGAGCAACCCGATCGGCGCCACCCCCAGCACCACGACGGCCAACCCGGCCAGCATCTCGCGGCGCAGACCGAGCAGCGGCAGCGCGAGCAGGAACAGCGCGGCGTAGTACACCAGGATCACGGCGACGTCGTCGGTGTAGCCCAGTGCGAGCCCGATCACCCCGATCAGCACCGCGCGCACCGCGATACCCGCCGAGGCGGTGAGCCGCCCCCGCCCGCGCACCACCCGCCGCGCACCGCTGAGGAACGTCAGGCTCAGGCCGGCGAGCAGCACAAAGGTGGCCGCCGAGCGGCCGCTGGCGAGGACGGCGGACGCGCTGGGCGAGCCGTTGAGGCCGAAGCTGGGGAGGACGTGCACCGCCATCATCCCGAGCAGCGCCAGCCCCCGCGCCACATCCACGCCCACCAGCCGGTCCCGCGCCGGTGGTCTGGTGAGCGGGGTGAGCGGGGTGAGCGTTCTGCGCGGTGTACGCGGTGTGAACGTGGGCGCCGGGGTCTGGTTGGCCGGGTTGCCCCGCCACCACTCGTGGGCGCTGACCTCCTCGCCCTTCATCAGGAATGCGTCGGCGTCCAGCACGGACCCATCGGCCATGGTGACGCCGTAGTGCACAAATGCGTGCACCCCCAGGGTCACCCCGGCCCCGAGGCTCGTGTGGTCGGACTTGAACGTGCCGTCTTCCAGCGAATGGCACTGGATGACGCTGCCGGCGTTGAGAACGGCGTCGTCGCCGATCGCGACGAGCGTCTTCTCCGGGATGATGCAGCCGTCGTCGAAGACCCGCCGGCCGATGCGGACGCCAGCCAGCCGCCAGATCAGTGGGTTCAGCGGCGTACCGGGGAACCTCGGCGTCACGAGCAGCTTCCAATGCCGCTCGTGACTCCAGAAGTAGGGGTCATAGATCGAGCAGAACTTCGGCCGTAGCCGGCGGAAACCGAGCACCAGCCGCTCGACCAAGATCCTCATGCCTATGCCGAAGACGATCGTCACCAGCATCACGCCCATGATCGCGAATTCGCCGAACCGCTGGTACAGCCCGAGGGCGACCGCGGAGACCAGGGTCAGCAAGAACACCTGGAGCCAGTTCACCCCGAGGTAGAGCAGCGCGGTGACGGTGTTGTGCCGGTTCTTCCCGCGCAGCCGGCGGCGCAGCACGCCCGGTTCCCTGAGGTGGTCGAACTGGCTGTCGCGCTCGACCGAGCGGGGAATCTCGAACGGCGGCGAGCCGAGCAGCCCCACGTTTTCCCGCACCGGCCCGTCCAGCGGGACCAGCACCTTCGTCGCGAGCAGAACGTTTTCCCCGGTCCTGGCCTGTGCCGGATAGGCGATCTGGTTACCGAAGTAGTTACGCGCACCGATGTTGACCTGGGACACCCGGAACGAGGTTCCGGAGTAGTCCGCATTCATGATCGACAACGCGTCGGAGACCATCGTTCCGGTGCCGACCTTGGTCAGGTACGGCGAGTCGTGTCGCAGGTTGGTGCCGAAGTTCGACCCGCTCTGCTCGATCCGGCTGAGGTCGTAGCCGAGGGCTTTGAGGTAGTGCACGACCGCCGAGCTGTCGCCGAAAAGGTTCATGTAGAACCGTGAATTGGTCATGGCGGCGATCGAACGGTGCACGACGTAGTGGAAGCCGTACAGCGGGTAGACCTTCTCCGGGGTGATGAACAGGTTCAGCACTCGGGGCACGGTCAGGATGAACACAAGTCCGCCGATCAACCCGACGATTGCCAGCGCCACCGATACCGCGAGCACGACCAGGTAGAAGGTCGGCTGCGTCACCGTTTGCGCCCCCCGGGCGAACAGGTCGGTGATGCTCGGGACCTTGACCAGCAGGGTGAACGCGATCGTCAGGGCGGCCGGGGCGACCAACAGGATGCTGGCCAGCTGCAGCAGCGAGTACAGCACCTTGCGCGGCACCCCGCACCTGGCCGGGGGAACACTCCGGTAGTCCGTGCGCGCCGGCTCCGCCGGGCAACCGTGCCAGGTCTGACCGGGCGGCACCGACTGCCCGAACTGCAGGGCCGACGAGTGGCCGAGCTCGGCGCCGTCCCCCATCGAGGTGTTGATGTCCAGCACGGTCTTCTCACCGACATGGGTGTGGCGTCCCAGGCTGATAGCGCCGATCTGGATGACGCCGTCGATCGCTCGATAGCCGCTGAAGACCGCGTCCTTGCGGATCACCGCGCCATCGCCGATCGTGATCAGGTCGGTGGCCACCGGGACGCTGCGGGAGTGGATCGTCACGCCCTTGCCGATCTTCGCACCGAGCGCCTTCAGGTAGTACACAAACAGCGGCGAGCCGGCGAAGAGCGCCATCGGGTTGACCTGGATGAGCGTTTTGACCAGCCAGAACCTCAGGTATCCGACGCTCCACAGCCGGGTCTCCCCCGGTTTCCAGGCGCCCACCAGCAGCCACTTGGCCAGGATGGGCAGCAGGGTCAGGCCGACGAACGTCCCGGCGCCCACCACCAGCGCCCGCTCGTACGTGTTGACCAGCCCGACCGCGTCGAAGATCCATTGGAAGCTGACGCGCATGATCAACGCGCCCAGGTACGCGGTGACCAGGAACTCCAGCAGCTGCACCAGGCCGGTGAACACATAGCCCACGCTGCTGCCCCGGGCGATCGGTTTGTCCACCGCTGGGGACGGGCGTGCGGTTGTCTCGCCCAGGGCGGCGGCCAGCTGGCGGACGGTCGGGTTGAGGTAGATCTCCCGCATGGACAGCTTCGGCAGGCTGGCTGCCTTGCGCAGCCGCGCGGAGAACTGGGCCATGAGCAGCGAGTTGGCGCCGAGTTCGTCGAAGAACTGGCTGTCGATCGAGACCTGGTCCACGCCCAGGGTCGCGGCCAGCGCATCGGCCAGCAGCCGCTGGGTGGGGGTGGCGGCGGCGACGTACTCGCCCTGCTTGGCCCGGCTGGTCCGCTGGCCCGGCGGCGGGAGGTTCTTGCGGTCGGCCTTGTCCTGGGGGGTCATCGGGATGGCGTCGAGGTGCTCGAGGTATGCCGGCACCATGTAGGAGGGCAGCCGCTCGCGCAGCTGGGCGTAGATCGCCTCCTGGTCGAGCCGCGCGACGTCGGTGCGCAGGCTGTAGTAGCCGACCAACTCGGTGGTGTCCGGGTCGGGGCGGTAGGTGTCCACCACGGCCGCGGCGATGCCGGGCACCTGCAGCAGCACGGATTCGATCTCGGTGAGCTCGATGCGGTAGCCACGGATCTTGACCTGCAGGTCGATCCGGCCCTGGTACTCGATCTCGCCGTCGGCGTTGACCCGGCCGAGGTCGCCGGTGCGGTAGATGCGGCCGGACGGGTTGGCCGGGATGCCCAGGAAGTCGTCGATGAAGGCTTTCTCGGTCAGGTCGTCGCGGTTGAGGTATCCGCAGGCCAGGCCGATACCGGCGATGCCGATCTCGCCGGTATCGCCGTGCGGCAGCGCCTTGTGCGGGTCCTCGGCGTCCAGGATGACGGTGGCGTAGGTGGGCAGGGGCACGCCGATGGTGACCGGTTTGTCCGGGTGTACAACGGTCCAGGTGGCGGTGACGGTGGCCTCGGTGGGGCCGTAGACATTGAGGAAGCGGCGGCCGGGTCTGTGCCAGCGGGCGATCAGGTCCTGCGGGCACGCTTCGCCGGAGACCAGCAGGAAGCGCAGCAGCGGAAGGTCGTCGTCCACCGTGGCCAACAGGGTCGGCACGCAGCACATCGCGGTGACCCGGCGGCTGGTCAGGAAGTCGTGCAGATCCTGGCCGAGCAGGCTGCCGCCGGCCGGCTTGGGCACCAGCGTGGCGCCGGAGACCCAGGGCACCCAGATCTCCTCGAAGGAGAAGTCGAAGGCGATGGTCAGGCCCTGGTACACCCGGTCGCGGGCCCGGATGCCGTACACCTCGGCGGCGACCCGCACGAAGTTGCAGATGCTCGGGTGATCGATCGCCACGCCCTTGGGGCGGCCGGTGGAGCCGGACGTGTAGATGATGTAGGCCAGCTGGTCGACATGGGAGCCGCGCTCGGCGTCGATCAGGCGGCGGGAGTCCATGTCCGCGATCAACGGCATGGCGGTGTCGATGAAGATGGTCTCGGCGCCGCTCGCGGTGATCTCGTCGAAGCCGGCTACCAGATCCCGGACGTGCGACATGGACAGCAGGATCCGCACCTGGGCGTCCTCGACGATGTAGGCCATCCGGTCCGCCGGGAAGCCGACGTCCAGCGGCACGTACGTGGCGCTGATCTTCAGCACGGCCAGCATGGCTATGTACGAGTAGGCCGGCCGGTCGAACAGCAGCGCGATCCGGTCACCCGGCTTGGCCCCGCGCATCCGCAGGTAGCGGGCCAGCTGGTTGGCCCGGCGGTCCAGCTCGTCATAGGTCAGGGCGAAGTCGTCGGAGTCCACCGCGAGCTGGCCGGCGCGGCCGTACTCCCGGATCCAATCGCAGCGTGCCTCGAAAACGTGGTCCAGCCGCTCACCTTTGCGGGTCCGCCAGCCTTGCGCTTCGCCCTCGGCAACCAGCACCAGTTCGCCGAGGGACGGTGTGTCCGTCTGATCAGCGGGCTGGGTTCCGCTCACGTTGCCTCCCAGAGCGCACGTGGTGGGCGGCTGGTCAGCCTGGGCCGGCGGGGCGTGTGCCCCGCGAAACTGTCAGCGTCGCGTCGGCCAGGATGCGCAGGCCCTGCTCGAGCTGGCTGTCCGAGGTGGTCAGCGGCGCGAGCACTTTGATGACCTCGTCGCGCGGTCCGGCCGCCTCGATGATCAAGCCGTTCCGCGCGCAGCCTCGGGTGACCTCGGCGGCCACCGCCGGGCCGACGTTGATGCCCTGCATCATTCCCCTGCCCTTGACCTGAGCGCCGGGGAGCTGACCGGCGAGGTCCTCGAGCAGCCGACTGACCAGCGCGGATCGCCGCGCCACCGCATCTGTGAGGGTGTCGTCGGACCAGAACTTGACCAGCGCGGCCCGCGCGGTGACAAAGGCGTGACCGTTGCCCCGGAACGTGCCGTTGTGCTGGCCGGGTTGCCACTGGTCCCACTGAGGGCGCACCAACAGCACCGACATCGGCAGGCCGAACCCGGACAGGGACTTGGACAGCACCACCAGGTCGGGCACGATCCCGGCGGCCTCGAAGCTGAAGAAGGTGCCGGTGCGTCCACAGCCGGCCTGGATGTCGTCAACGATCAACAGCGCGCCGTGCTCGCGGGCCAGCTCGGCGACCCGGCGCAGCCACGCCGGCGATGCGACGTTCAGGCCACCCTCACCCTGAACCGTCTCCAGCAGGATCGCCGCCGGCGGGTCAATGCCGCTGGCCGGGTCGGCCAACATGGCGGCCAGCAGCTCCGCGGTGTCGAGATTCCCGTGGTAGGCGTCGAAGGGCAGCCGCGAGACGCCGGGCAGCGGGATCATCGGGGCGATCCGGTGGACGCTGTTGCCGGTCGCGGCCAGCGCGCCGGCGGACACCCCGTGGAAGCCGTTGGTGAACGCGATGACGTTGGTGCGGCCGGTTACCTTGCGGGCCAGCTTCAGCGCGGCCTCCACCGCGTTCGTGCCGGTCGGTCCGGTGAACTGCACCCGGTGGTCCATGCCGCGAGGGTCGAGGATGAGCTCGCAGAACGTGTCCAGGAATGCGCCCTTGGCCTCGGTGTACAGGTCGAGCCCGTGCGCGATGCCGTCCCCGGCAACGTAGTCGAGCAAGGCGGCCTTCAGGTCCGAGTCGTTGTGGCCGTAGTTCAACGCCCCAGCCCCGGCCAGGAAGTCCAGATACTCCCGGCCCTCGACGTCGCGGACCAGACTCCCCTGGCCGGTACTCAGCACAGCGTCGAAGCCCCGGCAATAACTACGGACAACCGACTCCCGGCGCTGGTAGATCCCGGTGTCCGAACGCGTGGTCAGCAGCATCAATGTTCCCTTCGCAGACAGGGAGTGTCGATCTCTGGGTGGCGCGTCGACGGCGGGCTTCACGTCGGATGCGCTTGCGGTCCCGGGCATCTCGTAGGCGGCTCACCTGGTCAGATCCAGGCTCACAAGGTCCTAACGGCGCTCACGCACCGGTGTGGGTTGAGCTCGATGGAGCATGCAACCAACGCTAGGAATTCCGGGTTAGCGCAAACGTCGCGGGAGGTTAGCTGACGGCAAAATGTCCGGGCTTCCACCACTGAAAGGCAGAACTACGCGTCCTCACCCCTGCGCACCTGTGCGCTCGGTTTCGACTCGCTCGCCGCGCGCCGACGTCGTTGAAACCAGTGCCGGAGGATCAGCCCGACCACGACTGCCCCGAGGGCAAGCAGCAGGTAGAGCTGATATCGGCGGAACTGCTCGTAGACCTCCCCGATATGCCGCCCGGCCAGGCGGCCGAGGGACACACATATGCCGACCCAGAGCGCCGCGCCCAGTGCGTTGAACACGAGGAAACGAGCCCAGTGCATGCCTGCCATGCCGGCAACCAGCCCGTTGAACTGGCGCAGGCCGTCGACGAACCGGGCGACGACCACGAGTCTGGCGCCGTACCGGGTGAAGATCCGCTCAACCCGCCCGACACGTTCCTCGGTGAGCAGGACGTAGCGCCCGTATCTGCGCACCAGCCGGCGCCCGCCGAAACGGCCGATCAGATAGGCGATGTTGTCGCCGACCGTGGCAGCCAGGAACGCCGCCGCGGCGACACCGAAGACGTTGAGATGTCCGGTGCCGGCATACACCGCGGCCGCGATCAGGATCGTCTGGCCCGGCGCGGGGATGCCGAAGCTCTCAACTCCCACGATGCCGATCACCGCGAGGTAGCCGTACCGATCCAACAACGACGCCAGATGACCGAAGATCTCCGACACGCCGCCTCCCACGATCAGCTGCCCCTGGCCCGTCCGGCTCGCTCGGCCAGTTCATCACAACTCACGCCCGCTACCTCCGGCTAGTGCCGGATGTCCAGCTCGCCTCAGCGGGCGTCGGGAGTTTGTTGCAGGGCGGCGAAGGTGACCAGCGCGCCGTCGCTGGCGCCGCACCCGCCGACGTAGGCGTCGCCCTGTTGGTAGGCGCCAGCCTGAAATCGGACCGTCGAGCCGAGGAACGGAACGGGTATGGGGATGGTGACGTTCGGGCTGTCCACCCCGTGCGAGGCGGCGACGGTGAGCGTCCCGTCCCCGTTGTCGCTGATCAAGTAGTTGAACCAACCGCCCAGCGGGATCCCGCCCAGCAGTGGGAACTTGTCCGAATCTGACCCGCTCTGCCTCTTCTTCACCACCACCGATAGCTGGCCACTGCCGTAGCGCAGCATCACAAACGGCACAGAGCTGATGTTCTCCGCACCGTGGATCTGCCCGATGATGACCTCTCCGCCAGCGGCGGGAACCTGCGACACCGCGAGCGACGCGGCGAGCGTCCGCCGGCCGCTGGTGCCCGCGGTGAAGTTCGTCAGGCTGTTCAGCTCGGTGCGCGGATGCTCAGAGTTCGGGGTGCTGGCCCCGCACACCGGCGCCCAGAACCGGAGGGTACCGTCAGGTTGTCGGACCAGCCACGGCGGGAAGACCGAGGCTGGAGTGATGCTCGCGACGTCGCCGTTCGGGCCGGCCTCGGGCAAGACCAGCTTCCAACCCGTCAGGTCGATCGACCGACCGGGCGCGGGGCTCGGGGCCACCGGAACCGCGGTAGGCGTGAGCTGCACCGACACACCTCGGCGGCCAGCCAAGCCGAACCACAAGCCGCCGGCCAGCAACGCCAAGACCACGACCGAGACGCCCAGCCGCGACCCCCTCATGTCGCTCAGCTGGTCACAGCCGGGTCGGCCTTGACCCCTTCGATCCAAGAGTCCGGACGGGGCGCGCCATCCTGGCGCAGCACCGCCACACCGGCGGGCCAGGGAACGCTCAGCGCGGTATTCACACCGTGCCCTGGCGGGAATGCCTCCAGCCGCGTGGGGATCCAGTTGCTGGAGCCGTGGCTGCCGACCGTACCGTCCACATCGGACTGCACCACCAGCCGCGCTACCCCACTCGTCCCCGGCGCCAGCACCAGCCCACGCCCGGTATCGATCGGGTGGAAAAGTGCGTACTCCGCGCCGTTCGGGTTGGCCGGCCCACGGAGGACCACGCCAGGTGCGCCACGCAGCAAGCACGGCTCCCGCGAAGTGTTGGTAAAGATCAGCGGTAGGCTGCCTTGCCCGTGCCCCAGGTCCGTCCGCTGACCCAGCCGCGCGGACAGCTGGTCGGACTCACAATTGGGGCCGGTCGGAGCGGCCGCCACCTGCTTCGCAGGTTTGGCCGAGGGCGCGGCTGGCGGGGATGACCCGCACCCGGCAAGCCCCACAGCGACCAGAACAGAAAACCCGAGCAGCGCGCGCATCAAGCCTCCCCGGAGAGGATGTTATTGCAGAGAGTACTCACGCGATTACAGAGCGCATCGGGAGGGCCGGTGAGGAGAAGTCGGTGGCTATCCCGGGGGCTACCGCGCCTCTGGCCATGGTGACTCGCCGACCTTGTGCCCGAGGCGGCGAGAGCGGCTCACGCCGGAGCGCCAGCAATGATCATCTGGCATTTCGATTTGTATTGACCGATCGGTACAGGCGGGAGATTCCGCTTGCTTCGGCAGGGATACAGGTTCACGGCCGGGTGTGGATGCCGTTAATCAGGGCGTCCAGGAAGATGTCCGCGAGCTCGTCAGAGGTCAGTTCCTCGTCCGGTTCAAACCAGAGATAGGTGTAGTTGAACATGCCGAGGATTCCTTTCAGAAGCAGCCTCGGCGTGGGGCGCAGAACGCCGCTCCGTACGCCGGTGTCAAGCGCCTGCCGCCAGTAGCTCTCGTACCGCTCGCGGGCGGCGATCACGCGGTCTCTGCGCTCACCCGTCAAGGCACCGTAATCCCGGAAGAACACCGCCCATTCGGCGCGATGCTCCGCGATGTTGCGCAACAACCCCCTGGCCAGTTGCCGGATCAGATCGAGCGGCTCCAACCCGCGATCGAACAAGTCCTCCGCGTAACCGTTCATCCTGTCGACCTGGTCTTTACTAATTGCGTAAAGTACCGCCTCCTTGCTGTCGATGTAGTGATAGAGCGCACCACGACCGAGGCCAGCTGCACTGCATAATTCCGCTACGCCGGTGCCGTGGTAACCATTGCGGGCAAAAAGGTCCGCCGCGACCGCGATTACCCGCGCACGATTGATCTCATAAGTGGACGCTGTCATCAGCGATGCCGCGTCGATCCTGGCCAAGTTGACCGCACGGTACAACGTTATCGCGCGCCGCTCCCTCCTGGTGCCGGTCCAGCCCGATCAGGGCCTCCAGCGCGGCCGCCGCCTCGTCCGGGGATCGACCGCCTAGGCCGACCGCGTTGAGCGCACCGAAGATCAGGTCGCGGAGCAGACGTGGCTGATGTCCCTCGGCCAGGACGCCGGCGCGTTGCGCGTCAGCCACCAGCCGGGTCCAGCGTTCCAGGTAGCCGCGGCGCAACGCCTGGAACGCCGGGGCGGCGGGGCCGTCGTCGCCGGGAAAGGCGGGCGCGAGCACCGCCAGGGTGTAGTCGGGCAGTTCGTGCACGGCGGCCGTGTGGGCCCGTATCGCCACCCGGAGCTGGGCGGCGGCATCGTCGGGATCGGCGACCGCGAGCGCGGCGTCGAGATGGCTCAGGGTCACTCGCAGGCCCTCTTCGAGCATGGCCGCGATGAGCTGGTCCTTCGATGCGAAATGGAAATAGACGCTGCCAGTCTGGAGTCCAGCGGCGGCCGCGATCGCGCCGATGCTTGCTCGGGTCGCGCCGTGCCGGGCCACCTCCGCGGCCGCGGCATCGAGCAGTCGCGCTCGGGTGCGCTCACCCTTACTCCCGCCCGACCCCGCCTCCGGCCCGACCGTGCTCGCACCGGCCTTGAGCCTGGCCAGCTCCGTCATCGACACCGCGCTGTCATCGACACAGTCGAATCAGCGCCCGCCGCTCGCGCCTCGGTAGAGCCCGATCTGCTTCATCAGCCCGAGCAGGTCGTAGGTGGCATACAGATAGCAGGCACGCTCACCGCGGAAATCGAAGACCTCGAGACCGGTGAACTCGAAGGCCTGACCGGTGCCCTCGATCCCGGGTGGGTCCAGCCGGCCAGTGAAATGGCCGGTGCCTCGCCAGCTGAACGCCGCACGGGCCACCTCGTCAGAGAACATCGGCGGTGCGGTGACCTCCCACCTCAGATCGGGGTAGGCCGCAAGGACGTAGCGGACGTAGTCGGCCGCGGCCTGCTGACCGCGCACCAGCCACCCAGAGTGCCGCGTGGTCGGGCTGTCCAGCACGAAATCCTCGGTAAGCAGGTCGAACACCCGCTCGGGACGGTTGCTGTTCCAGGCGTCGAGCCAACCGGCGTACCACTCCACGGCAAACGCGCGCTCGAGCGAACGGGAGTCGACCTTGGCGCCGTGTGTAGCCATCCCCATGAGCCATCCTTCCGGAAAATCTAACGATGCTTAGAATCTAGCACAAGTTAGTTTTTTCAGCCTCTAGTGCGTTGACCACCTACGTTCACCGGGTTGGCGACACGCCGCGTGGCGTCCGCTCGGTGGCGGGCTGCTGATCCCACTCTTGATCTCGACATTGGTCGAGGTCGAGGGGGTGGTGCTGGTGGCGGAGCCGGTTAGAGCACGACGATTGTCCGATCACGAAGGCCAACGGCTGACCCAGATCGTGCGCCGCGGACGCGGGAACCCGATCCGGGTCCGACGGGGCGACGATCATCATGGCGTCGGCGTCGGGGACCCCAGTCTCGGCGATTGCCCGGCTGGTCGCCCCGGACGAGGACACTGTGCGTGACGTGATCCACGCCTTCAACGAGCGGGGGCTGGCCGCGCTGGAGCCTCGGTGGGCGGGAGGCCGTCCCCGCCTGATCAGTGACGACGACATCCCGTTCATCGCCCGCGGCGGCCACCGCCAGGCCCGGCGCGCTGGGTGCTCCGTTCACGCGCTGGAGCCTGCGCAAGCTCGCCACGCACCTGACCGGCAACGCCGAGCGCCGGGTCCGGATCGGGCGCGAGCGGCTGCGCCAGATCCTGCGCGAGCACGAGGTGTCGTTCCAGCGGACCAGGACATGGAAGGAAATCCACCGATCCGGACAAGGACGCCAAGCCCGACCGGATCGACTACGTGACCAGCCACTATCTGAACCGCTGCTTTCTGCTACAGCCTCGGCGATGACCAACTCTGCCCCCGCTGTCCGGGCGTGGCGGCGCGCAACAAGGTCGAGTTGTGTCTGACGCCGACCTCTGCGTCCTGGGCCAACCCGATCGAGGCCCAATTCGGGCCGCTGCGCACCTTCACCATGAGCGCGTCGAACCACCCCAACCACTGGGCTCTGGCAAGACGGCTACAGGCCTACCTGCGCTGGCGCAACGTCAACGCCCGCCACCCCGACATCCTCGCCGCCCAACGCCGCGAACGTGCCCGGATCCGCAGCGAGCGCCACCAACGCTGGGGTCGACCACGAGCCGCATGACCCGGTGAACGCTCATGGTCAACGCTCTAGCGCGGCCTACTACTGCAGCGGCGGCTGGAGTACGAGCCGGGCTGGCGGCCCGGTAGGTACGTCGACTCGGTGTTCTGCTCCCGCTGAGCGTGGCGAGCACGCTTGTCAAAATGGGGGCGGGTCAGCGCTTTGTTGGTGTGGTGTGGGTAGCGGGTGGAGGATCGGTTCGCCTCGGCTGCGATGGGTCTGGCCGAAAGGTGTGTGCCAGATAAACTTGCCTGGTTTGGGTTGGTGGAGTGTCCAGCCGCCGGTGGATTTGAGGTTGTGGTCGTGTGTGCAAACCGGGCCGCCGTTAATGGAGGTGGTCGGGCCGTGATGCTGGTATTCCCGCGTGTGGTCGTATTCGGATTTGCTGGCCGGCCGCCGACAACCCGGGCCGACACAAGCGCGGTCCCGTTGTTGGATATGTCGCCGTAGCGCCGCGGTGGGGAATCGTCGGTCGGGGTGGGCGTCGATATCGCGGAGTTGTTGTGTGTGGTGGCGATATTGGGCAGCGATATCGGCGACGACC
>DATHIT010000455.1:0-3941 GCA_035489915.1 Pseudonocardia sp. | reverse complement strand
TAGTGCACGCCGACGCAGATCCGAAGGAGCGATCGAATATGGCGCTACCGCCGCTCGTGGAGCCGGCCGCCGAGCTGACCAAGGAGGAGGTCGAGCGGTACAGCCGCCACCTGATCATCCCCGACGTCGGGATGGCCGGTCAGAAACGGTTGAAGAACGCCAAGGTACTGGTAGTTGGGGCTGGCGGGCTGGGCTCACCGGCGCTGCTGTACCTGGCCGCCGCCGGTGTCGGCACGCTCGGCATCGTGGAGTTCGACGAGGTCGACACCTCGAACCTGCAGCGCCAGATCATCCACGGCCAGTCCGATGTGGGCCGCCCCAAGGCCGAGTCGGCGCGGGACTCCATCAAGGAGGTCAACCCGCTGGTCGAGGTCCGGCTGCACCAGGTGCACCTGGATTCCTCGAACGTGCTGGACATCTTCCGGGACTACGACCTGATCCTGGACGGCACCGACAACTTCGCCACCAGGTACCTGGTGAACGACGCCGCCGTGCTGCTCGGCAAGCCGTACGTGTGGGGCTCGATCTTCCGTTTCGAGGGCCAGGCCTCGGTGTTCTGGGAGGACGCGCCGAACGGGCTGGGCCTGAACTACCGCGACCTCTACCCGGAGCCGCCGCCTCCCGGCATGGTGCCGTCCTGCGCCGAGGGTGGCGTGCTGGGCGTGCTGTGCGCGTCCATCGGCTCGATCATGGTGAACGAGGCGATCAAGCTGATCACCGGTATCGGTGAGCCGCTGCTGGGCCGGCTGATGGTGTACGACGCGCTGGAGATGAGCTACCGGACCATCAAGGTGCGCAAGGACCCGAGCACGCCGAAGATCACCGAGCTGATCGACTACGAGGCGTTCTGCGGGGTGGTCTCGGAGGACGCGCAGGACGCGGCCGCCGGGCACACGATCACCGCGCGCGAGCTCAAGGACATGATCGACTCGGGCAAGGACTTCGCCCTGATCGACGTCCGGGAGCAGAACGAGTACGAGATCGTCAACATCCCGGGCGCGGTGCTGATCCCGAAGGACCGCATCCTCTCCGGAGAGGCGCTCGCCGAGATCCCACAGGACAAGCCGGTGGTGCTGCACTGCAAGTCCGGCGCTCGCTCGGCGGAAGCGCTGGCCGCGCTGCACAAGGCCGGGTTCTCCGGAGCGGTGCATGTCGGCGGGGGTGTGCTGGCCTGGGTCAACCAGGTCGACCCATCGCTGCCCACCTACTGAGCTCACTGACCGACCGCCGGCGCTACGACCCAAGTGGGAGTAGCGCAGGTGGTCGGTCAGGGACGAATCAGCTCGGCGGCAAGGCTATGGGTAGTGGTCGTCGGGTTCTCGCGGAAACGCAACTCGGCGTACGTCACGACGGTGACCGCGACCGCGGCAACGCCCATGGGGATAATCAGGGCAAACTGCAGGATCGTGATACTAATCGGTCCTCCGCCAATTGATATGGCGATGAACGAGACAATCAGCGAGTAGGCCGTGGCGATGAGTCCGAAGATCACGGTCCGTCCCGTGGTTGCCCAGAATCGGCGCCGGATCAACGCAAAACATCTGCCGATTCCACCGCGTTCGACGACGACCACACCAAGCAGCGAACCGAAGATCGCGACGCTGGCGTAGACGGCGCCGACGACCAGCAGGATCCCCAGGACAAGTCCTAACAGCCCGACCACGGCGGCCCCGGCGCCGACCACGAACCCGGCGCACGCCGCGACGAAGACTGTAAGCAACATCCAACCAAGGAGCGGAAGTACCCGCCCGGCGGTGGAGCGCAGCCCATCAATCGCCGTGGTGCGCATTCCGTCCGCGTCTCGGATTGCCACCCAAGTCGAGGCGATGAAGACGAACCCGCTCGCCGCGTACGAGACCACCAAGCCGATCGCGAGTGTCCACAGAAATGGGCCCGTGTCCGTCTGGCCAATGGGGTAGCTCGCCCCAAAATCTGGCGCTGGAGAGGCAAAGCCCGGCGCTACGGTCGTCAGCACGTAGTTGAATGCCGCGGCGACGAGTGCGTATATCAGTTGTAGGAGTGCGAGTTGCGGGAAGCTCCGCTTGATGACCGCGACGACCCGCTGGAACCATCCGCCGAAGTCCTGAGGGACCAGGGGGTCGCCGGCCGGCCCCGTGCCTCCCGGGTAGTTCTCCAGCGATGACTGGTCCCCGCCGGAGGGATAGTTCGGGTACGGCTCGGGACCGTCCGGGTACGGCCGGGCCTCATCCGGTCCCTGACCAGGGGCTGGGGATGTCGTCATGGAGCGACGGTAGCCGGGTCGCCGCTGTCCAGGCGGGCTATTCACCCTGGTCGGGGGTACTTTTCTTGGCTGATGGCAACTCGTTGGTGAACCCGCCCGGCTCGGCGTCGGCTAGCGAGCCAGTTCGGCGGCCAGTGCCGGGGTGGTTACCACGCCGTTCTCCCGGAACCGCAGTTCGGCATAGGTCACCACGGTGACTCCCGCGCTCGCGATGCCCAGCGGGATGAACAGGATGGACAGCAGGATGCCGGTCATCGTGGACAGCGGACCTCCGCCGATGGCGGAGGCGATGAAGTTCGCGATGAAGTAGTAGACGACGAAGATCAGAAAGTAGACGACCAGGCGCCCGGCGGTGGGCCAGAACCTGGGATTGACCAGCGCGAAGCACCGCCCGATACCGGTTCGTTCCACGGCGACCACCCCAGCCAGGGTGGCGCCGAGGACGATCGACAGGTAGATCCCGGGGATGATCAGCAGCACGAACCCGATGCCGGTCAGGATCATGGCGAGAAGGCCCCAGCCGATCATCGCGGGCATCCGGCTCACCCCGAAACGCAGTGCCTCGGCCAGTGACGCCGGCTGCCCCACCGCATCCCGGATTACCACGAACACCGTCGCCGGGGTGAGCACTGCGATGACGAGCCCGATCACCACGCCGCCGACCAGGCCGATCAGCATTGCGGTGATGCCCGCCGCGACCAGTCCCGGCGGCGGCCCGGTCGCCGGGTCGAATTCCGGGCCCAGGTCGTTGCTGAGGGCGATCATGTTTTGGCTGAAGCTGGTGGCCACCGCCGAATAGACCGCGCTCAACACCGCCACGATCACCTGGAAGATCAGTAGTGTCCGCCAACTGCGCCGGAACACGCCGATCACCCGCTCGAACCAGCCGCCGAAGTCGGCCGGCACGAGCGGGTCGTTCTCCGGTGGCTCGGTGTCGCCGCCGGCCTCCGGGTAACCGGGGTAACCCGCTGGATAGTTCGGGTACCCGGCAGCGCCTGCTGGGCCTGAGGGTGGCGGATAGCTTCCGGACGGGTATCCCTGCGGCGGGTATCCCTGCGCCGAGTAGCCCTGCGGGGGATTGCCCTGGGGCGGCGGGTATCCCTGTGCCGGGTAGCCCTGCGGGGGATTGCCCGGGGCGGGTAGCCCTGGGGCGGTGGGTACCCCTGTGGCTCGCCCTGAGGGGGCGGTTGGGCCTCGGGGGGTGGCTGCCCCTCCCGGCGCTGTTCTGGGTGCTCCGGCTCCGAGCCAGCAGGCGGCGGCGTCGACATGGGCTGGAAGGTAGCGGTAAACCCGATGTTGCGGGCGGCCATTTTCCGAGGTGGGGGGCCTCGATCGGGTGGACCGGGCAGGGAACGGTGGGCGCCTGCCTAGCGGTTCAGCTCGTGGGCGAGTGTCTGGGTGCTGACCCCGGGCTGCTCGTGGGCCCGCAGCTCGGCATAGGTCACCACCAACACCGCGATCGCCGCGATGCCGAGTGGCAGGCTGAGCACCAGGTTCGCCGCGAGGCCCAGCATCGGGCCGAGGAACAGATCGTCGCCGGGCACCCCGATACCGAGGATGAGCGGGGTGACGATCATGCTGACGATGATCGAGTAGGCCGCGAAGATCGCCATCGTGAGCAGCAGTCGCCCGGTGGTTGGCCAGAATCGAGGGTTCACCAGGGCGAAGCAGCGGCCGATGCCGCGTCGTTCCACCAGAA
>DATHIT010000454.1:0-17378 GCA_035489915.1 Pseudonocardia sp. | reverse complement strand
TGCAGGGCCAGCTGGTGGAGATGCAGGAGTGGGTCCGGACCAGCGGAGCCCGGCTCGTGGTGATCTTCGAGGGGCGGGACGCGGCCGGCAAGGGCGGCGCGATCAAGCGGGTCTCAGAGTTCCTCAATCCCCGGGTCTGTCGGATCGTTGCGCTGCCCGCGCCGACCGAGCGGCAGCGCACCCAGTGGTACTACCAGCGCTACATCGAGCACCTGCCGGCCGCCGGCGAGATCGTCTTGCTGGACCGCAGTTGGTACAACCGGGCCGGCGTGGAGCGGGTCATGGGGTTCTGCACCGAGGAGGAATACACCCGGTTCCTGCACCAGACCCCGGTGTACGAACGGCTGCTGGTGGAGGACGGGGTCCTGCTGCGCAAGTACTGGTTCTCGGTCAGCGACGCCGAGCAGGAGCGGCGCTTCCAGGCCCGGCTGGAAGACCCCATGCGGCGGTGGAAGCTCTCGCCGATGGACCTGGAGTCGGTGACCAAGTGGGAGGAGTACTCCCGGGCCAAGGACGAGATGTTCTTCCACACCGACACCGCCTCGGCTCCCTGGGCGGTGGTGGAGGCCGAGGACAAGCGGCGGGCCCGGATCAACATGATGGCCCACCTGCTGTCCAGCGTGCCCTACGCCCACGTCGATCCGCCGAAGTTGACGCTGCCGCGCCGACCCGAGCCACGGGGCTACCGACGGCCACCCAGGGACATGTTCACCCAGGTGCCCGACCACGCCGCGACGCTGCTAAAAAAGCACTGAGCTGAAGCACTGAGCCTCGCCCGCGCGGTCCTGCTGGCCAGGTGCACGCGACGCCTACCCTGAGCGCATGACACCCGCCGCTCGCCGGGACGCGTTGCGTGCGCTGCTGCGCACCGCCGAACTGGACGCCCTGCTGGTCACCGATCTGGTGAACGTGCGCTACCTGAGCGGGTTCACCGGGTCCAACGCCGCGCTGCTGGTGCCCGCCGACGGGGAGCGGGGCACCCGGCTGGCCACCGACGGCCGCTACACCACGCAGGCCGCCGCCGAGGTACCGGACGTGCCGGTGCTGATCGAACGCGCCTGCGCCCGCGCGCTGGTCGCGGATGCCGGCGCGGCCGGCATCCGTCGACTCGGGTTCGAGTCGGGACACCTGACGGTGGACGCGCACGCCGCACTGCTCGAGGTGGCTCGGGACAACGGTGAGCTGGAGCTGCGCCGGGCGCCGGGCCTGGTGCAGCGACTGCGCGCGGTCAAGGACGAGACGGAGATCGAGGCGCTGCGCACCGCCTGCGCGGCCGCCGACGCCGCGCTGGCCGATCTCATCGCGGCCGGCGGGCTGCGCCCGGGGCGCACCGAGCGGGAGGTCGCCGCCGACCTGGAGCAGCGGATGCGTCAGCACGGCGCGGACGGGCCGGCCTTCGACACGATCGTCGCGGCCGGCGCGAACTCGGCTATCCCGCACCACCAGCCGACCGACGCCGTGCTCGCCGAAGGTGACCTGGTCAAGATGGACTTCGGGGCGCTGCGCGGTGGTTACCACTCGGACATGACCCGCACCGTGGTGCTTGGCCGCCCCACCGACTGGCAGCGAGAGCTGTATGAGCTGGTGGCGGCGGCGCAAGCGGCGGGACGCGCCGCGTTGGGAGTCGGTGTCGAGGTGGCCTCGGTGGACGCCGCCGCCCGGGATGTGATCACCGAGGCCGGCCGGGGGGCGGAGTTCTCCCACGGGCTCGGACACGGCGTCGGCCTGGAGATTCATGAGGCTCCGGCGCTCTCCGCCACCGGCGCCGGTACGCTGGCATCCGGCATGGCGGTCACCGTCGAGCCCGGCGTCTACCTCGCCGGCCGGGGTGGTGTCCGCATCGAAGACACGCTCGTGGTTCGCCCCGACGGCGCCGAGCTGCTCACCCTGACCGGTAAGGAGCTGCTCGCGCTGTAGCGCGGGCGGCCGCCGGCGGCTGAAGGAGATGTACCGGCAAGTGGCACGCACGGCGAGCAAGACCGACCTCGGTGACGGCGCATGAGGGCGCGGACGAAGGCTCGCAAGCGGGCGCTGGACATCCTCTTCGAGGCTGAGGCGCGCGGCGCTGATCCGCTGGAGGTGCTCAAGGAGCGCCAGTGCGGCGACGACGCGCCGCCGGTGTCCGACTACGCCGCCCAGCTGGTGGAGGGCGTGACCGAGCGGCGGGAGCGCATCGACCAGCTGCTCACCGAGCACGCCGAGGGCTGGTCGGTGGCCCGGATGCCGGCGGTCGACCGCACGCTGCTGCGCATCGGGATCTACGAGCTGCTGTGGATGGCCGAGATCGACGACCCGGTGGCCATCACCGAGGCGGTCGAGCTGGCCAAGACCCTGTCCACCGACGACTCACCCCGTTTCGTGAACGGCGTGCTGGGCCGGATCTCCGACATCGCCGAGCACCTGCGCCCCGGCCTCCACGGCTCCTGACCCCGCGCCCCCCACGCCCCCGCGCAGCACGCCACCGCCCGGCCCAAGCCCCCACCGCCCCGGAGCCCCGCCCCTGGCCCACTTGTCGCGTCTTTTTCCAACGACAGGTGGCACTTGGCGTGTCTAGTTCCAACGACAAGTGGCGTTGGCGAGGGCGGCGGGTGCGCTGCCGGGTGCGGGGTCAGTCTTCGCGGACTGGGCGGGCTTCGGGGGGGAGTACGCCCCAGTCGACGAGCTGCTCGGTGAGCTCACCGGGGGTCATGTCGTAGATGATGGCCAGGGAGCGCAGGTCCTCGGTCCGGATGGACAGGACCTTGCCGTTGTAGTCGCCGCGCTGGCTCTGGATCGCGGCGGCGTAGCGGGCCAGCGGGCCGACCTTGTCGGCGGGCAGCTGCTGCAGCCGCTCCAGGTTTATCACGATCTTGGTGGCCGGTTCGGCGCCGGACGGCACCCGGCCCTCGGGCAGCAGCTCGGCGACCGGGACACCGTAGAAGTCCGCCAGCTCAGCCAGCTTCTGCACCGTGACCGCGCGGTCGCCCCGTTCGTAGGAACCGACGACCACGGCCTTCCACCGGCCACCAGACTTCTGCTCGACGCCGTGTAGCGACAAGCCCTGCTGCTGCCGAATGGCGCGGAGCTTGGACCCCAGCGCCTTGGCGTAGTCGCCCATGTGGCGAATCTCCGTTTCCGCATGCCCCAGTTAGTCGTCAAAGCGATGATGCGGGGCTGTGTGATCAATACGCAGAGTAATCATGCGCTCGTTTCCGTCACTGGGTCAAGTTGGTGTCTGACCGCCGCCTCGCGGATGTGGTCGACTCCACCCGGTCGGTTGATTGCCAAGCCCCCCGCGCCGCCCGATCGAGTGGCGCCCCTGGTACCGTCGGGCCGGTCCTCCGGGACAGTCCTTTAAGGCCCGTCCAGTGAGGCGGGGAAGGAGAGGAGTTCCGCGTGGCGTCCCCCCGGCGCGCGCGCGGCGACCAACCGGCTGGTGATCGGCAGAGCGGTGCGAAGAACACCGAGCTGCTCACCGAGTCCGACGTCGCCCGCACGGTCGCGCGCATCGCCCATCAGATCATCGAGAAGACCGCCTACGAACCGGCGCAGGCCGACCAGGTGGTGCTGCTCGGCCTGCCCACCCGAGGCGCCACGCTGGCCCGCCGGTTGGGCGCGGCCATCGCCGAGTTCGCCGGCGCCGCGCCGAGTGTCGGCACCCTGGACGCCACCCTCTACCGCGATGACCTGCGCCGTCGCCCGGCCCGGTCGCTGGAGCCCACCTCCATCCCCGACGGTGGTGTGGACGACAAGCTGGTCATCCTGGTGGACGACGTGCTGTTCTCCGGGCGGACCGCGCGGGCGGCGCTGGACGCGCTGCGCGACCACGGCCGGCCGCGCGCGGTGCAGCTGGCCGTGCTGGTCGACCGGGGCCACCGCGAGCTGCCCATCCGGGCCGACTACGTGGGCAAGAACGTGCCCACCTCGCGCGGTGAGCAGGTCGCGGTGCTGCTGTCCGAGGTGGACGGCCGGGACGCGGTGCTGCTGCGCCGGGCCGGTGAGGATCCACACCCCGAGGCCCATCCCGAGGCCCGCCACGTTTCGCACCCTGACTCGGTTGCCGACGGAGGCCACGAGTGAGGCACCTGTTGTCCACCGGTGACCTGGACGCGGCCACCGCCAATCTCTTGCTGGACACCGCTGATCGGCTCAAGCAGGCGCTGCTCGGCCGGGAGGTCCGCAAGCTGCCCACGCTGCGTGGTCGCACCCTGATCACGTTGTTCTACGAGGACTCCACCCGCACCAGGGTGTCCTTCGAGATCGCCGGGAAGTGGATGAGCGCGGACACCATCAACGTCAGCGCGAAGGGCTCCTCGGTGTCGAAGGGGGAGTCGCTGCGGGACACCGCGGCGACCCTGGCCGCCGCCGGCGCGGACTGTGTGGTGATCCGGCATCCGGCGTCCGGGGCGGCGCACCGGCTGGCCGGCTGGCTGGGCAGGGACAGCCTCACCCAGGGCGGCGGTCCGTCGGTGGTGAACGCCGGCGACGGCACCCACGAGCACCCCACCCAGGCGCTGTTGGACGCGGCCACCCTGCGGGACCGGCTGGGTTCGATCGCCGGGAAGCGGATCGGCATTGTGGGTGATGTCACACACAGTCGGGTGGCTCGCTCGAATGTGTTGCTGCTGGCCACCTTGGGCGCCGAGGTGGTGCTGGTGGCGCCGCCGACGCTGCTGCCGGTGGGGGTGGCCGACTGGCCGTGCCGGGTCGGCCTCCACCTGGACGCGGAGCTGCCCGGGTTGGACGCGGTGATGATGCTGCGGGTACAGGCCGAGCGGATGCACGGCGGGTTCTTCCCATCGGCCCGGGAGTACGCGATCGGCTACGGGCTCTCCGAGCGGCGGCTGGCCATGCTGCCCGAGCACGCGGTCGTGCTGCACCCGGGTCCGATGGTGCGCGGCATGGAGATCGCCCCGGCGGTGGCCGACTCGCCGCGCGCCGCCATCCTGGAGCAGGTGCGCAACGGCGTGCACGTCCGGATGGCCGTCCTCTACCACCTCCTAGCCGGCGCCCCGGAGGCCCAGGGATGACTGTGTTGATCAAGAACGTTCGGTTGTACGGCGCGGGCGAGCCGGTGGACCTGCTGCTGGCCGACGGGACCATCCAGGACATCGGCACCGGGCTCGACGCGCCGGACGGCACCTCGAACGGCGCCGAGGTGATCGACGCGACCGGGCTGGTCGCGCTGCCCGGCTTCGTGGACCTGCACACGCACCTGCGCGAGCCGGGCGGCGAGGACGCGGAGACCATCGAGACGGGCTCGGCGGCCGCCGCCCTGGGCGGGTTCACCGCCGTCTTCGCGATGCCGAACACCGACCCGGTGGCGGACAACGCGGTACTGGT
The DNA here is from genome assembly GCA_035489915.1 of Pseudonocardia sp. Lineage (GTDB taxonomy): Bacteria > Actinomycetota > Actinomycetes > Mycobacteriales > Pseudonocardiaceae > Pseudonocardia. The sequence goes on along the minus strand of DATHIT010000454.1, from coordinate 12,056 downwards.
GGAGCACGTTCGCCGGCGGGGCGCCGAGGTCGGGCTGGTGGACGTGCACCCGGTGGGCGCGGTCACCGTCGGGCTGGCCGGTGAGCGGTTGGCCGAGATGGGCACCATGGCTGCCTCGCCCGGCCGGGTGCGGATGTTCTCCGACGACGGGCACTGCGTCCACGACCCGCTGATGATGCGGCGCGCGCTGGAGTACGCCACCGCGCTGGACGTGGTGATCGCCCAGCACGCCGAGGACCCCCGGATGACCAACGGGGCGCAGGCGCACGAGGGCGTGGTGGCCGCGCGGCTGGGGCTGGCCGGGTGGCCGGCGGCGGCCGAGGAGACCATCGTGGCCCGCGACTGTGCGCTGGCCCGCGACGCCGGCGCCGCACTGCACGTCTGCCACGTCTCCTCGGCCCGCACGATCGACGTGCTGCGCGCGGCCAAGGCGGCCGGGGTACGGGTGTCCGCCGAGGTCACCCCGCACCACCTGCTGCTCACCGACGCGGTGCTGACCAGCTACGACCCGGTGAACAAGGTCAACCCGCCGCTGCGCACGGGTGCCGACACGGCGGCCATGAGGGACGCGCTGGCCGAGGGCGTGATCGACTGTGTGGCCACCGACCACGCGCCGCACCCGGCCCAGGCGAAGGACTGTGAGTGGGCGGCGGCCCGCCCGGGCATGCTCGGGTTGCAGACCGCGCTGTCCGTGCTGGTACACACGATGGTGGAGCCCGGGCTGCTGGACTGGCGCGGGGTGGCCAGGGTGCTGTCTGAGCGGCCGGCGGAGATTGTCGGGCTGGCCGACCAGGGCCGTCCGCTGGCGGTGGGCGAGCCGGCCACGCTGACCCTGGTGGACCCGGACGCGCAGTGGACCGTCCGCGGCGCCAAGTTGGCCAGCCTGGCCAGCAATACGCCCTACGAGGGCATGAGACTGCCCGCCCAGGTCGTGGCCACGGTGCTACGCGGGCGGATTACCGCGCGAGACGGAAAGGTGCGGGTATGAACACCCGGGATGCGGCCGTGTTGGTGCTGGAGGACGGCCGGGTGTTCACCGGCGTGCCCTACGGCGCGCGCGGCGAGACCTTCGGCGAGGCGGTGTTCACCACCGGCATGACCGGCTACCAGGAGACGCTGACCGACCCGTCCTACCGCCGGCAGATCGTGGTGCAGACCGCCCCGCAGATCGGCAACACCGGGTGGAACTCCGAGGACAACGAGTCGAGTCGGATCTGGGTGGCCGGGTACGCGGTACGCGACCCCGCGCGGGTGCCGTCCAACTGGCGCTCGGAGACCACCCTGGAGGGCGAGCTGCAGTCTCAGAGCGTGGTCGGAGTGGCCGGGATCGACACCCGCGCGCTGGTGCGCCACCTGCGGGAGCGGGGCGCCATGCGGGCCGGGGTGTTCTCCGGGGACGCGCTCACCGACACCCCGGAGCTGGTCGAGCGGGTGCTGGACAGCCCGCCGATGGAGGGCGCCGACCTGACCGGTGAGGTGTCCACCGCGACCCGGTACGTGGTGCCGGCGACGGGGGAGCGCCGGTTCACCGTGGCCGCGCCGGACCTGGGCATCAAGTCGAACACGCCAAGGATGATGGCCGCCCGGGGCATCGAGACGCACGTGCTGCCGGCCACCGCGACCCTCGAGGAGATCCTCGAGCTGGGCGCGGACGGGGTGTTCCTGCCCAACGGGCCGGGCGACCCGGCCACCGCGGACGGCGCCGTCGAGCTCACCAAACAGGTGCTGGAGCGGGGCATCCCGCTGTTCGGCATCTGCTTCGGCAACCAGATCCTGGGCCGCGCACTGGGTCGGGGGACCTACAAGATGCGGTACGGCCACCGGGGCATCAACATCCCGGTGATCGACCACACCACCCGCACCGTGGCGATCACCGCGCAGAACCACGGCTTCGCGCTGGAAGGCGAGTTGGGGGAGCGGTTCGACACCCCGTTCGGCCGCGCCGAGTTCAGCCACGGCTGCCCGAACGACGGCACCGTCGAAGGCGTCCGGGCGCTGGACGTGCCGGCGTTCAGCGTGCAGTACCACCCGGAAGCGGCGGCCGGCCCACACGACGCGGCGTATCTCTTCGACCAGTTCGTCGAGTTGATGACAGGAGCCCGCTGATGCCCCGCCGGGAGGACCTGCGGCACGTGATGGTGATCGGCTCCGGGCCGATCGTGATCGGCCAGGCCTGCGAGTTCGACTACTCCGGCACCCAGGCCTGCCGGGTGCTGGCGGAGGAGGGCATCCGGGTCAGCCTGGTCAACTCCAACCCCGCGACGATCATGACCGACCCGGAGTTCGCCGATGCCACCTACGTCGAGCCGATCACCTGTGAGTTCGTCACCAAGGTGATCGCCGCCGAGCGACCGGACGCCATCCTGGCCACCCTCGGGGGCCAGACCGCGCTGAACATCGCCATCGAGCTGCACGAGGCCGGGGTGCTGGAGCGCTACGGCGTTGAGCTGATCGGCGCCGACTTCGACGCGATCCAGCGCGGCGAGGACCGGCTGAAGTTCAAGGAGATCGTCCTCGGCATCGGCGGTGACGTGCCGCGCAGCGCGGTCTGCCACTCGATGGACGAGGTGCGCGCCGCCGCAGACGAGCTGGGTCTGCCGGTGGTGCTGCGCCCCTCGTTCACCATGGGCGGGCTGGGTTCCGGGCTGGCGTACACGGCTGAGGAGCTGGAGCGGCTGGCGACGATCGGCCTGAACGCGAGCCCGGTCACCGAGATCCTGGTCGAGGAGAGCGTGCTCGGCTGGAAGGAGTACGAGCTCGAGCTGATGCGCGACCGCAAGGACAACGTGGTGGTCATCTGCTCGATCGAGAACCTGGACCCGATGGGTGTGCACACCGGCGACTCGATCACCGTCGCGCCGGCCATGACGCTGACCGACCGCGAGTACCAGCACATGCGCGACGTCGGCATCCAGGTGCTGCGCGCGGTGGGGGTGGACACCGGCGGCTGCAACATCCAGTTCGCGGTGAACCCGGAGACCGGCCGGCTGGTGGTGATCGAGATGAACCCTCGGGTGTCGCGGTCCTCGGCGCTGGCCTCCAAGGCCACCGGGTTCCCCATCGCCAAGATCGCCACCAAGCTCGCGGTCGGCTACACCCTGGACGAGATCCGCAACGACATCACCGGCGAGACCCCGGCCTGCTTCGAGCCGGCGCTGGACTACGTGGTGGTCAAGATCCCGAGGTTCGCCTTCGAGAAGTTCCCCGGGGCGGACCCGAGGCTGACCACCACGATGAAGAGCGTCGGCGAGGCGATGTCGCTGGGGCGGTCCTTCACCGAGGCGCTGGGCAAGGCGATGCGCTCGATGGAGACCAAGGAGGCGGGGTTCTGGACCCGCCCGGACCCGGTGGACGCCACCCTCGAGTCCACCCTCGAGGAGGTCGCGACCCCCACCGACGGGCGGATCTACGCGGTGGAGCGGGCGTTGCGGCTGGGCGCCACGGTGGCCCAGATCGCCGAGCGCAGCGGCATCGACCCCTGGTTCATCGACCAGATCGACGCGCTGGTCGAACTCCGGACGGAGATCCTGGACGCCCCGGTGCTGGACGCCGAGCTGCTGCGCCGGGCCAAGCGGGCCGGGCTGTCCGACCGGCAGGTGGCCGTGCTGCGCCCCGAGCTGGCCGGGGAGAACGGGGTGCGCATCCTGCGCCACCGCCTCGGCGTGCGCCCGGTGTACAAGACGGTGGACACCTGCGCCGCCGAGTTCGCCGCGCTCACGCCGTACCACTACAGCGCTTATGAGACAGATCCAGCGGCCGACTCCGAAATAGCCCCGCAGACCGAGCGGCCCAAGGTGCTCATCCTGGGCTCCGGGCCGAACCGGATCGGCCAGGGCATCGAGTTCGACTACTCCTGCGTGCACGCGGTGATGGCGCTGCGTGCGGCCGGCTACGAGACCGTGATGGTCAACTGCAACCCGGAGACGGTGTCCACCGACTACGACACGGCCGACCGGCTCTACTTCGAGCCGCTCACTTTCGAGGACGTCCTCGAGGTGGTGCACGCCGAGCGGGAGTCCGGAGCCGGTGGGCCCGGGGTGGTCGGGGTGATCGTGCAGCTGGGCGGGCAGACCCCGCTGGGGCTGGCGCAGAAGCTGGCCGACGCCGGCGTCCCGGTGGTGGGGACCTCCCCGGAGGCGATCCACCTGGCCGAGGACCGGGGGTCGTTCGGCGCGGTGCTGGAGCGCGCCGGGCTGCCCGCGCCGAGCTACGGCACCGCCACGTCGTTCGAACAGGCGAAGCGGATCGCCGACGAGATCGGCTACCCGGTGCTGGTGCGCCCGTCCTACGTGCTGGGCGGGCGCGGCATGGAGATCGTCTACGACGACGAGACGCTGGAGGGCTACATCCAGCGGGCCACCGAGGTATCCCCGGAGCACCCGGTGCTGGTGGACCGGTTCCTGGACGACGCCATCGAGATCGACGTGGACGCGCTGTGCGACGGCGAGGAGGTCTACCTCGGCGGCGTGATGGAGCACATCGAGGAGGCCGGGGTGCACTCCGGCGACTCGGCCTGCACGCTGCCACCGATCACCCTGGGCCGCTCCGACCTGGACGCGGTACGGCACAGCACGGCGGCCATCGCGCACGGCATCGGGGTGCGTGGGCTGCTCAACGTGCAGTACGCGCTGCACGGCGAGACGCTCTACGTGCTGGAGGCCAACCCCCGCGCGTCGCGCACCGTGCCGTTCGTGTCCAAGGCCACCGCCGTCCCGCTCGCCAAGGCGGCCGCCCGGATCATGCTCGGGGCCACCATCGCCGAGCTGCGCGCCGAGGGTCTGCTGCCGGCGCACGGCGACGGCGGGCAACTGCCCGGGTCGGACAGCTACGGCCCGGTCGCGGTGAAGGAAGCGGTGCTGCCCTTCCACCGGTTCCGCACCCCGGACGGCAAGGGCGTGGACTCGCTGCTGGGCCCGGAGATGAAGTCCACCGGCGAGGTGATGGGCATCGACACCTCGTTCGGCAACGCGTTCGCCAAGTCGCAGACCGCCGCCTACGGCTCGCTGCCGACCAGCGGCAAGGTGTTCGTCTCGTTGGCCAACCGGGACAAGCGCGCGATGATCTTCCCGGTGAAGCGGCTGGCCGACCTCGGCTTCGAGGTGCTGGCCACCGCGGGCACCGCGGAGGTGATGCGCCGCAACGGGATCGCGGTCACTGTGGTGCGCAAGCACTTCGAGGGCCCGGACAACATCGTCGAGCTGATCCTGGACGGCGGCGTCGACATGATCATCAACACCCCGTACGGCAACCCCGGGCCCCGGGTGGACGGCTACGAGATCCGCACCGCCGCCGTGTCCCGGGGCGTGCCCTGCCTGACCACCGTGCAGGCCGCCGCGGCCGCCGTGCAGGGCATCGAGGCGCTGACCAGGGGCGGGCTGGAGGTGCGCTCGCTGCAGGACCTGCACGCCGCGCTGGGCAAGGCCCGCACCCCGAACGAGAGCACCCCGTGACCCTCCCGGGCCCGCGGGACGGCGTGCCGTTCGGGCGGCGGCTGGCGGACGCGGTGGCCGAGCACGGGCCGCTATGCGTGGGCATCGACCCGCACCGAGGGCTGTTGGCCGCCTGGGGGCTGGCCGATGACCAGGCAGGGCTGGAGCGCTTCGCCAGGGGCGCCATGGCCGCGCTGGCCGGCCAGGTGGCGCTGGTCAAGCCGCAGTCGGCGTTCTTCGAGCGGCACGGCTCGGCCGGCGTCGCGGTGCTCGAGCGGGTGCTGGCCGACGCCAGGGACGCCGGCACGCTGGTGCTGCTGGACGTCAAGCGGGGCGACATCGGCTCCACCATGGGCGGCTACGCCGACGCCTACCTGACCGACGGCTCCCCGCTGGCCGCCGATGCGGTGACGCTGTCGCCGTACCTGGGTTTCGGCTCGCTGGCCCCCGCGCTGACGGCGGCCGCCGGGTCCGGGCGGGGGGTGTTCGTACTCGCCCGCACGTCCAACCCGGACGGCGCCCAGGTTCAGACGGCCCAAGTCCAGCTCGCCGACCGGGACGGCCGCTCGGTGGCCCAGGCCATGGTGGACGCGGCGGCCGCCGAGAACGCCGGCCGCGCCCCGATGGGCCATGTGGGTGTGGTGGTCGGCGCAACCCACGAGCACGGGCTGGAGCTGTCCGGACTGAACGGCCCGGTGCTGGCGCCGGGGCTGGGCGCGCAGGGGGGCACGCCGGCCGATCTGGCCGTCCGATTCGCCGCGGTGACCGGCGTGGTGCTGCCCTCGGTGTCCCGCGCGGTGCTGGAAAATGGCCCTGACCAGGCAGCTCTGCGCGTGGCGGTGCGGACCTGGCAGGCCGAATTGGCCGGCGCAACCGAGCAGGCCGGCGCAACTCAGTGACCGCCCGGCGTTCACCGCGCGGCTCCCTCGGCGAGAAAAACTGGGCAACTTCTCAGCGGATTGGGCCAAATCACTGTGCGCGGGCGGTGCCGGGCGCGGCATTGTTAGTGATTGGCCCCGGCGGCGCGCCGAGCCTACAAACGTGTGCGCCAAACGGCCCACAGAGCGCCTACAACGCCCTGACCTGGCTCTCAGGGGACCCCCGGTGCGAGCCGGTCAAGGTCACTGAGTACGTTCGAGCCACAGACAGAGCACCACAGCTTGTACATGACGGAGGAGATCGTGGCCCTTCCCCAGCTCACCGAAGAACAGCGGGCCGCCGCATTGGAGAAGGCCGCGGCCGCTCGGAAGGTTCGGGCCGAGCTCAAGGACCGCCTCAAGCGCGGGGGGACCAACCTCAAGGAGGTCCTCGCCCAGTCCGACTCGAACGAGATTCTGGGCAAGATGAAGGTTTCCGCCCTGCTCGAGGCCCTGCCGGGCGTCGGCAAGGTGCGCGCTCAGCAGATTATGGAGCGCCTGGAGATCGCACCGAGCCGCCGGCTGCGTGGTCTCGGTGACAGGCAGCGTAAGGCGCTGCTTGCCGACTTCGACTCGGAGTGACCGACGGGGCCGCGAGGGGCCGGCTGGTGGTTTTGGCCGGCCCTTCCGGCGTCGGAAAGTCCACCGTGGTCGCGGCGCTGCGTCCGGAGCTGCCCACGCTGTTGTTCAGCGTGTCAGCGACGACCAGGGCGCCGCGGCCCGGCGAAGTCGAAGGCCGGGACTACCACTTCGTCAGCGACGCCGAGTTCGATCGGATGATCGAAACCGGTGAGCTGCTGGAGTGGGCCGAGATCCACGGCGGGTTGCACCGCTCGGGGACCCCGGCTGCCCCGGTTCTGCGGCACCTGAACGCGGGAGATCCGGTCCTCATCGAGGTTGATTTGGCCGGAGCTCGCGCGATCAAGGCCGCCCGGCCGGACGCGCTGATGGTGTTCCTGATGCCGCCCAGCTGGGAGGATCTGGTCGCTCGGCTGTCATCTCGAGGGACCGACAGCCCGGCGGCTGTGGAGCGCCGGTTGGCCACCGCTCGCGAGGAGTTGGCAGCGCGCGCCGAGTTCGATGTCACCGTGGTGAACGACGACCTGAACCAGGTTGTCCAGCGGTTGGTATCGTTGTTAGTTGGCGCCCCCGGTGGGGGAGCAGCCTGTCTGAGCCACAGCAACCCCCGCAGGAGTTCCTGAGTGAGCATGCCGCTGACCGACAACTCGAGGCTTACCACGCCCGAGGGGATCACCAACCCGCCTATTGACGACCTGCTCGACAAGGCCAGCTCGAAGTACGCGCTGGTGATCTACGCGGCCAAGCGGGCGCGGCAGATCAACGACTACTACTCGCAGCTCGGCGAAGGCCTGCTGGAGTACGTCGGCCCGCTGGTCGAGCCGGGCCCGCGGGAGAAGCCGCTGTCCATCGCGATGCGCGAGATCCACGAGGGGCTGCTCGAGCACACCGAGGGCGAGTGAGTTGACCGAACGGCGGCTCGGCGTTGACGCGCCCCGCTGACGCGGCGGGTGGTGCCGGTGCACGTTCCGTCGACCCTCCGCGCGTTGTGCTGGGGGTCGCCGGAGGCATCGCCGCCTACAAGGCCTGTGAGCTGCTGCGCCGGCTGACCGAATCCGGCCACCGGGTACGGGTCATCCCTACCGAGTCCGCGCTGCACTTCGTGGGCGCGGCCACCTTCGAGGCGCTGTCCGGGCAGCCGGTGCACACCGGCGTGTTCAGCGATGTGCCCGAGGTGGCCCACGTACGTCTCGGCCAGCAGGCCGAGCTGGTGGTGGTCGCCCCGGCCACGGCGGACCTGTTGGCCAGGGCCACGCACGGCCGGGCCGACGACCTGCTGACCGCCACCCTGCTCACCGCGCGCTGCCCGGTGTTGCTGGTCCCCGCGATGCACACCGAGATGTGGCTGCACCCGGCCACCCGGGACAACGTGGCCCTGCTGCGTTCCCGGGGCATCGTGGTGATGGAGCCCGCGTCCGGCCGGCTGACCGGTGTGGACACCGGCCCAGGGCGGCTGCCCGAACCGGTGGAGATCGCCGAGCTGGCCCGACTGCTGCTGGAACGCGCCGACGCGCTACCGCACGACCTGGCCGGACGCCGCGTGGTGGTGTCCGCCGGTGGCACCCGTGAGCCGCTGGACCCGGTGCGTTTCCTGGGCAACCGCTCCTCCGGCCGGCAGGGCTATGCCTTGGCCAGGGTCGCCGCGCAGCGGGGCGCCGAGGTCGCTCTGGTCAGTGCGCACACCGCGGACCTCATCCCGCCGGCCGGTGTCCGGATGGTGCATGTGGGCACCGCCGAGCAGCTGCGTGAGGCGATGCTGGTCGAGGCCAAGCACGCCGACGTGGTGGCCATGGCGGCCGCGGTGGCGGACTTCCGACCGGCCACGCTGGTCGATCATAAGATCAAGAAGACGGCGTCGGGGCCGCCCAGCCTCACCCTCGAGCTGAACCCGGACATCCTGGCCGAGTTGGTCGAGCTGCGTCCGGCCGGTCAGCTGGTGGTCGGCTTCGCCGCGGAGACCGGCGACGAGACCGGGGACGTGCTGTTCCACGGCCGGGCCAAGCTGGCCCGCAAGCGCTGCGACTTCCTGGTGGTCAACGCGGTGGGCGAGGGTCTCGCGTTCGAGCAACCGGACAACGCCGGCTGGCTGCTCTCCTCGGACGGCGGCGAGACCGAGCTGCCCAGCGGATCGAAGGCGCTGCTGGCCTCCCGGGTGTGGGATGCCGTCGCCTCGCGGTTGACCTGATCTGTTAACTCTTCACCCCCCGGATAGCAATCGGCCCCGGCGGCTGCGCTGAGCCACCGGGGCCGAAAAGAATGCCGGTCCGAGAGAGTTCGAACTCCTAAAAAAGAAAAGCGGATTAGCGCGCGAACCGTGGCCCGTACCCCGATCGGGGAGCACGGGCCACGGTGGCGGGGGATGGCTCAGAGGCCGCCGAGCATGCCGCCCGAGCTGCTGCCGCTGTCGCTGCTGTCGTCGCCGCCGTCGTCGTTGCCGCTGTCGTCGCCGTTGTCGTCGCTGCCGCCGTCGCTGCTGTTGTCGTCGCCGTTGTCGCTGTTGTTGTCGTCGCCGTTGCTGCTGTTGTTGTCGTCGCTGTTCTCACCACGCGAGGAGGAGTTGTTGCCCAGCTTGACGTAGTCGGCGGAGGCCCAACCCTTCTTGTTCACCAGGTGGGCGAAGCCGTTGCGGGTCTCGTCCACGGTGACCTGCTCGCCGGCCTTGCAGGAGCCGATCACCGGGGCGCTGGTGCTCGGCTGGGACCGGACCCGAACCTGCTCGGTGCAGCTGGTGAGCCGGGGGCTGGCGGCAACCGCCGGGCCGACCAAGGTCACCACGAGCGTGCTCGCGGTCACCACGGCCAAGCCGGCAAGTGCTGCTATCCGTGGGCTGAATCGGAACTTCGACATGCTCTTTACCTCTCTCGAAACGGTCGCGGGGTCCGCATTCATTTCGGCTCAACGAGGCCGGCGCCGTTCGGTAACGCATCGGTCTCGGTCAGTGCTCAATTGGGGCTGGTACCGGACTGTCCTGTTGTGATAGCGACGTCTTTGGTGCCGAATCCCCCGGGCTCGTCGACTACGCTCCGGCGGTAGAGATGGCGCGACGAACTAGGGGTGGCGTAGTGGCAAGCGGCAGCCGGCGGTTGTTCACCAGCGAGTCGGTGACCGAGGGTCACCCGGACAAGATGTGCGACGCGATCAGTGACTCGGTGCTGGACGCACTGCTGGCGGCGGATCCGCGCAGTCGCGTCGCGGTGGAAACCATGGTCACCACCGGCCAGGTCCACCTCGCCGGAGAGGTCACCACCAGCGCGTACGTCGACATCCCCACCCTGGTCCGGGAGCGCATCCTGGAGATCGGCTACGACTCCTCGTCCAAGGGCTTCGATGGGAACTCCTGCGGGGTGAACATCGCCATCGGCGCGCAGTCGGCGGATATCGCGCAGGGCGTGGACAACGCCTACGAGGCCCGGGTGGAGGCTGGGGTCTCCATCGAAGACCTGATCGCCCGGCAGGGCGCCGGCGACCAGGGCCTGATGTTCGGCTACGCCTGCATGGACACCCCCGAGCTGATGCCGTTGCCGATCGCGCTGGCCCACCGGCTGGCCCGGCGGCTGGCCGAGGTGCGCAAGGACGGCACGCTGCCCTACCTGCGCCCGGACGGGAAGACCCAGGTCACCATCGAGTACGCCGGTGACCAGGCGGTTCGGGTGGACACCGTGGTGGTGTCCAGCCAGCACGCCCAGGACGTCGACCTGGACCGGGTGATGACCGGCGACATCCGCCAACACGTGGTGGAGCCCGAGCTGGCCGAGCTGCGGCTGGACTCGTCGGACGCCCGGCTGCTGGTCAACCCGACCGGCCGGTTCGTCATCGGCGGTCCGATGGGCGACGCCGGGCTGACCGGCCGCAAGATCATCGTGGACACCTACGGCGGGATGGCCCGGCACGGCGGCGGCGCGTTCTCCGGCAAGGACCCGTCCAAGGTGGACCGGTCCGGCGCCTACGCGATGCGCTGGGTGGCGAAGAACGTGGTGGCCGCCGGGTTGGCCCAGCGGGTCGAGGTGCAGGTGGCGTACGCGATCGGCAAGGCCGCCCCGGTCGGGCTGTTCGTGGAGACCTTCGGCACCGAGGTGGTGGATCCGACCAAGATCCAGGGCGCCATCACCGACGTGTTCGACCTGCGGCCGGCCGCCCTGATCAGGGACATGGACCTGCTGCGGCCGATCTACGCGCCCACCGCCGCGTACGGCCACTTCGGCCGCACCGATCTGGACCTGCCTTGGGAGCGCACGGACCGGTCGGACGCGCTGAAGTCCGCCGCCGGCGCCTGACCGGCCGCTCGCACACCCACCAGCCGCACCAGCTCGCGCCGGTCGCCGCAGGGTGGCCGCCGCAGGGTGGCCGCAGCGGGCCACTTCGCATACCGGAGGCTCACTTCGCATACTGCGGGCACTGTGCGAAGTGAGCGTTGGATGTGCGAAGTCGCGAGGGGCGGCGGTTGGCTACACCCCGTGCGGGGTCTGGTAGACCGGGCGCTGTGACCGCGGCTGCTCGACGTACCCCCAGGCGGGGGGAGCGGCTGCCGGCGGCCGAGCTCCCGGTCGCCCAGGTGGCCGTGGACGTGCCGCTGGCACACCTGGACCGTCCATTCGACTACCAGGTGCCCGAGGAACTGGCCGATGTCGCGCGCCCCGGGGTGCGGGTGCGGGTGCGGTTCTCCGGGCGGCTGGTGGACGGCTGGGTACTGGCCCGGCTGCCTAGCTCCGCGCACGAGGGCCGGTTGGGCTGGCTGGAGCGGGTGGTGTCCACCGAGCCGGTGCTCTCCGAGGAACTGGCCGCGCTGTGCCGGACGGTGGCCGACCGGTACGCCGGTACCTTCGCGGACGTGCTGCGGCTGGCCATCCCGCCCCGGCACGCCAGGGTCGAGGCTGAGCCCGTGGTCGAGCCGGAGCCCGTGGTCGAACCCCCGCTGGTCGCGGCGGAGCCGGTGGTCGTGGTCGAACCCCCGGTGGTCGGAGAAGGTCTCGAACCCGCCGGCGCTGACGGGGCGAGCGTCGAGGGGTGGGGCCGGTACCGCAACGGCGCCGCGTTGCTGGACGCGGTGGCCGCCGGACGGGGCGCGCACGCGGTCTGGCAGCCGACCCCCGGCGAGGACTGGCCGACCCGGCTGGCCGAGGTGGCCGCCGGC
>DATHIT010000453.1:0-6456 GCA_035489915.1 Pseudonocardia sp. | reverse complement strand
GTCGGCAGCATCGGTTCGATGGCGCTGTGGCAGTTGGCCCGCCAGGGCATCGACGCCATCGGGTTCGAGCAGTACGCGCCCGGCCACGACCAGGCAGCCGCCGGCGGCGAGTCGAGGATCTTCCGCACCGCCTACCTGGAGGGCTCGGGATACGTGCCGCTGCTGCTGCGCGCCCGCGAGCTGTGGCGGGAGCTGGAGGAGGAGTCCGGGCAGTCCCTGCTCACCCTCAACGGTGGCCTGATGATCGGGCCCGCCGAGTCCGAGTCGATGCGCAACGTGCTCGAATCCGCGGCCCGGTTCGACCTGCCGCACCAGGTGCTGGACGCCCAGCAGATGGCCGCGCGGTACCCGCAGCACCGGATGCTGCCCGGTGAGATCGCCTTCCTCGACGAGTGGGCGGGGGTGCTGCGGCCGGAGTTCGCCGTCCTGGCGGCGGCCCGCGCGGCACGGACTCGCGGCGCCCGGCTGGTCACCGGCCATTCGGTGACCGGCATCGAGCCGCTGTCTGACGGCGTCCGGGTACACACCGCCGTCCGGACCTACACCGTCGAGCAGGTGGTGCTCACCGCCGGACCGTGGACCGGCCGGTTCGCCCCGGAGCTGGCCGACCAGGTGACCCCGAAGAAGCTGGTGATGACCTGGTACCCCGCGCTGGACGTGGAGGCCTACCGGCCGGACCGGTTCCCGATCTTCATCCGGCAGTCCGGCGACGTGCACATCTTCGGCATCCCCACCCTGGACGGCGGATCGGTGAAGGTCGCTCCGCACGGCTCCTACGGCGACCTGGCCGATGCCGACGACCTGGACCGCAACGTGCCGCCCGGCGACTTGAGGGCGATCAACCGAACGGTGGCCGAGCTGTTGCCTGGCCTGGTGCCGACCCCGGTGCGGGTCTCCAGCTACATGGACGCCTACACCAGCGACGGTCACGGCCTGGTCGGTGCGCTGCCGGGCGCGGACAACGTGTGGCTGCTCGGCGCCTTCTCCGGGCACGGGTTCAAGCTGGCGACGGCCTTCGGGCAGGTGGCGGCCGACCTGGTGACCGACGGCAAGACCGGCCTGCCGATCGAGCAGCTGGATCCGGCTCGCTTCACCCGCTGAACCGCGACCGCCCGGATCTCACGAACCGAGGGCCCGGAGCGTCTACCTGGTGACGACCGCGGCGACCTACCTGGCCGCGGCGGTCCCAACAGGAAGGCTCTCATGGATCTCGATCTTGCCGGCCGGGTGGCGGTCGTGACCGGCGGTTCCAAGGGGATTGGCCTCGCGGTCACCCGCGCGCTGCTGGCGGAGGGCGCTCGAGTCGTGGTCGCGTCCCGGTCCCGCACCCCGGAGCTGGACGCGCTGAGCGGAGAAGTCCGGCACGTGCCGGCCGACTTCATGGACCCCTCGGCGCCCGCCGAGGTAATTGCCCGAGCGGTGGAGGAATTCGGCGGGCTGGACATCCTGGTCAACAACGCCGGCGGCCCGCCGCCCGGTACGAAGATGCCGCAGTTCGGCTTCCTCGGCCTGACCGACGCCGGCTGGCAGTCGATGTTCGAGTTCAACCTGTTCTCCACGGTCAGGGCGTGCCGCGCGGCGCTGCCACTGCTCATCGAGCGCGGCGGCGGCGCGATTGTGAACGTCTCGTCCGGCCACGGTCGGCAGCCGTCGGGGGTCAACGTCGACTACGGCGCGGCCAAGGCGGCGATGATGAACCTCACCAAGGCGCTGTCCGAGGAGTTCGGGCCACAGGGAGTCCGGGTCAACGGAGTCTGCCCCGGGCCGGTGAAGACGCCGTGGTGGACCGACGCGGGTGGCGCGGCGGACATTTTCGCGGCGCACATCGGCTCCGATCGGGACAGCGTGCTGACCAGCGTCGCGCCGCAAATGATGCAGCTCGCCACCGGTCGCCTGATCGAACCCAGCGAGATCGCCGACGTGGTTGCCCTGCTCGTCTCGCCTCGCTCGGCCAGCACCACCGGCGCCGAGTTCGTCGTCGACGCCGGCTGGCTCAAGTCGACGTAGGCCGCTGGTCACCCAGCCGCCGACGCGGGTGGCCGCCGCCCGCGCGTCGGCGGTCAGAGTTTGTGCAGGATCAGCTCCAGGGCGTACTCCACGTGTTCCCGGGCGATGGCTTCGGCGCGGGTGGCGTCCCGGGTGCCGATGGCGTCCAGCAGCTCGCGGTGCTGCTGACCGGAGTACGCCAGGTCCGCGGGCGTGTAGAGGCGGGCCACCGAGCGGTTGAAGAAGTACAGCCGGCTGGTCCGGGCCTGGCGCAGCAGGGTGGCGTTGTGCGCGAAGCGCAGCACCGCGTCGTGCAGCCGTTCGTTGAGGTCCACCCGGTCGTCCGGGTCGAGGTCCGGCAAGGCGGCGGTGGCGCGCAGCTGACTGAGCTCGGCCAGCTCCTCGTCGGTGGCCCGCCCGCTGGCCAGCCGCGCGGAGTAGCCCTCCAGCGCGGCGCGCACCTCGTAGATCTCTCTGATCTCGTCCTTGGTGTGCTGGTAGACGATCCACCGCCGCCGGTGCGAGCTGATCAGCCCCTCCGAGGCGAGCCGCTGCAGGCTCTCCCGTACCGGGGTCCGCGACACGTCCAGCCGCTCGGCGATCTCCACCTCGGAGAGCGCCTCGCGGGGCAGCAACTCGCCACGGACGATCTCCTGGCGCAGCCGCCGATACACCTCATCGGTGCGGCTAAGCCCCCCCACCACTCCTCCTCCGCCTAATGCCCGCAGAGGTTATCGGCCGCAGAGGTTATCGGCCGCGCCGCGCTCAATTTCGCGACCCCGCGCTCACGTCCCGGCATGCGCGTCGGAGCGCGAAGGTGTGCGTGAGCCACAGCTAGTACACGGGGCGCTCGGTGTCGCCGGCTAGGGCTTTGGTCCACGCCGGTACCGGCGGAGTGTGGTCGATCATGTGCGGTACCTCGACGTCGATGTAGACCGGGGCCATGGCGCGCACCGCCTCGGCGATCGCCGCCTTCACCTCGGCCAGTTCCCGGGCCCGGACGCCGCGGATCCCGGAGGCCTGCGCCACCTTCGCCGCGTCCACCGTGCCCGGATCCACGCCGAAGTACCGCCGCTCGGCGTACAGATGCTGCAGCATCTTGATCCAGCCCATGCTGTGGTTGGTGAACTGGATGAACACGATCGGCAGGTTGAACCGGCTCACCGTCTCCAGCTCGCCGCAGGCCATGTTGAAGCTGCCGTCCGCGGTCAGCGCCAGTATCGGCTCGCCGGGCCGGGCGAACGCGGCGCCGATTGCCGCCGGGATCGCGTACCCCATCGGACCGTGCCCGCGCGGCACGATCACCCGCCGGCCGGCCTCCGGGACCCGCCAGAACGCCGCCACGTTGGGGGTCGGCGTCCCCGGGTCGGCCACCACCACGGTGGACTCGCCCATGGTCGCCTGGGCCAGCCGGATGACCTCCGCAGGCAGCAGTTGCCGTTCGGCGAGCCTTACCGGTTCGGCGTGGTGCGCCTCCCACTCGGCCCGAGCCGAGTCCAGCCGCGCCCGGAGCCGAGCCGAGCGCTCCTCGGGCGCCCGCGGCACGCGCGAGGCCAGTGCGCCGAGCACCCGGTCCGCGTCGCCGACCAGGGCCAGCGCGCCGGGGTAGTTCCGCCCCGCCCTGGCGCGCTCGATGTCGATGCCGATGACGGTCGCCGAGCGGGCAGGGCCGGTGTAGCTGTTGGTGTCGGTGGCGTTCGCCCTGGTGCCCACCAGCAGCGCCACGTCGGCGTCCGCCAGGTAGGCGTTGACGTAGTCCCGCCCGCCGTTGTTGCCGGCCACGCCGATGCTCCACGGCGAATCGTCGGCGATCACCCCTTTGCCGTGGATGGTGGTGGCCACCGGAATGCCCGCCGCCTCGGCCAGCCCGCGCAGGTTGTCCGTCGCGCCGGACAGGTGCACCCCGGAGCCCGCGAGGATCACCGGCGCCGTGGCCTGGCCGAGCAGCCGGGCGGCCCGGTCCAGGTCGGCCGGCTCCGCCTCGGGCCGTACCCGGGGCAGCCGGGCGTCCAGCCGGGAGGTAATCGCCCCGAGGCTGACCCGCTGGTCGAGCACGTCCTCCGGAAAGATCAACGCGACCGGGGCGGGCCGGCCGGTGGTGAGCTCGGTGAACGCCCGGGCCATCGCCGCCGGGATGTCCACGGCGTCCTCCACCGTGGCCCGCCACTTGGTCACCGCGCTGAACAGCGCCTCCTGGTCGATCTCGGTGAGCGCCCCGGTGCCCCGGCTGGCCCGGTGAATGTCTGAGGTGATCAGCAGCACCGGCACCCCGGAGGCGTACGCCTCGCCGAGCCCGCCGACCACATAGGTGGTGCCGCCCCCGCTGGACACCTCGACCACACCGACCGAGCCCCGCACCCGGGCGTAGCCGTCCGCCATCGCCGCCGCGTGCCGCTCGTCGCGGGCCAGCACGTGGGTGATGTCGTCGGTGCGGTGGTAGAGCGCGTCGTAGAGCACCACGCCGGTGTCGCCGGGCACCCCGAACAGCCGGTCGATCCCGGCGCGGACCAGGCACTCGACCACCAGGTCCGCGCCCCGCCCGGTGAACCCCGTGTCAGATCCTGTCAAAACCGCACACCTTCCATGACCAGTTCCTGTTCGGCGAATCGGGAGTACCGCAGCGGAGCGAGGTCGATCGTCGGCGCCCCGTCCAGCAGCCAGCGGGCGAGCTGGTCCCCGACGGCGGGTGACTGCATGAACCCGTGCCCGGAGAACCCGACCGCGCACCACAACCCCGGCCGCTCCTCGATGGGCCCGACGATGGCGTGGTCATCCGGGGTCATCTCGCGCAGGCCGGCCCAACCCCGGGTGATCGAGGCCTCGGTCATCGCCGGGAACCGGTGCACCAGCGCCTCGATCAGCGGCTCGGTGAGCGACCAGTCGACCGCGGTGTCGGTGCCTTCCGGGACGTCCCGGTCGTTGCCGCCGATCAGCCCACCGGCGGCCTCCGGATGCAGGTAGGCCCCGCTGCCCAGGTCCACGGTGAACGGCAGATCCGGGGTCAGCCACGGCAGCGAGTCGATAGCGAAGGCCTGCCGCCGGTGCGGTGCGACCGGCAGCTCCACGCCGGCGAGTCGACCGGTCGAGCGGGCCTGCGGGCCGGTGGCGAGCAGCACCAGCTCGGCTTCCAGGAACCCGGCGGTGTCGGTGTGCACGCCGTGCGGCTCGATGGCGGTCACCTCGGTGTGCTGCAGGATCCGTACCCCGCGCGCCCGGGCCGCCCTGGCGAAGCCCTGCACCGCGTCGTTCGGGGCGGCGGAGCCGTCGGTGGCGCAGTACGCCGCGCCGAGCACCCCGTCCAGCCGGATCTCCGGGTGGATGTCGCGCACCTCGTCCGGGGTGAGCAGCTCGGTCGGCACGCCGAGGCGGCGCTGCATCTCGGCGGCCGCGCGGAACGCGGTGCGCTGGGCTTCGCTGGTCAGCAGGAACAGGTAGCCGTGCTGCCGGAAGTTCAGCGGCGAGCCGGTGCGCTCGGTGAAGTCGCGGAAGAAGTCCACCGCCTGCCGGACCATGCGCACGTTGATCTCGGAGGTGAACTGCTGGCGGATGCCTCCGGTGGCCCGGGCGGTGGAGCCCTCGCCGATCAGGCCGCGCTCCACCACGACAACCTCGGAATAGCCCCGCTCGGCCAGGTGGAACGCGATGGACGTGCCGATCACGCCGCCGCCGACGATCACCACCCGCCGGCCGGTCAGGATCGCGCTCATTCGCCCACCCCAGCCTGGAGCCAATCGGCCAGGGTGCCGGCGTGCCAGACCGGCAGGCCGGTGGCCGCCCGGACGGCCGAGGCGTAAGGCGGCAGGTTGGTGCACTCGAAGACAAACGCCGCCAGGTCCGGGTGCTCCGCCACGGCGGCGTCGGCCGCGCTGACCACCTCGGCCTCGGCGAGCGCCACGTCCAGGTCCGGCCGCTCGCCCACGATCATCGGGTAGAAGTGCGCGGTGTGCTCCAGCCCGGCCAGCACCACCCGCTTGCGGTCCTCGCCGGTGACGCCCACCGCATCCAGGTGCTCGTCGGTGAGCGTGCTCGCGTTCACCGTCAGCACGCAGACCCGCTGGTCGGGTGCGAGCATGCGCAGTACCACCGGGATCTGCAGCAGGCTCGACGTGGCCACCGGCACGCCCACCCGTTCGGCCAGTTCGCGCTGGTAGATGGCCAGGAACCCGCAGCAGGTGGTGACGGCCCGCACCCCGAGATCCACCAGGCGTTGCCCGGCCGCGACCACCGAGTCCAGCAACCCGGCCGCGCCCCGCTCCACCACCAGGGTGGTCTCCGCGCCCCAGCAGATGTCGAAGGCCACCGGATAGCCGTAGCTGCGGGCGTTGCCGAGGTCGCCGATGGGCCGGGGGAGCGTGTTGTCCAGCATGATCACGCCCAGGTCCACGCCGGATACCCGTCTATTCACTGATGTCCTTCCGATAGGTCTCGGTGATCAGCAGGGCGCAGACCGCCGAGACCACGCAGCCCGCG
>DATHIT010000452.1:0-2085 GCA_035489915.1 Pseudonocardia sp. | reverse complement strand
GGCCCGGCGGGCCTGATCTTGGCACAACTGTTGCACCAGCACGGGGTGGACAGCGTGATCCTGGAGGCCAAGGATCGCGGCTACGTCGAGGCGAGGATTCGGGCCGGTGTACTCGAGCAGGGCACCGTTGACCTGCTTCATCACATCGGCGCGGGCGAACGCCTGGCCCGTGAGGCGCTGGTGCACGACAGCTTCGAACTCAGGGTCGACGGGCAGCCGCACGTCATCAAGATCCAATACCTGGCCGGCGTGCCGATGACCGTCTACGGCCAGCAAGAAGTGGTCAAAGACCTCATCGCGCTGCGGGTGGACCGGCAACGGGAACCCGTGCTCTTTGACGCCCCGGTGCTCCACATCGCCGACCCAACCAGTGACCAGCCGAGCGTGGTCTACCAGCACGGCGGCCAGCGGCACACGCTCGTCGCCGATGTCGTGGTCGCCGCCGACGGCTTTCACGGCGTGGGTCGAGACACAATTCCGAACTCAATACTGAACTGCTACCAGCGCGACTATCCGTTCGCGTGGCTGGGCGTGATGGCAAATGTGGCGCCGTCCTCGGAGCACGTCATCTACTCTCGCCACGCCGACGGCCTGGGCATGATGAGCATGCGGTCGCCCACGCTGACCCGCCTCTATCTGCAAGTCGACCGGGACGCCACCCGGGAGCAATGGCCGGACGCGCGAATCTGGGAGCACCTCCATCGCAGGCTGGCCACGGACGACGGCTGGCAGCTCAACGAGGGCCCGATCATCGAATTCTCCGTCGCGCCCATCAGGGCCTTCGTCGCCGAGCCGATGCGCTACGGGCGGTTGTTCCTGGCTGGCGATTCCGCGCACATCGTGCCGCCCACCGGCGCCAAGGGCCTCAACCTCGCCGTGCGTGACGTCCAGGTGCTGGCCCCCGCGCTCGCCGCATTGATCAAGGACAACGACTCGAGGCTGGCCGACCAATACTCGGAGCAATGCCTCAAGCACGTCTGGTGGGCCCAGTACTTCTCCTGCTGGATGACCGAACTCGTACACACCCCGTCCGACCCGATGGCGCAGGCGATCTCGCTGGCCGAATTGCGCACGGTGCTCTCTCGACCAGGCGCGCAAATGCTGCTCGCGGAAAACTATGTGGGCCTGAGCGCCCCGTCCCCAGCCAGCGCAATCGCCCCCGGCACGCTCGCTCAACTGGCGTGAGCTAGTACTGCAACGGCGGTTGGGTACTAGCCGGGCTGGCGGCCCGGCGGGTACGTCGGCTCGGTGTTCTGCTCCCGCCGAGCGTGGCGGGCACGCTTGTCAAAATGGGGGCGGGTCGGCGCTTTGTTGGTGTGGTGTGGGTAGTGGGTGGAGGATTGGTTCGCCTTGGCTGTGGTGGGTTTGGCCGAGGGGTGTGTGCCAGGTGAATTGTCCTGGTTTGGGTTGGTGGAGTGTCCAGCCGCCTTTGGTTTTGAGGTTGTGGTCGTGTGTGCATACCGGGCCGCCGTTGGTGGAGGTGGTCGGGCCGTGATGCTGGTATTCCTGGGTGTGGTCGTATTCGGATTTGCTGGCGGGTCGTCGGCAGCCCGGGCCGATGCAGGCGCGGTCGCGTTGTTGGATGTGTCGGCGTAGCGCGGCGGTGGGGAATCGGCGGTCGGGGTGGGCGTCGATATCGCGGAGTTGTTGTGTGTGGTGGCGGTATTGGGTGGCGATATCGGCGACGACCTGGGTCCATCCGCTGGTGTCGGGTGGGTGGTGGGTGAGTTCGTCCAGGAGGTCGGTCGGGATGAGGAGTTCGATGATCCCGCCGTGGGAGTGGTTGCTGGTTGCGGTGGGTCTTCGGCGGGTGATCCCGCCGAAGGCGAAGTGGCCGTCAGAGTTGAGCAGGGTGTAGCGCCACTGGGCGCTGCGCTGGCGCGCCACGACTCGACGTGCCACGTCGGCGAGGACTGGGCCTAGTCCGGGGATGGTGGCGGGGTGGTCGTTTCGGCCGAGCAGCGTGGCTAGCTCCACGCTGACCTCAACCCCCATCAGCCGACCACCCGGGTATCTGGACGTGCCGCCCGACGCGAGGTCACCTCGCGCGGCGACCTGACCAGCGGTCGGCTCCGCCGCCCCGGC
>DATHIT010000451.1:0-4591 GCA_035489915.1 Pseudonocardia sp. | reverse complement strand
GATCGATACCCCCGGCCACGCGGACTTCGGCGGCGAGGTGGAGCGCGGGCTGTCCATGGTGGACGGCGTGCTGCTGCTGGTCGACGCCAGCGAGGGCCCGCTCCCGCAGACCCGGTTCGTGCTGCGCAAGGCGCTCACCGCACACCTGCCGGTGGTGCTGGTGGTGAACAAGACCGACCGCGCCGACGCCCGCTGCGCCGAGGTGGTCGACGAGTCGCTGGAGCTGTTGCTGGAGCTGGCCGACGAGCTGGGGCTTGGCGAGGACAGCACCGCCGGCCTGCTCGACCTGCCGGTGGTCTACGCCAGCGCCCGGGCCGGCAAGGCCAGCCGGGAGCGGCCGGTGGACGGCACGGTGCCGGACGCCGAGGACCTGACGGTGCTGTTCGAGGTGCTGATCGACGCCGTGCCGGCGCCCGACGACGACCCGGACGCCCCGCTGCAGGCGCACGTCACCAACCTGGACGCGAGCACCTATCTTGGCCGGATCGGGCTGTGCCGGATCCGCGCCGGACGGCTGCACCGCGGCCAGACGGTGGCCTGGTGCCGCGAGGACGGCTCCGTGCAGAACGTCAAGATCACCGAGCTGCTCCGTACCGAGGCGCTGACCCGGGTGCCGGCCGAGTCCGCCGACGCCGGCGACATCGTGGCGGTCGCCGGCATCCCGGAGCTGATGATCGGCGACACGCTCTGCGACCTGGACAACCCCCTGCCGCTGCCGCGCATCGAGGTGGACCGGCCGGCCATCTCGGTCACCATCGGCACCAACACCTCGCCGCTGGCCGGTCGGGACCCGCACCCCGGCGCAAAGCTCACCGCGCGGCTGGTGCGCAACCGGCTGGACGCGGAGCTGGTCGGCAACGTCAGCATCAAGGTGCTGCCGACCGAGCGCCCGGACGCCTGGGAGGTACAGGGCCGGGGCGAGCTGGCGCTGGCCATCCTGGTGGAGACCATGCGCCGGGAGGGCTTCGAGCTCACCGTCGGCAAGCCCGAGGTGGTCACCCAGGTCGTCGACGGCCGGATGCACGAGCCGTACGAGCGGCTGTCCATCGACGTGCCCACCGAGCACCTCGGGGTGATCACCCAGTTGCTCGCCGCGCGCAAGGGCGAGCTGATCCAGATGACCCACGGCGAACTCCGGGTCCGGCTGGACTACACCGTTCCGTCCCGCGGCCTGATCGGCTTCCGTACCGAGTTCCTGACCCAGACCCGTGGCTCGGGCATCATGAACCACGTTTTCGACGGCTACCGGCCATGGGTCGGCGAGCTGCGCACCCGGCGTACCGGGTCGCTGGTGTCGGACCGCTCCGGCCCGGTGACCACCTACGCCCTGATGCAGCTCGCCGACCGCGGCACCATGTTCGTCGCACCCACCACGCTGGTCTACAACGGCATGGTGATCGGCGAGCACACCCGGGGTGACGACCTGGACGTCAACATCACCCGGGAGAAGAAGCTCACCAACGTGCGCAGCTCGACCGGTGACGAACTGGAACGGCTGACCCCGCCGACGGTGCTCAACCTGGAGCAGGCGCTGGAGTTCTGCGCACCGGACGAGTGCGTGGAGGTCACCCCCGAGTCGGTCCGGGTGCGCAAGGTCGAGCTGGACAGCCACCTGCGGGCCCGCGCCAGGGCCCGGACCAAGGCCCCTCGATAGCACGCGGCCGGTAACTCCACTCTCGAGGCGGGCACCGGAGGTGGTGACCCCTTTGGGAGGATGGCCTTCCTGGGGTAGTTCGAGGAGGTCGTTCGGTGCGACGGGCTGGTCACGGCTCGCGGTGGCTCCTGCTCGTCATGCCGCTCATCTGCGCGCTGTTGGTGGCCGCGTGCTCAACCGCGCTGCCCCCCGAGGCCCAGCCGGTGGCACCGCCGCCTCCACCACCTCCGGTCAAGCCGGTCGCGCCTGATCAGGGCAAGCAGCTGGTGGTCGGGGTGGACGACCTGGGTACCGGGTTCAACCCGCACCTGATCTCCGACCAGTCGCCGCTGTGTACGGAGGTGGCCGCGCTGGTACTGCCGTCGGTGTTCAAGCCGGGGGCGGACGGCGACCTGCAGCTGGACACCACGGTGGCCACCAGCGCCACGGTGACCTCCACCGCGCCGTTCACGGTGAGCTATGAACTCAACCTCGCCGCCGCCTGGTCGGACAACGCCCCGATCGCCGCGGAGGACTTCGTCTACCTGTGGCAGCGGATGCGCTCGGAGCCCGGCGTGGTGGACTCCGCCGGCTACCGGCTGATCACCGACGTCCGCTCCCGGGCCGGGGGCAAGGCGGTGGACGTGGTGTTCGCCCAGACCTACCCGGCGTGGCAGCGGTTGTTCAGCGACATGCTCCCGGCACACCTGCTCAAGGACGCGCCCCGGGGCTGGGGCAGCGCGCTGGCCGACAGCATCCCGGTCTCCGGCGGGCCGTTCCAGGTGACCGCGCTGGACCGGGCCAGGGGCCAGCTGGTGCTCGCCCGCAACGACCACTACTGGAGCACCCCGCCGGTGCTGGACAGCCTGGTGGTGCGCCGGATCGACCCGACCGCAATGATCGAGGGGCTGCGCGGAGGGGAGCTGCCGCTCGCGCACCTCTGGCCGGACCAGCCCACCCTGGCCGCACTGCACCAGCTGGGCCCGGCGGTGCGGCTGCAGGCGGTGCCACAGCCGATGGTGGTGCAGCTGGGCATGCGCACCGACCAGGGCGTGATGACCGACGTACGGGTGCGCCGGGCGGTCGGCGCGATGATCAACCGGGATGTGCTGATCGGGATCGGCACGGCCAACGGGGTTGGCGGCGTGCGGGACGACGCGCAGCTGCTGGCCCCTACCGAGCCGGGCTACCGCCCGACCGCGCCGGGCGGGGCACCGCTGCATCCGGACCCCGCGCTGGTCAACCAGCTGCTCACCTCGGCCGGTTACCTGCGCGACCAGAACGGCCGGTGGACGCTGCTCGGCGGCCCGCTGCGGGTCAGCGTCGGTGCGCCGGCCGACCATCCCCGGTTCCTGGCCATCGCCCAGGAGGTGGTCAAGGAGTTGGACGCGGCCGGGGTGGACGCACAGGTGGTCACCGCTCCGGGTCCCGCCCTGTTCACCGACCCGACCGTGGTGCCCCTCCCGCCGAGCACCAGCGCTACTCCCAGCCCCAGCCTGGCCGCCGCGCCGCCGGTCCCGCCGGGTCCCGCGGTGGCGGCCCGGCCCGGCCACGGCGCCCGAGGTGGCCCCGGGCATGCGGTGGCCCCGCACCAGATACCGGGCCACGGACCGGCGCCCACCCCGACCTCGGCGCCGGTCGCGGCCCCGGCGCCCGGCGCGGCTCCGGCGCCCGGCGCGGCTCCGGCGCCCGGCGCGGCCGGCCAGCCCGCAAGCCCTGGGATCAGCACGACGGGCACCCCGACGCCGTCCAGCCCGGCAGCGGCCCCACCGGTCCCCACCGGGGTGATCGTGGACCTCGCGGTGATGCCCAGGGCGGTGGGCGCCGACCTGCCCAGCACGGCGGCGTCGAACTTCGGCTGCCCTCCAGGCATGGCCGGCGTCGCGCAACCGGCGCGGAACGCCACCGGGTTCTGCTTCGCCGCCCTGCAGCCACTGCTGGACGCCACCCTGGGCGGCGCGCTCACCCCCGAGCAGGCGGCCGGCACCATCGAGTCCATCCTCTGGCAGCAGCTCCCGGCGATCCCGCTGTTCCAACCGGTGACCACGCTGGCCACCACCCCGAAGGGGGACCAGCTCACCGGCCACGTCGGGCCGGGACCGCTGACCATCGGCCCGTTCGGCACCGCGCCCAGCTGGCAGCCGCCGAGCCCCTGAACGCGCGGCGGGCAATAGTCCGTTTGGTCAGTACCGGTTGTTACCAATGGGTCACGACCGACGCTAGCTCGTGACAAGCCGGCCAGAGGTGCCTAACGTGCGTCCCCATATGTTGTGCGCTACAACAATGCACCCTCTTGCCCCACCCATGCAGGTGAGCGGGTGCACGGTGGTGGCCCGACGGGGGTAAGCATGGCGCCGCCAAACATGCGGCGGCCACGGGCGGTAGGAAAGGTTCGGGCATGACGGGATCGAGGTTGGCGGCAGCCGGCGCGGTGGTCAGGGGACTGGCGGTGGCGGCGGTTGTCGCGCTGAGCGTGTCAGCGTGTGCCGCGGGTACCGGCTCCGGGGGCGGCGACGTCGACCAGCAGCAGACCCTCAACCCGGGCACGATCGGCGGCGCCGACCAGCCCTACTCCCGGCCCAAGGTGGCGGACATCGGTGATGTCGCGGTCTCCCTGGACGAGTCGTTCCAGGACTACAACAACAACACCGGCGCGGCGAACAGCCAGGCGAACCAGTACTTCAGTGCACTGTTTGCCCCGTCGCCGTACTTCGTGGACAGCGACTTCAGCCTCAAGGTCGACAAGGACTACATGGAGTCGGTCACGGTCAAGTCGACCAGTCCCCAGGTGGTCGAGTGGAAGTGGCGCCCGGACGCGGTCTGGTCGGACGGCGCCCCGGTCGGCTGCAAGGACATGTACCTGCTCTACCTGGCCGCGGTGAGCCCGGCCAAGACCGCCGCCGGCTCGCAGGCGTTCGACTCCTCGCCGACCGGCTACAGCCAGATCTCCAAGCTCGA
>DATHIT010000450.1:0-3396 GCA_035489915.1 Pseudonocardia sp. | reverse complement strand
AACGTCGCCAGCAAGTGCGGATTCACCCCGCAGTACGAGGGTCTGGAGGCCCTGCACCGGGACGCGCAGGATCGCGGCCTGCGGGTTCTCGGCTTTCCGTGCAATCAGTTCGGCGACCAGGAACCCGGCAGCGACGCCGACATCCAGCAGTTCTGCTCGAGCACCTACAACGTCACCTTCCCGGTATTCAGCAAGATCGACGTGAACGGCCCCGGCGCCGACCCGCTGTATGCCTACCTGCGCGCCGAGGCTCCCGGCGAGTTCGGGCCGGAGAACGGCATGCTCTACCAGCACATCCAGAAGCTCCGTCCGGAGGTGATCGGCACCGACGAGGTCAAGTGGAACTTCACCAAGTTCCTGGTAGACCGCGATGGAGCCGTGGTCCGGCGTTACGAATCGACCGCGACCCCCGAGGAGATCCGCGCGGACCTGGACGCCCTGCTCGACTGAGCACGGGCCGAAGCAGCTCCCACTCTCGGCCCGACGGCTACGAGGGGACCACCTGGTACCGCAGGACGACGGCGCCCGCGTCGAAGATCTTTGAGTCGACCCGCCTCAGGGCGAGGTCCCGGTCCACCCCGTCGAACACCCGCGGCCCGGCGCGGAGCACGGCGGGGTTCACCACCAGCAGGTACTCGTCCACCAGCCCGGCGGCGTTCGCGAGCGGCGCGAGGGTCGCCGGGCCACAGGACAGCAGGATGTCCTTGCCGTCCCGCTGCTTCAGCGCGGCGAGCTCCTTGGCGATGTCGCCACCAAGCACAACACGGTCCGCCGAGGGCCGGAGTGTCGTCGAGAAGACAACCTTGGTCATGCTCTTCTGCAACGCGGCAAATTCCCGGTCGGCCGCGGTGATCGCGGGTGCGTCGTCCGGCGTCCCTCCCTCGGCGACCGTGTCCCACCACGGCACGATCGTCTCGTAAGTCGTCCTTCCCATAGCCCAGGTATCCGCCGCATGTGGAACACGATCTTCCTCACGAGGGCGCATTCCTCTCTGGTGGGCAGATCTGCCTATTGAGCGCGGCCGGCGCACCGGGTTCGCTGAGTGCACCCACCACGAGAGGCGGATGCGCATGCGCGACCGGCAGCTAGAGGTCTACCAAGTGTTCGATCATCTGTCCCGGGAGCGAGCGGTCGGCCTGCTCAGCGGGGAGATCATCGCCGAGCACGCGGCGAACCCGGCCGGGCCGCACAGCGACGCCCTGCAGCGCGTGCTCCGCTACCTGCGCAGAGCGCCGGTCCAGGGCAAGTACCTGTTCGTCGCGGTGCGGCCGTGGGCGGAGTACCGGATCGCCGCGCTGACCGGGGTGCGCGGTCAGGCACCGACGGTGCTGGGCGACGGGCCCTATGCCACCGAGGCCGAGGCGATGCACGCGGTGTTCCTCAAGCGGGTGGACGCGTTGCGGGACGGTGTCGCGTGATGGCGGGCCCCGCTCCGGAGCCGGTCCACGTGGCCCGGCCGGCGGTCATCGGCTACCCGGACCGCTTCTCGGTCGCTCCGGGCGAACCCATCGAGTTCAAGATCAGCTGCGTCGGTGGCGGAGAGTTCCAGGCCGACGTGGTGCGGCTGCGCAACGGGGACACCAATCCGGCGGGGCCGGGCTTCCGCGAAGAGGTTGTGCCCACCGCGGCGACCGGCAGCTACCCGGCCCGGACGCAAGCGATCCGGACCGGTTCGGCGGTGCTGGTGGACGACGCCGGCGGGCTCGCCCTGGGCGCGTCCGGCGCGGTGCGCGGGTACGTCCAGCCGACCACCCCCACGCTCGGCGAGCAGGCGCTGATCTCCCGGTGGGACACCGCGACCGGCACCGGCTGGTGGGTCGGGCTGACCGGCGGCCGGCTGACCCTGCGGCTGGGCGACGGGACGAGCGTGCACGACACGGTCACGGACCGCCCGCTACACGCCTGGACCTGGTACGCGATCACCGCCAGCTGGCGCGACGGCATCACCAGCGTGCGCGCCGAACCCACGCTGACCTCGGCGAACAGTCTGTGGAGCCCGGCGGTCGGGCTGGCCGTGGCGACCGCCGGCGAGGGCCACGGAGCGCCCACCCCGGCCGCCGCTGCCGCCCCCACCGTGCTGGCCGCCTGCTGGGACAGCACCTCCGGGGCGACCACCGGGCACTACAACGGCAAGCTCGACTCACCGTCGGTGTCCGCCGGCCCGGACGCCGACGTGGCACTCGCCCACTGGGACTTCGGCGCGGACATCGGCCGGGCCGGCGCGGCGTCCGACCGGTGCACCGACCTGGGGCCGCACGGCTGGCACGGCCGCTGCCACAACGCGCCGTACCGGGGCATGACCGGGTGGAACTGGACCGGCGAGGAGGAGAACTACCGGCACGCGCCCGAGCAGTACGGCGCGATCCACTTCCACGACGACGCACTGGCCGACGCCGGCTGGGACACCGACGTGACGCTGGTGGTGCCGGACGAGCTGCCCAGCGGGGTGTATGCGCTGCGGGTCAGCTACCGCGAGCACGTCGACCACATCCCGTTCTGGGTGCTGCCGCCCAGGGGCACCGCGACCGCGCCGGTGCTGCTGCTGTTCCCCACCGCGAGCTACCTGGCCTACGCGAACGACCACACCGTGTCGGAGGGGCCGGTGTTGCAGTCGGTCCTCGGGCACACCTCGGTGCTGGCCGCCGCCGACCTGTTCCTGTTCGAGCACCCGGAGCTCGGGCTGTCCACCTACGACCAGCACAGTGACGGCAGCGGGGTGGCGCACTCCACCCGGCTGCGCCCGATCGTCACGCTGCGCCCCGGGTTCCGGCACGCCACCGGCTCGCTCTGGCAGTTCCCCGCCGACCTGCACATCGTGGACTGGCTGACCGGGCTGGGCATCGACTTCGACGTGGCCACCGACGAGGACCTGGACGCCGAGGGAGCCGCGCTGCTCGGCCGCTACCAGGTGGTGCTCACCGGGACGCACCCGGAGTACACCTCCGCCCGGATGCTGGACGCCTTCGAGCAGTACCTGGGCACCGGCGGGCGGGCGATGTACCTGGGCGGCAACGGCTTCTACTGGGTGACCAGCTTCCACCCCAAGGCGCCGCACCTGATCGAGGTCCGCAAGGGCGAGTCGGGCTGCCGCGCCTGGCAGGCCCGCCCCGTGGAGCTGCACATGGCCTTCACCCCGGAGCGCGGCGGGCTCTGGCGCAACCGGGGGCGGGCGCCGCAGAAGCTGTTCGGCGTGGGATTCACCACCGAGGGCATGGACCACTCCTCGCCGTACACCCCGCTCGGCGACTTCGCCGATCCACGTGCGGCCTGGTTGGTGGAGGGGATCGCCGGCGCGGAGCTGATCGGCGACCACGGGTTGGTCGGCGGCGGCGCGGCCGGGCACGAGTGCGACCGCTACGACCTCGCGCTGGGCACCCCGGCGCACGCGCTGCTGCT
>DATHIT010000449.1:0-4584 GCA_035489915.1 Pseudonocardia sp. | reverse complement strand
GAGCTGGCGCTCAACCGGGTCGCGCTGGCCGCCGCCGCGCCGTTCCTGGTGCGGCTGATGCTGCACCCGAACGTCTACCGGGCGGTGGGGCTGGACCCGAAGGAAGCGCGCAAGGTGGCCAGGGCCAACCCTCAATACCAGCAGAGCGTTCGCTGGATGGGGGAACGAATCGTCGGGTTCCTCACCGAGGCCGGCATGATCAAGGGAGCCGTGACGAAGGCGCTGTGGCGCCGGTCGTTGCTGCTCGGCCCGGAACGTTGAGCTCGCCGAGGCGCACGGTCCGCACCGGAAGGACTGACATGAACGCACCTACCGCCGAGGCGGCCGAAGGGGCGACATCGGGCCGAGCCGTCGAGGCCGGAGACGAGCTTGCGAGTCGACCCATCAATACCGAGGTGGCCATCATCGGCACTGGGTTCTCCGGGCTCGGCATGGGCATCGCACTGGTCAAGGATGGCCGGCACGACTTCGTCATCCTGGAGAAGGCCGACGACGTGGGCGGCACCTGGCGGGACAACAGCTACCCCGGCTGTGCCTGCGACGTGCAGTCGCACATGTACTCCTTCTCCTTCGAACAGAACCCCAGCTGGTCGCGGATGTTCTCCCCGCAGCCGGAGATCTGGGACTACCTGCGCCGGGTGACCGACAAGTACCAGCTGCGCCGCTACGTCCGGTTCGGCGTCGAGGTGACCGGCGCGCGGTGGGACCCCGACTCGGGCCGCTGGATCCTGCGCACCCGCACCACGTCCGGCGAGCCGGTGGAGTACCGGGCCCAGTTCCTGGTGGCCGGCGTCGGCGCGCTGCACATTCCGAACATCCCCGCGCTGCCCGGCATCGAGCGGTTCGCCGGCACCGCGTTCCACTCCGCGCAGTGGAACCACGACTACGACCTGACCGGCAAGAAGGTCGCCGTGGTGGGCACCGGCGCCAGCGCGATCCAGTTCGTGCCGGAGATCGCCGGACAGGTCGAGAAGGTCACTCTGTTCCAGCGCAGCGCGCCCTGGGTGCTGCCGAAGCTGGACCGGGAGCTGCCCGGTTGGACCAAGACGCTGTTCCGGGTGTTCCCGCCGGCCCGCCGGGCCTACCGGGCGGCCGTGTACTGGATCAACGAGTCGCTCGCGCTGGGCTTCAACGGGCACCCCGCGCTGCTCCGGGCTGTGGAACGAGTCGGCCGGCGGCACCTGGCTCGGCAGGTCAGCGACCCGGTGCTGCGCCGCAAGCTGATGCCGCGATACACCCTGGGCTGCAAGCGGGTGCTGATGTCCAACACCTACTACCCGGCGCTGGCCGGGCCGAACGCCGAGGTGGTCACCGCCGGGCTCACCGAGGTGCGCGAGCACAGCGTGGTGGACAGCGACGGCGTGGAGCACCAGGTCGACGCGATCATCTACGGCACCGGGTTCCACGTCACCGACTCGTTCGACTACCTGGACATCAAGGGCCGGGACGGGCGCGACCTGGCCGCCGAGTGGCGCGACCACGGCATCCAGACCCACCTCGGCATCACCGTCTCCGGGTTCCCCAACCTGTTTTTCCTGCTCGGCCCGAACACCGGCCTCGGGCACAACTCGGTGGTCTTCATGATCGAGGCACAGGTCCGCTACGCGCTGGCCGCGATGAAGCTGGCCCGCCGACACCGGGCGGAGGCCATCGAGGTGCGCGAGTCCGCCCAGGCCAGATTCAATGACGAGATCCAGCGGCGGCTGGCCAAGGGCGTGTGGAGCACCGGCGGCTGCACCAACTGGTACCTGGACGCCAAGGGGGTTAACCGGACCATATGGCCGGGCCAGACCTGGCGCTACTGGCTGGCGACCCGCACCGTGGAGCCCAGCGATTTCGAGTTGATCAGCGCCACCGGGGGGACAGGCGGCCAGCCCGACGCCCCTGAGATGGCCACCGAGGGAGCGGCATGAAGAACTTCACCGACCGAGTGGCCGTGATCACCGGGGCCGGTTCCGGGATCGGTCGCGCGCTGGCCCTCGAGCTGGCCGGGCGGGGTGCTCGACTGGCACTCTCCGACATCGACGAGGTCGCGGTGGCCGACACCGCCGCGCACTGCGAGAAGGCCGGCGCGCAGGCCAAGGGCTACCGGCTGGACGTGGCCGACCGGGCCGCCGTGACCGCGCACGCCGATGCGGTGGCCGCCGAGTTCGGCCAGGTCAACCTGGTGGTGAACAACGCCGGCGTGGCGGTGATGGCCACCGTCGAGGACATGTCCTACGCGGACATGGACTGGATCGTCGGGATTAACTTCTGGGGCGTGGTGCACGGCACCAAGGCGTTCCTGCCGCACCTGATCGCGTCCGGCGACGGCCATCTGGTGAACGTCTCCAGCGTGTTCGGGTTCGTCGGAGTACCCACGCAGAGCGCGTACAACGCGACGAAGTTCGCGGTCCGGGGGTTCACCGAGGCGCTGCGCCAGGAGATGCTGATCGAAAAGCGCCGGGTCGGGGTGAGCTGCGTGCACCCCGGCGGGATCCGGACGAACATCGCCAGGGACGCCCGCGCCCCGGAGGACTCGACCTCACAGCAGCGGGCGGTGGACTTCGCCAAGATCGCGCGGACCAGCCCGGAGGACGCGGCGAAGACCATCGTGCGCGGCGTGGAGCGCAACAAGCCACGGATCCTGATCGGCCCGGACGCTTACGTGTTCGACGCCGTGCCCCGGCTGCTCGGCGCCCGCTACCAGCGGCTCACCGCGCTCGGCGTGGCCGCCGCGCGCCGCTTCAACATCCCTCTCGGAGGGTTCTAAATGAGTGACGAGACCGGTCACCCTGAGGAGGAACACGACGACGCCGGATACGTCGGCCCCGCCACGGTGCTGATCGGGGACGAGGCGGTGCCGGTCCAGGTGGACCTGCGCGGCTACTTCCAGCCGATCGACGGGTTCTTCCACTGGTACGGGCGGATCGCGGCGAACCCCGAGCTGGCCTCCCGGGTCACCGGCAACCGGGCGGACGTGGTGCTGCGCACCCCGCGGGGCGAGCGGCCGGGAGAACTCTCCGACCCCGACGTGTGGGGGCGGTTCCGGATCAGCGGCGAGAGCACCCCGCCGTTCGACGTCGAGCTGGACGTGCCCGCCGAGGCCTGAGCCGGTCTTAGCCCGGTGTGCCGGGGCTGGTGTGCCGGTGGGCGTTGATGATCCGCTCCTGGGCTGCGGCGAGATGGGCGGCCACCTCGGCCGCGATCGCGTCCGGATCCCCGCCAAGAATGGTGCCGAGCAGCGCGCGGTGCCGACCTACCGAGATCGACAGGGTGTCGTCCAATGCGTCGGTGAGCTGGAACAGCACCGAGAACGTGGCGACATGCTGCTCCCAGACCGCGCACAGCCGGTCGTTCCCGGACGCCCGGTAGAACGCCGAGTGGAACTCGATGTCCGCGCGGGCGAACGCGGACGGGTCATGCGCCCGCGCGGCCGCGTCCATGTCGCCGATGGCGGCCTCGGCGGCCGCTCGGCAGGCCGCCGGGTCGGCGGACGCCGCCTGCTGGCAGGCGTACACCTCGAGCAGCTCGCGCAGCGCGTAAAGCTGGCGGACGTCCCGCTCGTCCAGCCCGACCACCCGGTAGCTGCGCCCCGAGCTGACGATCAGGCCCTCGCCGGCCAGGGTGCGCAGCGCGTCGCGCACCGGGCCCCGGCTCACCCCGAACCTGGCCGCCAGTGACGCCTCCACCAGCAGGGTGCCCACCGGCAGTGCCCCGGTGAGGATCTCGGCCCGCAGCACGCGGCTGACCTGCACGCCCAGCGCCACCTGCCGCTGAATTTGCGGCGGGGAGGCGGACGCGAAGGCGGGCGCGGAGGCGCCCGCGGTGGGCAGCGCCGTGGTGGGCCCAGGCATGTGGCGGCCCTTCGGTCGGATGCGCCCACATTCTGGTAGCCACCCCGGGCCAACTGCAAACGGTTAACCGTTGACTGAACGTCCCTTCATTCGTCAGGGTGTACCCAGCGTCCTGAGTCACCTGTGCCCAACGAAGGGACACCAGCGTGGACAACAGCACCGCCGCCCTCCCGCCCGACGAGCAGCGGGCGACCGTTGTCCAGATCGGCCGCCGCTTGCTGCCGCTGATCTTCGTCGGCTACGTGCTGGCGTACCTGGATCGGGTCAACATCGGGTTCGCCCAGCTCGGCATGGGCACCGAGCTGGGCATCAAGACGGCGGCCTACGGTTTCGCGGCGGCGATCTTCTTCATCGCCTACTTCATCTTCGAGGTGCCCAGCAACCTGCTGATGCGCCGGTTCGGCGCCCGGATCTGGATCGCCCGGATCATGGTCACGTGGGGCGCAGTCACGGTGGTCACCGGGTTCGTCACGAACTACCCGGCGCTGATCGTGCTGCGCTTCCTGCTCGGCGTGGCCGAAGCCGGCTTCTTCCCTGGGATGATCTTCTACCTGACCCAGTGGTTCCGGGCCAATGACCGCTCGGTGGCGCTCGGCTGGTTCATCCTGGCCCAGCCCACCTCGTTCATCGTCGGTGGGCTGTGCGGCGGGGTGATCTTGGACCACGCGCACTGGTTCGGCCTCGGCGGCTGGCGCTGGCTGTTCATACTGACCGGGGTACCCGCGATTCTGGTCGGGATCGTCACGCT
>DATHIT010000448.1:0-22155 GCA_035489915.1 Pseudonocardia sp. | reverse complement strand
CGGCGGCTGGACAGCTGGGACCGGGTGGCGCTGGGTGTGCACGCCGTGCTGGTCCTGGCGCTGGCGATCGCGGTGATCAGCCGTTGGGCGGCCAGCGGGATGGTGTACTTCTGGCCGGTGTTCCCGATCTTCTGGGCGCTGGTCAGCCTGGCCGTGCACGCCCGGCTGCGGCTCTTCGGGTTCCGGCCACCCCGCTGGTGGCAGGCCGAGCAGCCGGCCGGCAACTCGAGCTGACCAGCGCGGCCGCACGGGTGCGGTAGTTAGGTCAGGCCGGCGGCGGTCCCGGGCGTTCTTCCAGGTGCATGCAGGTGAGCCGTCCGGTACAGGTTCGCCGGCCCCGCTCGTCGGTGACCACCACCTCGATCGTCGAGGTGCGCCGGCCCACGTGCAGCGGCGTCGCGACCCCGGTGACCAGGCCCTCGGTGGCGCTCCGGTGGTGGGTGCAGGCCAGCTCCAGGCCGACCGGGAAGCGGTCCGGCAGGGTGTGCAGGGCAGCCACCGCCGAGGCGAGCGTTTCCACCAGCACGCCACTCGCCCCGCCGTGCAGCAGTCCGAACGGCTGCCGGTTGCCGGCCACCGGCATGGTGCCCACCACCCGCTCGCGGTTGAGCTCCAGGATCTGGATGCCCATCCGGTCGGCCAGCTGCTCGGCGGCCAACTCGGCGGACATGCGGGGCGGTTCCGGCGTGCGGGTCGACATCAGCGCAGCTTATGTTCCGTTCGAAGGCTGCACGGTGGGGGGAGTCAGCTCAGGCCACCTCGGCCTGCGGTGTCGACCAGCCGATGCTCGACACCTCCGACCCGGGCAGGCTCAACCAGGCGGCGCCGAGGCGCTCCATGGCCAGGTCCAGCTGTGGCTCGGGCAGCGTGTAGGGCAGTCGCACACACCGCTCGAAGGCGCCGTCCAGGCCGAACCGGGGGCCGGCGGCGAGCAGCACGCCGTGCCGGGCGGCCGCCGCGACCAGCGCGCTGGACACCGGTGCGCCCAGATCGGTCCACAGGGAGAGCCCACCGGTCGGAACGGGCGCGTGCCAGCTGGGGAACTCCCTGGTCAGCAGCCCGCTCAGGTGATCCCGCGCGGAGCGCAGGGCGGGCAGCCGCCGAGCCAGCACCTCGTCGATGTGCGCCAGCAGATGTTGGGTGACCAGCTGGTCGAGCGCCGAGGTGGAGATGTCCATGGACGCCTTGGCCCTGGCGAACTGCTCGATCAGCGGGCGCCGGGCGCGCACCCAACCGATCCGCATCCCGCCCCAGAAGGTCTTGCTGGCCGACCCGATGGTGATCATCGGGGCCGAGCCGCTGTCCCTGGCCCGCGCGGCCAGCGGCGCCGGCGGGCTGCCCTCCAGCGCGATCTCGCCCATCGTCTCGTCGATCAGCAGCGGGGTCCGGGTGCGCCGGCACAGCTCGACGATCTCGGTGCGCTGTTCGTCGTTCATGCACCGCCCGGTCGGGTTCTGGTAGTCCGGCATGAGGTAGATCAGCCGGGGGCAGGCATCCCGCACGGCGGCGGCGGCGGTATCCAGGTCCCAGTCGCTCCCGGCGAACCCGACCGGCACCGCGCGGGCGTGCTCCCTGGCGATGGCGTCCAGCGCGTTGGGGTAGGTGGGGTGCTCCACCAGGACCCGGTCCCCGGGCATGACCAGGGCGGAGAACACCAGCGCCATGGCTTGCTGGGCGCCGCAGGTGATCAGGATCTGGTCCCGGCTGGTGGGCAACCCGCGCTGGGTGAACCGGGCGGCCACGGTGTCCCGCAGCGAGCTCAGCCCGAGCAGCTGGTAGCCACTGCCCCGGGCGACGCAGGCCAGTTGCTCGGTGGCCCAGGCCATCGCGGCGGCCAGCGCCTCCGGCGGCGCGGCCAGGGATGCGTAGGCCAGGTCGAACGCCGAGCTGTCGCCGGCCGGGGCGAACGGGGAGAGCTCGGCGTTACCCGGGGCGTCCGGCAGCATGGTCCAGCTGCCCGAGCCGCGCCGGCTGTGCAGGAAGCCGGTCTGGCGCAGCAGGTCGTAGCCGGCCGCCACGGTGGTCCGGCTGATCCGCAGTGCGGTGGCCAGCTCTCGCTCGGCCGGCAATCGGGTCCGGGTGGGCAGTCGGCCGTCCAGTACCAGCAGCTTGATCCGGTCCGCCAGCTCGACGTAGGCCACCCCGGCGCTTTCGCTACGCCAGGAGCCCAGGTGCTTGGTCAGCGTCCGACCGGTCACGTGCCGATCAGCATCCATTGGACCAGTCCACTTCGTCGGGATTGGCTCTGTGGGAGCAAGCCAATGAGGGCGAGGATAGGTCCACAGGGAGGCGATGGCTATGACTGGCCTGCTGATCGTGGTTGGACTGATCGCGCTGGCGGTGCTCGCGCCGCGCTACGGAGCGGACCTGCGGGACGGGAGTGACTGGCGGTACCAGCGCGACCAGACCTTGGCCGGTGGCGGGCCGCGGCACACGCCGAGGTCGGACCTGGCCGCGCTGCACCGCTGGATGAGTTGGGTAGGTGGCTTGCTGGCCCGGCGGTGGGACGCGCAGGAGCGGGCCTGGGACGCGGCCTGGCGGGCGCACCAGCCGTGGCGCGGCGACGAGCCGCCGGCTCGGCTGGGCGACCAAACCGAACCGCCGCGGCCGGGCGACCGAGCCGAACCGCCAGCTCGGCAGGACGACCGAGCCGAACCGTCGGTTCGGCTGGGCGACATGCCGAGGCAGCGCGGCGTCACCGCGAGCGAGCCCGGTGCCGGTGAGCGGGGTCGGCACCGTGACGAGCTGTGCTGGCGGGCGGAGGGCGGCAGCTGGCGGTTGGAGGGCCAGCTGCTGCCGCCCAACCCGGCGGCCGGCGACCAGAACGAACACCCGGCGCACCTCGACTAGCCGGCGTCGCCGGGGCGCCGGTACGCGCTGGGCAGGGCCACCCGTGCGGCCGGCCGCGGGTGGCCGAGGGCCGGGCGGGGACGGCCACTCGGTCGGCGACGGCCGCACAGAACCACTGCCTGCCGCACAGGCCGTGCGCGGTCTGTGTCGGGTGCACTGGGTCTGTGCCGGCCACCGTTCGCGGCGAGATGTCGCCGATAGGGCGCGGGGACGGGCGGACTGCGCCGAGACCGACGTGAGTCTTGTCCGGATCGCGAGAACGCCGACTGGTGTCGATCTCGACGTCGCAGCGCCAACCGGCCGCGCCAACCGGCCGCGCTCGCCGCGCGTGGTCTCACGCGCACAGATCCACTGCCTGCCGCGCAGACTGTGCACGGTCTGTGTCGCGTGGACTGGGTCTGTGCCGGCCACCAGTAGAGGGCGAGGAGCCGGTCGAGAACGGTCGGGGGGTCGGCCTAGACTCGCCCGAGTGACCGCCACCACCGCCTCGGGGACCAGCGCAGAGATCACCCAGGACCGAGACCAGGCCGGGCGCCGGATGCTCTTGTTGGACGGGCACTCGCTGGCCTATCGGGCGTTCTACGCGCTACCGGCGGAGAACTTCCGCACCCAGACCGGGCAGACCACGAACGCGGTCTACGGCTTCACCTCGATGCTGATCAACCTGCTGCGCGACGAGCAGCCCACCCACCTGGCAGTGGCGTTCGACGTATCCCGCCGGACGTTCCGGTCCGAGGCCTACGCCGAGTACAAGGCCAACCGGTCCGCCACCCCGGACGATTTCCGCGGCCAGGTGGACCTGATCCGCGAGGTGCTCACCGCGCTGGCCGTGCCGTCGATGGCGGTGGAGAACTACGAGGCGGACGACGTCATCGCCACGCTCACCACCCAGGCCCAGGCGCAGGGCTACCAGGTGTCCATCTGCACCGGCGACCGGGATGCGTTCCAGCTGGTCAGTGACGCGGTGACGGTGCTGTACCCGAAGCGCGGGGTGTCCGACCTGGCCAGGGTCGACCCGGACGAGGTGAACGCCCGCTACGGGCTCACCCCGGCGCAGTACCCGGATTTTGCCGCGCTGCGTGGCGACCCCAGCGACAACCTGCCGTCCATCCCGGGCGTCGGGGAGAAGACCGCCGCCAAGTGGATCCGGGAGTTCGGCTCGCTGGCCGAGCTGACCGACCGGGTCGACGAGGTGAAGGGCAAGGCAGGTGACGCGCTGCGCGCCAATCTGGCCAACGTGCTGCTCAACCGTCAGCTCACCGAGCTGGTCCGGGAGGTGCCGCTGGACTTCGCCCCCGACGACCTGGCGGTTCGCGCGTGGGACCGGGAGGCGGTGCACCGGCTGTTCGACGAGCTGGAGTTCCGGGTGCTGCGCGAGCGGTTGTTCGCCACGCTGACCAGCGCCGAGCCGGAGGCCGAGCAGGGCTTCGAGGTCACCGGCGGCACGGTGGAGCCCGGCGCGCTGCCGGACTGGCTGGCCGAGCACGCCCGCGACGGGCGCCGGGTGGGCCTGGGCTTCCACGGCACGCTGGGCAGCTGGATCGGCCGGGACGTGGACGGCATCGCGCTCGCCACAGCCGACGGGTACGGCGGCTACCTCGAGCTCGCCGCGCTCACCCCGGAGGACGAGGCGGCGCTCGGCCAGTGGCTGGCCGACCCGGCGGTGCCGAAGGCGGCGCACGAGGTCAAGTCGGCGATCCACGCGCTGCGCGCCCGGGGCTGGCGGTTGGCCGGGCTGACCAGCGACACCGCACTGTCCGCGTACCTGGTGCGGCCCGGTCAGCGCAGCTTCGACCTGGCCGACCTGGCGCTGCGCTACCTGCGCCGTGAGCTGCGGGTGGAGGGCGAGCCGGAGGACGGACAGCTCTCGTTGCTCGGCGGTGTGGAGGAGGCCGACGCGCAGCGCGCTTCCGGCGAGATCCTGCGCGCGCACGCGGTCGGTGAGCTGGCCGACGCGCTGGACGGTGAGCTGGCCCGGCTCGGCGGCGCGGAGCTGCTGGCCGACCTCGAGCTGCCGCTGCTCGGCGTGCTGGCCGACCTGGAAGAGGCCGGGATCGCGGTCGACCACGACTCCCTGGCCGAGCTCGAGGCCGACTTCGCCGCCCAGGTCAAGCAGGCCGCGCAGGACGCCTACGCGCAGATCGGCAAGGAGATCAACCTCGGCTCGCCGAAGCAGCTGCAGGTGGTGCTGTTCGACGAGCTGGGCATGCCCAAGACCAAGCGCACCAAGACCGGCTACACCACCGACGCGGACGCTCTGCAGAGCCTGTTCGAGCAGACCGGGCACCCGTTCCTGTCCCACCTGCTGTTGCACCGGGACGCCACCCGGCTGAAGATCACCGTGGACGGGCTGCTCAAGTCGATCGACGACGACGGCCGGATCCACACCACCTACAGCCAGACGATCGCCGCGACCGGGCGGCTGTCCAGCACCGAGCCGAACCTGCAGAACGTGCCGATCCGCACGGCGGCCGGGCGGCGAATCCGGGAGACCTTCGTGGTCGGTGCCGGATACACCGAGCTGATGACCGCCGACTACAGCCAGATCGAGATGCGCATCATGGCGCACCTGTCCGAGGACGCCGCGCTGATCGAGGCGTTCCGCTCGCACCACGACTTCCACGCGGAGACCGCCGCCCGGGTGTTCGGCGTGGAGGCCGCCTCGATCAGCCAGGAGCAGCGCGCGAAGATCAAGGCGATGAACTACGGCCTGGCCTACGGGCTGTCGGCATTCGGGCTGTCCGGGCAGCTGCGGATCTCCACCGAAGAGGCCCGGGTGCTGATGGACGAGTACTTCAAGACCTTCGGCGGCGTGCGGGAGTACCTGCGTAGCGTGGTCGACCGGGCGCGTAAGGACGGCTACACCGAGACCATGCTCGGTCGCCGCCGCTACCTGCCCGACCTCACCAGCGACAACCGCCAGCGCCGCGAGATGGCCGAGCGGATGGCGCTCAACGCGCCCATCCAAGGCAGCGCGGCGGACATCATCAAGGTGGCCATGCTCCGGGTCCACGGCGCGCTGACCGAGGCGAAGCTGCGCTCCCGGATGCTGCTGCAGGTGCACGACGAGCTGGTGCTGGAGATCGCCGAGGGGGAGCGGGCGGCGGTCGAGGAACTGGTGTGCGCCGAGATGGGCGCGGCGCACCAACTGTCCGTGCCGCTGGAGGTGTCGGTCGGTGTCGGGCGCAGTTGGGACGACGCGGCGCACTAGCCGGGCGGGTGTCCGGGGTGCCCGCTCAGGTGACCAGGCTGAGTGAGCTGGTCAGCTGGCTGGTCGCCGCGCTCACGTCGGCGCGTCCGACCGGGTAGCCGTCCGAGGCGGGTCGCTTGGTCAGCACCGCGATCACGTAGCGGTCGTTCGAGCCGACCACGCCGGTGCTGTGCAGGTACTCCCACCCGGCGTCGGCCATCCAGCCCTGCTTGGCCGCGACGCCGGGTACCCGGGGGCTGCGCAGCAATCCGAAGGACTGGTCGAACCCGTCCGCGCCGGTGTTCTGCGCGCTGCTCAGTGCGCTCATCACCAGCTGCTGGCTGGGCGGGCTGAGCGAGCTGAGCGCGAACTGGTACACCGCGACCACATCGCGCGGTGAGGTCAGCGTCTCGCCCCACTCGCCGGAGTTGGCCGGCGGGGAGGTGTCTTGCAACCGCGCCAGGCCGATCAGCTCGGTCACCGTACGGGGGCCGCCGAACTGCTCCCAGAGCACGTTCATCGCGCCGTCGTCGCTGACGCTGAGCGCCCGTTGGATGGAGCTCTGCTGAGCCGGGCTGAGCGTGGCCTGGCCGATGTCCACCCGGTGCAGGATGTCCACCACGGTGTAGAGCTTCACCACCGAGGCGCTGTAGAACGGGGTGGCGCCGAGCGCACCCATGCTCAGCTGCCCGGTGGTCCGGTCCAGTACCGCGACGCCGAAGTTGGCCGAGCTGTTGCCCATGGCATCAACGGCGGCCACCGCGGCGGCGGTGGGGTCGACCGGGCTGGTCTGCGCGGTGAGCG
This sequence comes from Pseudonocardia sp., assembly GCA_035489915.1. GTDB lineage: Bacteria > Actinomycetota > Actinomycetes > Mycobacteriales > Pseudonocardiaceae > Pseudonocardia. The sequence continues at coordinate 15,311 of DATHIT010000448.1, read as the reverse complement.
TCGGGTCCTCGGCGGCGGACCGGATGAGCTGGCCGTGCCGGATGATCAATGCGGATGATCCGATGGTGGCGGAAACGATCAGCGCCGCGAACGGCAGCAGAAAGTAGCGGTGACGCCTGCGAGGACCGTCGCGACCTGGGCGGCCGTTCCGGCGGGCCCGACGCCCGGCGGGCTGCCGCCGCCAGTGCTCTCGATCATCGCGCACGTCTTATTTGACGTCTCACCCCCGCGAATTGTTAGCGATGAGGTCTAGTTCACAGCTTCTTGACAGCTGCTCACAGCGTGCTCCCAGGTACGCCGCCGGTGGCGCCTTTGAGTAGGCCGAGCGCTGAAGCCACGGCGCCCATGGCGGAATCCAGCCGCTGACGCCCGGCGGGATAGCCGACCGATGCCGACTGCTTGCTCAGCATCGCGACCAGGTATCGGTGATCCGTACCCACCATTCCGGTGCTGTGCAGGTACAGAGTCCCCCGGGCGCGCATCCAGCCCTGCTTGCCCGCCGCGCCGGGCAGCCCGGGGGTGCGCAGCACCCCGAACGACTGGTTGAAGCCGTCCGAGCCGGCGATTCCCGGGGTGGCCAGGCTGCTCAGCACCAGGTCGCGGTTCGCCGGGCTGAGCTTCGTCAAGGCGTACTGGTAGACCGCCACGACGTCGCGGGGGGAGAGCTTGGTATTGCCCCACGCGCCGGGCTGCTCGGGCGGTTTGGTGTCCCGCAGCCCGGCAAGGCCGACCAGCTCGGTCACGGTGCGCGACCCGCCGAACGCTTCCCAGAGCGCGTTCATCGCCTGGTTGTCGCTCACCCGCAGGGCCCGCTGGATCTGGGTCCGCTGGGTGTCGGTGAGGCTGACCGTGCCGACGTCGGCGCGGTGCAGGATGTCCACCACGGTGAACAGCTTCACCACCGAGGCGGAGTAGAACGGCACCGCGCCCTCCTCGCCGAGGGTGAGCTGCCCGGTGCGGCGGTCCAGCACCGCGATGCCGTACTCGGCCTTGGACGGCCCCGAGGCGCCCATCGCGTCGATCCGGGCCACCGCGTCGGTGAGGCCGACCGCCGGCGACGAGGCGGCCAGCTGTACCTCGCCGCTCACCGGCCCGGCTGCCCGCGCCGGGGCTGAGCCGTGGACCAGCGAGCCGTTAATCAGTGAGCCGTTGATCAGCGCGCCGGAGCAGGCCACCGCGGCCACCAGCAGGCCGGCCAAGGGGACGAACAGGCCACCGAGGGCGTGCCGACGTGCTCGCTGGCCGCCACCGGGCCCATGATCGCGCATGTGGTCATTTGACGATCCGGAGGGTGATCGCGGTTATCGCTGAAACAGGTGGTCGACCTTCCCTGACGGGTATTTTTCCGGGCTTCCCGGCGGCCGCCCAACGCTGAGAACCGGTCAGCCCGGCTTGACGCAACAGAAGATGGCCGTGCCCGGGAACAGCGCGCCGCGCAGCGGTGACCACTGCCCCCAGGTCTCGGTGAGCTCCTCCGGCCACTCCGGTTCCACCAGATCCTCGAGTCGGAACCCGGCGGCCACCACGTCCCGCACCCGGTCGCCCAGGGTGCGGTGGTGCTCGACGTAGCTGGGTGTGCCCTGGTCGTCCACCTCCACGTACGGCGAGCGGTCGAAGTAGGACTGGATCACCGTCAACCCGTCCGGACCAGGATCGTCGGAGAACATCCAGCGCATCGGGTGGTTCACCGCGAACACCCAGCGGCCTCCGGGGCGCAGCACCCTGGCCACCTCGCGCATCACCGCGCCGGGGTCGGCCACGAACGGGACCGCGCCGAACGCGGAGCAGGCCAGGTCGAAGCTGGCGTCGGCGAACGGCAGCTGCTCCGCGCTGGCCTGCACCAACGGCACTGTCACACCGGTGCGCCCGTCGGCCAACGCGGCCTGCCGCAGCATCCCGGCGGAGAGGTCCAGGGCGACCGCCCTGGCACCCTGGCGGGCCAGCCACCGGGCGCAGGAGGCCGCCCCACAGCCCACCTCGAGCACCCTCGCCCCGACCAGCGCCTCGGGCTCACCGAGCAGCCGGGCGTCGGCTTCGCGGAGCCGCTCCGGGCACCAGATGAAGTCCTCATCACCCAGGAACGCGCCGTGTTCGGTCTGGTAGTCCTCGGCATCGGCGTCCCACCAGCGCCGGCTGGCGGCGGTGGAGGCGGCGGAGCTCATCGGCCGCCGGGCCACCGCGGCCACGCTGAGACGTTTCTCCGTGGAGTCCACCGGCGCATCTTTCCCGCGCTGGGAAAGGGCTATCGGCGCGGGGGCGGCGTTGCCCGCTCGATCGGGTGACGCGTAGCATGGAGGGGCATGGGTTTATCTGCTGCTTGAAATATTCCGTCGCCGGTCCGCGTTGGACGGTGACGGGTTCGTATCGGCAGTTATCCCCACCGCACCGCCAGAGCCCCTGCCCATCTCTCCATCAATCCATACCGGAGCAACCCACCGCATGTCCACCGACACCACCGCCGCCCCGACCACACCGCAGGTCGCAGTCAACGACGTCGGGACGGAGGAGGACTTCCTCGCCGCCATCGACCAGACGATCAAGTACTTCAACGATGGCGACATCGTTGAAGGCACCATCGTCAAGGTCGACAGGGACGAAGTTCTGCTCGACATCGGCTACAAGACCGAAGGCGTCATCCCGTCCCGGGAGCTGTCCATCAAGCACGACGTCGACCCGGCCGATGTCGTCAAGGTCGGAGAGTACGTCGAGGCGCTGGTCCTCCAGAAGGAGGACAAGGAAGGGCGCCTGATCCTGTCCAAGAAGCGCGCGCAGTACGAGCGCGCCTGGGGCACGATCGAGGCTCTCAAGGAGGCCGACGAGCCGGTCGAGGGCACCGTCATCGAGGTCGTCAAGGGCGGCCTGATCCTGGACATCGGGCTGCGTGGCTTCCTGCCCGCCTCGCTGGTGGAGATGCGCCGGGTCCGCGATCTGCAGCCGTACGTCGGCCGCAAGATCGAGGCCAAGATCATCGAGCTGGACAAGAACCGCAACAACGTGGTGCTGTCCCGCCGGGCGTGGCTCGAGCAGACCCAGTCCGAGGTCCGCAGCGAGTTCCTCAACCAGCTGGCCAAGGGCCAGGTGCGCAAGGGCGTCGTGTCCTCGGTGGTCAACTTCGGTGCATTCGTGGATCTGGGCGGCGTTGACGGCCTGGTGCACGTCTCCGAGCTGTCCTGGAAGCACATCGACCACCCGAGCGAGGTTGTCGAGGTCGGCCAGGAGGTCACCGTCGAGGTGCTCGACGTCGACCTTGACCGCGAGCGCGTCTCGCTGTCGCTCAAGGCCACCCAGGAAGACCCGTGGCGGCTCTACGCCCGCACCCACGCGATCGGCCAGATCGTGCCGGGCAAGGTCACCAAGCTGGTTCCCTTCGGCGCGTTCGTCCGCGTCGAGGAGGGCATCGAGGGCCTGGTGCACATCTCCGAGCTGGCCGAGCGCCACGTGGAGATCCCGGAGCAGGTCGTGCAGGTCGGCGACGACTGCATGGTCAAGGTCATCGACATCGATCTCGACCGCCGGCGCATCTCGCTGTCGCTCAAGCAGGCCAACGAGGGTATGACCCCGGAGACGGAGTTCGACCCGACTCGCTACGGCATGGCCGCCGAGTACGACAACGAGGGCAACTACATCTACCCCGAGGGCTTCGACCCGGAGACCCAGGACTGGCAAGAGGGGTACGACAAGCAGCGCGAGGAGTGGGAGCGCCAGTACGCCGAGGCGCACGTCCGCTTCGAGCAGCACATCGCGCAGCTGAAGAAGGCCGCCGAGGCCGACGCGGCGGCGGGCACCGAGGAAGGCGGCAGCGGGCCGGCCCCGTCGACCTACTCCTCGGATGGCGCCACCACCGACGGCGGCACGCTGGCCAGCGACGAGCAGCTCGCCGCTCTGCGGGAGAAGCTGTCCGGCGGTGCCTGAGCACGCCTGATCGACCGGTCCCGGCGCACTGACGCCGGGGCAGCCTGACTCACCGAGCCGGGTACCCCCAAAGACTTTCGGGGGTACCCGGCTCGAGTGGTTTAGGCCGTGTAATAACGGCGTGGGCCGCCGGCGGGGCTACCGTGCGAACCGTGCGTGCTGGACCATTCACCGCTGGAATCGTGGCGCTTGCCGCGATCGTCTTCGGCGCGCTCGCCGGCTGCGGGAACAGCGCCGGCCAGCGCGACACCGAGGAGCCCATTCCCACCTTCTCCAACGAGCCCGGGTCGGGCCGCGCGCTGGGCCCGACGCAGCGGGAGACGCTGCTGCCGATCGACTGCACGGACGTGCTGGCCGGGCCGGCGATGTCCGCGCTGCTCGGTCAGCCGGTGGACAGCGTCTCGGTGCACACCGTGCTGGGGCTGCCGGCGCCGTCGGTGGGCCGGCTGGAGCGGCTCACCTGCCAGTACGACCGCCCCGGCCACCGCGCCGCCACCGCCGACCTGGAGATGGTCCTGGCCGCGTACACCAGCCGGGCCGCCGCCGACAAGCAGCTCAGCACGAATGTGGCCGCCGAACGGTTCGAGGCCGCCGCGTCGGACAGCCTGTCCATCGGCAGCGCGCGGGCGGTGCTGTTCGACGAGAAGGTGAAGTCCGTCCTGATGGTCAGCAGCGGCCGGTCCTCGATCACCATGACGATGCAGCGCGGGGTGGTCCCGCCCGAGTACACCCGCGCGGTGATGGTGGACATGGTCCAGCGGGTGCTGCCCAACCTCGCCCGGGAGCCCACCGGAGAGTCGCGATAGCGTCACCACCATGTTGCGGATCGGGCTGACCGGCGGCATCGGCGCGGGCAAGTCCACGGTGGCTCGGCGGCTGGTGGAGTTGGGCGCCACGCTGGTGGATGCCGACGTGATCGCCCGCGAGGTGGTCCAACCGGGCAGCCCGGGGCTGGCGAGCGTGGTGGCCGCCTTCGGCGAAGAGGTGCTCGACGAGCTCGGCGCACTGAACCGGCCGAAACTCGCCTCGATCGTATTCGGCGACCCGGACGCCCGGCGCCGGCTGAACGGCATCGTGCACCCGCTGGTCGGTCAGCGCACCGCCGAACTGGTGGCCGCCGCGGCCGAGGACGCCGTGCTGGTGCAGGACATCCCGCTGCTCGTGGAGGGCTCGCTGGCTCCGGCGTTCGCGCTGGTCGTGGTGGTGCACGCGGCCGAGGAGGAGCGGGTCCGGCGGCTGGTCGCCGACCGTGGCATGACCGCCGAGGACGCCCGCGCCCGGATCGCCGCCCAGGCCGACGAGGCCGCCCGCCGCGCCGCGGCCGACGTGTGGCTGGACAACTCGGGCACCCCGGACACGGTGCTCGCCGAGGTGGACCGGCTGTGGCAGGAGCGGCTGCGCCCTTTCGAGGCGAACCTGCGGTTGGACCGCTCACCTCCGCCGGCCCCGAGCCGGTTGGTGGAACCCGAGGCCGGATGGCCGGCCCAGTACGCCAGGTTGGCCGCGCGGATCCGGCACGCGGTCGGCGACGCCGCGACGGCGGTTGCCCACATCGGACCGACCTCGGTACCCGGCCTGCCCGCCCCCGACCTGCTGCACATCCAGCTGGGGGTGGCGTCCCTGGAGGTGGCCGACGAGCTGCGGCCGGCGCTGCGGGCCGCCGGATTCGTCCGGATGGCAGAGGCATCGCGGCGGGACCCGGTGCCGGACCCGGGAGATGGGGCCACCCGGACGTACGCCTCGGCCGACCCCGGGCGGCCGGCGGAGCTGCTGGTGCGTCCGGTGGACTCGGCCGAACACCGGAACGCCCTGCTCCAGCGGGACTGGCTGCGCGCCGAGCCGAAGGCCAGGGAGGAGTACGTGGCGACGATGCGCCGGGATGGTGCGGCGGGCGGCCAGGACGCGGTCGGGCAAGCTTGGGGGGACGGCGCACGGATCGAGGCCGACCGCTGGGCGAGACACACCGGATGGCGGATACCTGAACCGGGCCCGGCCCACACGAGTTCCGCCGGGCTGTAACGGTTTCCCGCCGCCCTTCGACACACTCGATGCAAGGCGGGCGCAGCAAGCGTCTAGGCCATGTGGAGAAGGGGCGGTCACGCCCCCCGAGCCGCCCTTCTCTCCGAAATCCGAGCAATCTGGGGGCGGCCATTCGGCGGCAGGGGGAGTGACGTGGAGCACGGGATGGGCATGCAACCGGGGCCCGAGATGGGGTATCCGGGCGCGACTGTCACGATCGCGCCGGAACCCAGCTTGCGCGCCGAGTTCGGTGCGCATTTGGAGATGAACTACCCGAGGCTGGTCGCGCAGCTGTGCATGATCACGCTGAACTCGGCCGAGGCGCAGGATCTGGTCCAGGAAGCGTACGCGCGGGCCTGGCAGCGCTGGGCGGACATCCGTGAGCTGCCCAACCCGACGGACTGGGTGCGGGAGATGGCGGTGCAGGGCACCACCGGCAAGTGGCGTCGCCTGAAGGCGAAGCTCGGCCTCGACCGCGCCCGCCCCGCTGACACGCCGTCCGAGGACCCGGCGCACGCCGCCGTGCTGGACGCGCTGCGCCAGATCCCGCTCTACCGGCGCCGGGTACTGGTGCTGGTAGACATCGCGCACCTACCCCTCGACGAGGTAGCGGAGATCGAGGGCATTGACTTTGGGGTGGCCGAAGGTCGCGTGGCGCAGGCCCGCCGTGAGCTCAACGAGTACATGGCGCTGCGCCCGGCGACCCAGCCCTCCGCCGTGAACTGGGAGGACATGTGAACGAGAACGTCAACCTCGGAGCCGCCGCGCTGCGCCGGCTGGACGAGGACCTGACCCGAGCCGTCATGCTGCCCCCGGTCGACGCCGTCATCCGACAGGCGAACGCGATGAACCGGACCACCACCGCCGCCACGGCGGCGGTGCTCACCGTGGGCGCGCTCGGCGCGGTCACCGTGATCGCCCAGTCGGTGGTGTCCGGCGCTATACCGCTGCCCGCTCCGGTCGCGCTGTCGGCGGCCCCGCCGCCGGCGCTGTCTGCCGCGCCGTCCGGCCCGGTTCCGGCGGTCGCGCAGGTTCTCAACCCGGGTGAGCAGCTCGTGCAGCTCAAGCCCGGTGTCGCCGCCCCGGCTGGGGCGCGCTCGCTGTCCAGCGGGGTCACCGTGCTGCCGCGGGGTAACTGGGTCAACACGAACGACTGGGTGCCGGTCGACCTCCGGGACTCGGACGACGACAACAAGGACCGGGACAACGACCGCAACCGCGATCGTGACCGTGACAACAACAGCGACAGCGACAACAACGACCACGATGGCCGGGATGACGACCACGACGGCCGGGATCACGACAACGGCGGTGATCACAACAACGGCGGTGATCACAACAACGGCGGCGACAACAACAACGGCGGCGACAACAACAACGGCGGCGACGGTCACCACGGCCCTCGGCCCGATCCGGGAAATTGGCCCTGGCCTGGCAACGGCCCGAGGCCACACGACCCCGACGCGAAGCCGGACCCCAACCCAGACGCCCCCAAGCCGGGCGGTCCGGCGCAGGGTTCGCCGCGGCCAGGGCACAACCAGCCGGACAAGGACGACCAGACCACCACCCTGCCGGCCAAGGACCAGCCGACCACCCTGCCCGCCAATGGTGAGGCCGGCACGCCGAATCGGTCCAACGGTGGACCGGGCACGACCCCGGCCACGGGCGGCGGGACCGAGGCCAAGCCGCTCAACGGCGCTCCTAACCAGGGCAACGCCGGTCCGGCCAAGCCCGAGGTGAAGCAAGATCCGAAGCCCGAGGTGAAGCCGGCTCCGGCGCCTAACGCCGACAGCTCGGCGCACATCGTCAAGCCGGCGGTGCCGGTCGAGAAGCCGGTTCCGGCCAAGCCGGCGGCCCCGGTCGAGAAGCAGGCGCCGCCCGTCAAGCAGGCGCCGCCCGTCAAGCAAGCGCCGGCAGAGAAGCAGGCGCCGGCCGTCAAGCAGGCGCCGGCAGAGAAGCCGCCGGCTCAGAAGCCGGCCGCCCCGCCGAAGGAGCGCTCGGGCAGCGGGTCCTCCACCGGTGGCGAGCAGCGCAGTTCGAGCGGCTCGGGTGGCAGCTCCGGCGGTAGCTCCAACGGGGGCGGCGGCGGCCAGTCCGAGGGCAGCCGGGACTCGTCCCCCCGGAGCTCCAGCTCATCCGGCGGCGGTTCTGGTTCCCATGGCGGCGGTTCCGGCTCCGCGGGCAGCGGCTCCCGCGGTGGGGGCGGCGCGGAGCGCTCATCCGGCGGCGAGGAGCGGGCCCCGAAGGTGTCGAACCAGAAGGCGGTCCTCCAGCCCAGCGCGGGCGGCGCCCAGCCCGTGGTGGCCAAGCGCGCGGTTCCCCCGGCCCAGTAAGCCGGCTGACCCAACGATTCAGCCCAGCGGGCTGACCCAGCGGCTCCGACCGCTCGGTCAGCCCGCTGTTCTGTCTTGGGCCGTGCCGGACCCGGCCGCGGCTCGGTCAGGGGTGGGTCCGCCGCGGGTACCCGTGCTCAGCCCGGTTGCTCCTGGTTCGCGGGCGCGAGGTCTCGGGTAGAGAAGGCGAGGCTCGCGGCCCAGTCACCGGTGTCGATGTGCGCGATGTACCCGTCGGGCCTGATCAGCAGTTGGGTGTCCTCGGTGATTCCATAGGTCTGGGCGAGCACTCCGTCGGGTCCGCCATCTTCGGGGACCGCGTACCGGGTGAGCCCGGCGCCCCGATCGGGCCAGCTGACCATGGGCAGGGCCATGGCGGCCCGCTCCCCGAAACCGAGCAAGGTGAAGTGTGGGCCCCGGTAGAGGTCGAACAGGCGGGTCGCGGGCCCGCTGATCGGGCCGTCCGGGGCGCGGTCGCCGACCCGCAGTGTGGTGGTGCGGGGGCTGTCCGCCGGGGCGAGCGGCCCACCGTGGTAGGAGATGGTGAGCTGGCGGTCCTCCTCGGAGCGGGTGAACTTCGACGCCCTGGGTCGGCGCAGTCCCTCGTACAGTTCGCTGGAGCGGCCGAGCACCTGCGCGGCGACAGGTCGGCGCTCGCCCCCGTAGCTGTCCAGGAGCGTGTCGGACGCCCCGGCGAGGACCTGCCCGAGCTTCCACCCGAGGTTGTAGGCGTCCTGGACTCCGGTATTCAGGCCCTGCGCGCCCGCGGGTGTGTGCACATGGGCAGCGTCGCCACAGACCAGGATCCGGCCTCGTCGGTACTGCTCCACCAGGCGCACGTTGGGCCGGAAGATCGACACCCAGGTGACGTCCCGCAAGGTGATCGTGCCGCCGACCAGGTCGCGGAACCGCGCCGCGAGGGCGGGCTCACTGAGATCGGGGTTCTCCTCGGGCCGCAGCCGGATCATCACCTGGAACTGGGATGAGTGGGGCAGTGGGCACGCCCCCACGAAGCCAGCGGTTCGGCGCCACACGTGCCATCGGTCGCGCGACAAGCCGTCGATGGTGGCATCAGCGATGATCATCTTGTCGGTGTCGTCCGTGGTGCCCTCGAAGCGCAGGTCGGACGACTTCCGGACCGCGCTCGCTCCGCCGTCAGCGCCGACGAGGTAGCGGGCGCGGAGCTGTGGCCCCGACGCCAGCACAGCGGTTGCGCCGTGTTCGTCCTGGTACACCTCGCGGACCTCGGTGCCGAACTCGACGGCGACCTGGTGGCGTTCCAGGGCACGGCGCAGGATGTGGGCGGTGCGCGACTGGGGCAGCAGCAGCACGTTCGGATAAGGCGTCGGGGGCGTCGGGTTCTGGTGCCGGTACATGCGCCACGGAATCGTGAGCGGACCCAGGTGGACGCCCATCGGCGGGTACTCCCCGCCGGCCGCGATGGCCTCGTCCACGATGCCGAGGTCGTCGAATACCTCGAGGGTGCGCGGCTGGATGCCTTTCGCCCGGGAGCCGAGGAAGGCGCTGGGTGCGCGGTCGACCACCCGGACCCGCACGTCGCGGCGGGCCAGGTCGAGCGCCAGGGTGAGGCCGACCGGGCCGGCGCCGACCACCAGGACGTCGGCGTCATAGCTGGGGTTTGTCATGGGTCAGGCCTTTGCCTCGACGGTTGAGAAGAATTGGGTGAGTCGGGCGGTTACCACGGCCGGTTGCTCGTAGGGGGCCATGTGGCCGCAGTCCGCCACCACCTGAGCCTCGGCAGGGCGCAGCAAGGTGCGTACCTGGTCCATCAGGTCTCGCGGGGTGACCGCGTCGTGTTCGCCCCACAGCAGCAGTTTCGGCAGGTCCAGCTGGCCGACGCGGGAGTACAGCTGCTCCTGGCCGGCGAGCGGGTAGTCCCGCACGGTGCAGACCAGCGCGTAGATCGAGCCCTCGTGCCGGTACGTCTGCCCGACAAGTGCGGTCAGCCGGCGGGAGTCCGCTTCGGTGTGCACGTTGTGCCCCATGTGCGCGCGCAGGGCGCGTTGGCCCAGGCGCCGCCCGAGGAGGGCAGCGAGGGTCTCGAAGCGGAGCACACGTCGCGCTGTGGAGCTGGCGCTGCTCAGACCGGCGGGCCCGATCACGGTCAGCGATACCGGGGCGGTGAAGGCACCGGCGGTGTAGGCCATCGCGACGAGGGCGCCCATCGAGGTGCCGACGAGGTGGCAGGCGGGATCCAGATCCAGCGCGGCGAGGAGTTCGGTGAGCTGGCGGATGAAGAGCGGCTGGTCATAGCGGCCATGGATGCGGTCGGAGAGGCCGCGCCCGTAGCCGCTGTAGGCGAGCGTGCGGTAGCCCCGCGCGTTCAACGCGTCGACCACGGCGTCCCAGTAGCCCAGCGGGACGGTCAGCCCCGGCACCAGCACCACGAGGTCGCCCCCGGCTGGACCGGAGAGGCGGTACTCGGTGATGCCGTCGCTGAGCCGGACAAAACCGCTGGGGGAGGCGGACCGGGCGGCCGCGTCCAGCGGAAGGTCCTCGCCGCGGGCGACGAAGAAGGTCATCATGACCGCACGCCGGTGAACTTGATGATCGCGCGGGCGACCTCGACCGGCGCCTCCTCAGGCATCAGATGGCCGACCCCGGGCAGGACCTTCTCCGCGCTGTCGTTGATGTCCCGACCGAAGTGCTGCCCGTCGATGTCGGATCCACGCAGGATCAGGGTGGGCGCCATGATCTTGGGTATCGCCGCGGAGTTGTCCTCCTGGTCGGTGCGCGCGAAGTCGATGAACGCTTCGCGATTACCGGGGCGATCCATCAGCTGGTGCGCCCGATCGATCATCGACTCGGGGACCTGGAAGTCCGGCCCGACCATCTGGCGCAGGCTGTGCGCGGTCGCGGCCCGCGCGCTCAGGTGGCGCATCAACTGGCGGCCCACCGGGTTGCGGGCCAGCAGGAACGCGGGCGGAAGTGCCTTGTCCGGATAACCGGTGGCGTTCATCAGGATGAGGCGGTCGACCTGCTCCGGGTGGGTGAGCGCAAGGTTCCAGGCGATGTTGCCGCCCAGGGAATGACCGCCGAGGACACAGCGCTCGATCTGTTGGTCGATCAAGAAGAGGCGGACGAACTCCACGTAGGTCTCAATCCGGTAGTCCCGGTCCGGGCGTGGGCCGGTGTGGCCGAACCCGGGTAGGTCCACCCGGACCACGTCGAACCGCCAGGACAGGTGCCAGGCGATCTCGTCGAAGCTCTCCAGGCTGCCGCCTGAACCGTGCAGGAGCAGCAGCGTCGGGCCGTAGCCGTATCGCTTGAACCGGACTTTCATCCCGTCGACCAGGCTGTCGTACGCCTGGTCCCGACCGAATCCGCCTTCGTGCATAGCTCCTCCGAATATCGCTTTCGGCTACACTGTAGCCGTAATAACGAATCAGGTGTCCGCTATGCCACTAATGGGGTGTGCGAGGGTGTCCGCCGTGCCTGACGAGGTTGATCGCCCGGGAAGTCCGCGCTGGTGGAGCGCGCGTCTGGGCGCCGCCCAGCCCACCGCCGGACGCGGGCGCCCTCCGGTGCCGCTCGAGCGCATCGTGGACGCCGCCCTCGCGCTGGTGGATGAGGTCGGTGCCCAGGAGTTCAGCATGCGGGCGCTCGCCGAGCGGCTCGGGTCCAGCACCGCGACCCTGTATCGCCGGGTCAGCGGGAAGGACGAGATCCTCACCTATGTGGCCGATCGGCTGCTCGGCGAGGTAACCGCGATCGGGAGGGCACGAGGGCCGGTGCCGACCTGGGAGGCCGCGGTCATCGCCGGGGCGGAAGTGCTCTTCGAGGTGCTGCGGGCCCACCCGAAGGCTGTCGTGCTCTTCCTGGGCCATGTCCCGGCAGGGCCGAATGCGCTCAGGGGACGGGAGAGTGCCCTGCGAGCCCTGCTGGCCGGCGGCCTCTCCCCGGAGCTCGCCGCGCTGACTTACACCGCCGTGGCCCGCTACGTCATCGGGTTCGGGCTGCAACTGAGCGAGGAGGCCTTGACCGCGCAAGCCACGGCGGACGATCTCCGCACGCTGTACCGGTCGCTGGACCCGGAGCGGTTCCCGGCCACGGTGTCAGTCGCCGACGTGTTGCCCCAGTCGCTCGCCGAGGAGTTCCAGTTCGGACTGGGACTGCTTGTGGACGGGGTGCGACGCCTGCGCGACGGCCAGCCCGGCTAGGTTGGCTTGCGGCTGGCCGGGTGGCGGCGCCAGGTCAGCTGGATACCCAGGCTGGTCAGCCAGGCGTTCACGTCGTGGCGGTGCTCGCCGAGCCCGGTGAGCACCCGGTAGCTGTTGGCCAGCGCGCGTTCGGCCTCGGCGCGGGAGAGCAGCCCGCTGGCCACCGCGGTGACGAACTCGTCCAGGTCGACCACCGTGCTGGTCCGCCCGGTGCGCACCACGATGTCCAGGTAGTGATCCACCGTGCGCCACACCGAGCCGTCCGGGCCAGTCCGGTCGATGTCCACCATGTCGAGGTAGAAGTCCTGGTCGCGCTCCTGGCCGGGCCGAAACCACCAGTCGGTCACCCGGATCCCGAGCGCCGGCAGCAGCCACGACTCGACCCTGGCGAACCGGGGGTGGTCCCGCATCGCCCGATCCAGGTAGAGGCCGAACTCCTCGGTGCGATACTCGTCGACCGGGCGAACAAAACCCTTCGGATCGGTGTTGGTGCATGCGTGCACGTCGAACGTCTCGACCTTCGGCGGGTGCATCGCAACCGATACTGTCAGAGGGAAGGCTTACTCTCGATACCGTGGCATTCGCGACTGAGTACCCAGTCACCGCGCACTCCGACGCGCGGCCGGTGGAGGACGTCCCCCGGGAGAACGGCCGCTTCGAGGTGGTCAGCGAGTTCGAGCCGGCCGGCGACCAGCCGGCCGCGATCGAGGAGCTGGAGCGCCGGATCCGGGCCAACGAGCAGGACATCGTGCTGCTCGGCGCCACCGGCACCGGCAAATCGGCCACCACAGCCTGGCTGATCGAGCGGTTGCAGCGGCCCACCCTGGTGATGGCGCCGAACAAGACGCTGGCCGCGCAGTTGGCCAACGAGCTGCGCGAGATGCTGCCGAACAACGCGGTGGAGTACTTCGTCTCGTACTACGACTACTACCAACCCGAGGCGTACATCGCGCAGACCGACACCTACATCGAGAAGGACTCGTCGGTCAACGACGACGTCGAGCGGCTGCGCCACTCGGCCACCATGAACCTGCTCTCCCGCCGGGACGTCGTGGTTGTCGCGTCGGTGTCCTGCATCTACGGCCTGGGTACCCCGCAGTCCTACCTGGACCGGTCGGTGCAGCTGGACGTGGGGGACCAGGTCGACCGGGACACGCTGCTGCGCGCGCTGGTGGACGTTCAGTACGCCCGCAACGACATGGCGTTCAACCGAGGCACCTTCCGGGTCCGCGGGGACACCGTGGAGATCATCCCGGCGTACGAGGAGCTGGCGATCCGGATCGAGTTCTTCGGCGACGAGATCGAGGCGCTCTACTACCTGCACCCGCTCACCGGAGACGTGGTCAAGCAGGTCGACACGGTCCGGATCTTCCCGGCCACGCACTACGTGGCCGGCCCGGAGCGGATGGAGCGGGCCATCCGGGACATCGAGAAGGAGCTGGAGGAGCGGCTGGCCGACCTGGAGCGGCAGGGCAAGCTGCTGGAGGCCCAGCGACTGCGGATGCGCACCCAGTACGACGTGGAGATGATGCGCCAGGTCGGGTTCTGCTCGGGCATCGAGAACTACTCCCGGCACATCGACGGCCGGGGTGCGGGCACCGCGCCGGCCACCCTGCTGGACTACTTCCCGGACGACTTCCTGATGGTCATCGACGAGTCGCACCAGACGGTGCCGCAGATCGGCGGGATGTATGAGGGCGACATGTCCCGCAAGCGGAACCTGGTGGAGTACGGCTTCCGGCTGCCCTCCGCGGTGGACAACCGCCCGCTGACCTGGGAGGAGTTCGCTGACCGGGTCGGCCAGGTGGTGTACCTGTCGGCGACCCCGGGGCCTTACGAGCTGCAGCGCACCGGCGGCGAGTTCGTCGAGCAGGTCATCCGGCCGACCGGCCTGGTTGACCCGAAGGTTGTGGTCAAGCCGACCAAGGGGCAGATCGACGACCTGGTGCACGAGATCCGTGAGCGCGCCGAGCGGGATGAGCGGGTGCTGGTCACCACGCTGACCAAGAAGATGTCCGAGGATCTCACCGACTACCTGCTCGAGCTGGGCATCCGGGTGCGCTACCTGCACTCCGAGGTGGACACGCTGCGCCGGGTGGAGCTGCTGCGCCAGCTGCGGCTGGGCGACTTCGACGTGCTGGTCGGCATCAACCTGCTTCGGGAAGGCCTCGACCTGCCCGAGGTTTCCCTGGTGGCCATCCTGGACGCGGACAAGGAAGGCTTCCTGCGCTCGGGCACCTCGCTGATCCAGACCATCGGCCGGGCGGCGCGGAACGTGTCCGGCGAGGTGCACATGTACGCCGACTCGATCACCGACTCGATGAAGTTCGCCATCGAGGAGACCGATCGGCGGCGGGACAAGCAGATCGCCTACAACAAGGCGAAGGGGCTGGACCCACAGCCGCTACGCAAGAAGATCGCCGACATCCTGGACCTGGTGTACCGGGAGGCCGAGGAAGTCCCGGTCGGCGGCTCCGGGCGGAACCAGTCCCGCGGCAAGCGGGCCGCCGGGGAGCCGGGCCGGGCGAGCTCCGGGGTTATCGCCGGGCGGGACACCTCGAACATGCCGCGCGCCGAGCTGGCCGACCTGATCCAGCAGCTGTCCGAGCAGATGCTGGCCTCCGCCCGCGACCTGCAGTTCGAGCTGGCCGCGCGGCTGCGGGACGAGATCAGCGACCTGAAGAAGGAGCTGCGCGGCATGGACGCCGCCGGCATTGGGTGAGGCCATCCCCGGCCGATTCTCCGGCGGCGATACGGTAGACCCCGAGTTATCCGGATCGATGGAGTGGGGAAACCGAGCTGTGACCGCAATAGCCTCCTCGTTGCGGGGCAGGGCCAGCAGTCTCGGGACCGCGCTGCGCGAGCA
>DATHIT010000447.1:0-9479 GCA_035489915.1 Pseudonocardia sp. | reverse complement strand
TCAGCGACGGCGGGCAGGTCCGCCGCCGTCGCCTTGCGCGGCCGGAGCGCCGCCGTGCTTGCCGTCGCAGCGACCACATCGCTCATTGCACACCGCCAGGTTTGTCGGACTTCGGCCATCGAATCGGGCGCCCATGAAGGTGCGTGTCCGCACCGCGCTTATTTCGGTATTCCGCCCGCCCTGCGTGCTTGGCCGCTAGCGCGGGTGGCGCTGGTCGAACTCGCGGGCCGCCGACCGCTGGGTCCGCACCCGCAGGGCCTGCTCGCTGTCCTCGGAGTCGATGTCGTTGAGGCCGAGCTGGACCGCGCGCCTGATCTGCTCGCGGTTGTCCCGGACGACCGCGGAGAAGAAGTCGTCGATGCGCGGGTCCTGCAGCACCTCGAGGACCACCCGGAACGAGGTGTCGATCACGGCGTGGACGATCTCGCCGTGGAACGGCACACGCTTGAGCTTGCCGAGCTGTTCGTCCTCGGTGATCTTCTCGTGGATGATCGCGCGCAGCTCGTCCTTGTTCGCGGTGAGCGACTTGGCCAGGTTCTCTGGATAGTTGCCGGTCTCCAGCACCTTGACCACCTCGTCCAGGACGGCGACGGTGATCGGCTTCTTGATCGCGCGCACGATCGGTTCGGAGAACTTGTCCACCAGCCGGTAGGTGAACTGCTCGCCGACAGCCCGGTCGGCCGCCCGCCCGATGCGCACCACCAGCAGCACCACCACAAGGAAGCGGTGGGTCATCAGCGCCGGGTGGGCGACCGGCAGCATGGCGAACAGCTCGTACCAGTTGCGGCCCAGGAACCGCTTCTCCCAGCGGTGCTTGCGCCAGCGCCAGAGGAACTCGACGAGGAACACCGCGGACAAGGCGCAGTCGGCGTAGAAGATCCAGAGCCCGGCCTGGTAGGACGGCGGGCTGAGCACCAGGTAGCCGAGCAGGCCCACCGACACCACGGCGAGCCCCAGCATGATCCAGTCGTCGGCGCGCACGTTGCCGGGCAGCACGCCGCTGTTGAGTTCCCGGCCGCGCGACGGGGAGTAGGTGGCGGCAGCCCTGGCTGCGTCCCGGGCGGGGGCCATGCTGGCGCCTCCAGACGTGCACATCGGGAACCGGGACGGCCATGATCATGGCACGCGCGCTCGACGGGTCCAACTCGTGACGGCGCCCGGCGGGTTCTCAGCCGGTCAGCCCGGACAACAGCCCGCCGACGATCCCGTGGGGCTGTCGCTTCTCGTCGTCGGAGCCCTGCTTGGACGACGACGAGCCACCGAGCAGGCCGTCCACGGTCGAGCCCAGGCCGCCACCGAGGAGCCCACCCAGGCTGGTCCTGTGCGCCTCGCCGGACACCGGCTCGCCGGACAGTGGCTCGCCCCGCGCCCACTCGATGCCGGTAACCACACCCATCCCCACCGCGAAAATCACCAGGGATACGACCAGGAGCCGGGGCAGCAGACGACCGCGGGGCGCGCGGGCGGGCGCGCTGGGTGCCGGCGTTGCGGCCGGCGACGGGTGCTGCGTGCCGTGCCCGGAGCGGCCGCTGTCGCGCCGGGAGCGCGGGCGGAGCCGGTCCCGGGTGCGCTCAAGGAACCGCTGGTAGATCTCGGTGCTGAGTGCGGTGGCAACCGAGCCCGCCGCCGCGCCGCCGACCGTCCCGAACGCGCCGAAGTAGGAGCCACACACCGCGGACGTCGACGCCGCAAGCCCACCGGCCAGGACCTTGCTCATGGTGAATGAGGACCGCTTGCCCTCGGGCGGGGGCGCCTCGCCGTGCCGGGGCGGGGGCGCCTCGCCATGCCGGCCCCGGGGCGGGGGTACCTCGCCGTACCAGCCCCCGGGCGGTTGCGACGGCGCAGGTGGACGTGGGTACGGCGGCCGTGCCTGCTGCCGATACCGACCGTCATGGTCGATGGGCGCACGGCGATTTCGGTCGTCGAAGGCCATGCCCCCACAATGACAGGGCAGCCTCGGTGCCCCGCACCCCGCCCCTGAGCGACCCGGTAGGCGGGTCCGTTTCCGGGTTCGCGTGGAGACCCATGCGGTGACCTCTTCTACGTGCCCAGGCACGTAGAAGAGGTCACAGACATACACCGCCTGTGGGGACGTGACCCTAAACGGACTTGCTTGAAGGAATCTCGATCTGTGACCCGTTTTGGCGATCGGAGGTGAGATCCGTTTGCCAGCGTGAGATCCGGAGAATCGCCGCGGCCAGCAGAAGCGTTCCGAGCACCATGAGCGCCAGGCTCAGCGAATTGAGCAAGGAAACGGTCAGAAACGCCTGGCGCGCCTCATCCAAACCCTGCACACCGCCGGTCGGATCATGCCGGATGATGGTTACTCGATCATAGGCGAACGGGCTCACGACACGCAGCACGGTGTAGGCGAGCACGCACAGCCACCAGCCCAGAATGAGCGGGCCGCGGCGGTCCGTCTCATCGCCGGAGGAAGGGCGGCTGGCTGACCAAATCTCATCCAGCACCGCCCGCGACCACCAAATGTTAGCGATCGGCACCAGCCAGGCCCCGACGGCAAACCCGCGGGAGAACCGGAAGTGATGGCTTGGCGCGATCAACTCGGCGTTGCAGCGTGCGCGCCATACCCACATCAGCAAACTCACTGTGGCGGCGACCATCAACACCACGGACAGCGTCGCCACCAGCGCCAACCCGTCGGCGCTGGACACGAAACGTGTCTGTAGTGGACCGACATGCAGCGTGTCCAACCGACCGTAAGCTTGCCAGCTAGCGACGACGCCCATCGCCTGCGGCAGCGTGACAGCGACGATCAGCACCGCGGCGACCTGCGACAGCCGGCAAATCTGGCGGGGGACACCAAGCTCGACGGGGGAGCCCTGCCCCGGGGAATCCAGCTTGAGTGGAATCGGCTGGTTCATCACAACCTCCAGAATCAAAGAACGGCGAGAACACAAGCAACGACTCACGCCACACCCCGATGGTTGGGGTCATCTCAGAAGAAAAGCAATGCGTCAGCGATCGCGCGGATCACCGCGTACCCCATCCGATTTGCCGAACGCCGGGTCAGCAGATGCGACAGGATTCATGCATGGGAAGGACCTCGCCGGGCTCCTGGCGCTCGGGTGGATGACTTGCGCGCGACGGTCCGCGCTCGGCCGGGGAATCCGACCACCCCGGCAACCGGACTGGCTGGCCACGGCGAGCTGGTTCATCCCCGTCGCCAACCTCTGGCTTCCGGCAGTCGCGGTCGTCGATCTCGTTCGCCCGAGTGATCCGGACCTCATGGCCAGCGGTGCGGGGGCGCACGGCTCGAGGCTGGAAGGGCGCGTCTGGGGATGGTGGGCGGCCTGGTCGGCCGGCTGGGTCGCCTTCTGGCTCGCGTTCGTCACGCTGGTGCTGTCCGGGTCCGTCGCGGGCTGCGCCTGTTCCTTCTGCTGTGCGCGACATTCATGACCGCGGCCGCTGTCCTCTTCACCGGGATCCTGTGCCGGATAGTCACTTGGCAGGGACAGCGACACCCGCCCACCACACGCGGCTCTCGCGCGGTACTCATCCTGCTGTACTCGCCACGGTGATCGGGGGCTGGTGCTGGCGGAGGTCACTGGTGACCCCTGGTGCACACCCACTTGATCACGCGGGCCCGACCGCCTGGAGCCGCACTCACGGCTCGACTTTGAGCGGAGGAGGGTGAGCCCGCGTAGGCCCAGCCCCAGGAGCGGTTCGATGCCTGTGCCACGGCGGCGCATCCGTTGGCGACCACGACAACGGTCTGGCAGTCGGAGGCGCGGCACCTACTGACGGCGCCGCGCTCGGCGCTCGACCGGGTCGGGTGATCGAAGGTGTACCCGACATTGCCGGTGCGCGGTGAGATAGCGATGGCGGCCCATGCGCCCGGATCGCCGGTGACCGGTCCTTCGATGACCGAGCCGGCCGCGGCGGGCCCGGCGGTGAGGAGAAGCGCGGCGCCCGTCAGCGTCGCAGTGACGACGGCTCGCCCGACAAAGAGGTTCGGCTTCACGGTGTCCTCCCAATCGCGATCAGCAAGTTCTCTGAAGGTGGCGACCTCGGGCCGCCTCGATTGGTTGGGGCGCCCGTGACCAGGCGCCGAGATTGAGGCCGATAAGCTATCCAGTGACGATCACGACCCGGCCCACTGCCGCTCCCGAGCGCAGCCGGACGAACGCGTCGGGCGTCTGCTCCAGGTCTCGCACCGAGTCGATCGGAGGCCGGATCTCACCGCGTTCGACGGCGGCCAGCGCGGCCACCGCGTCGGATCGGGTCGAGCCCAGCATGGCCAGTTCGCGGCCGACCAGGTGGACTGAGTCCAGGCCGAAACTCGGTGCCCGGGTTATGTCGCCCTGGCGAGGGCGTGGCGGTCAGCTGAGTCGACTCGGCGACATGAAGTCCAGTGGCACTTCGGTATGAGCGACCAGGGCATCGGCGACGACGGCGGCGAGAGCCGGCGCGTATTTGAAGCCGCGGCCGGAGAAGGCGGCGGCGACCAGCAGCCGCCCCCCGGTTGTGGTCCGACCGACCAGCGGGGTGCCGTCCGAGCTGTACAGGTCGGTGAAGCTGTCAGTACGAACCGGGTGGGGGTGCAGCCCGGACAGCAGCTCACCGACGGCCTGGGACATCACCGAGATCTCGGCGCGGCCGTGCCGGCGTTCGACCTGGTCGGGGTCATCGACCGGACTCGACCCGACGGCACTGGCGACCTTCACCGACACCCCGTCGACGGACGGTGCGCCGTAGATCTCGACGGCATCGGTGCGTCGGATGAAGATGGGGAACCGGCGCGGGGTGAATTCCTCGGGGTGCCGGGCGGCGAACCAGCTCAGCGGGACGCGCCTGGCCTGCAGGTGTGCCCGCCAGGGCGCCGGCAGCAACCGCGCGGTCCACGAGCCGGCGCACAGCACCGCGTCGCGCACCCGCCATGCCGCCTTGCCGGCGCGGATCTCGACGTGGTCGCCGCGCTCGAGCACCTCGTCGACGCCGGTGTGCCGCAGGACCGTGGCCCCGTGCTGCTCCGCTGTCGCCGCCGCCGCGATCACCGCGGCCTCGCAGCGCAGGAAACCGGCCTGACGGTCCAGCACCGCGACCTCGCCGTCCCGGAGCAGGTGTTGGGGATAGCGGTCGTGCGCGGCCCTCCGATCGAACACCTCGACCGGGACGCCCGCCGTCCGCGCGTTCGCCAGCAGTCCGCCGATGTAGTCGCCCTGTAGATCACCGATCGCCAGTCCGCCGCACTGCACCAGCAGCGCCGTCGCCGACTCGCTCTCCAGGTCGCGCCAACAGCCCAGGGCCTGGCGCAACAGCTCGGCGTACTGAGCTCCTTCGGCGTACGCCATCCGGAACAGCCGGGTCTCGCCGCCCACCGCGCCTCGATCATGGCCGGGGGCGTGGCGCTCGAAGCCGATGGCGTGCACCCCGCGCCGCGCCAACTGCCACATCAGCATGCTGCCGACCGTGCCGACCCCGATCACGGCTACCTCGGCGTCCAGCCGGTCGTTGGCTGCTCCGGCCACCGCCTCACAGCACCTTCGACAGGAATGCGCGGGTCCGCTCACTGGTCGGATTCGCCAACACCTCGTCCGGCACCCCACGCTCGACGATCACGCCCTGGTCGACGAACGCCAGCACGTCGCCCACCTCCTTGGCGAACCCGATCTCATGCGTCACAACGATCATCGTCATGCCGTCGTCGGCCAACGTCCGCATGGTCTCCAGCACCTCTCCGACCAGCTCCGGATCCAGGGCCGAGGTCGGCTCGTCGAACAGCATCAGCAGGGGCCGCATCGCCAACGCACGGGCGATCGCGACCCGCTGCTGCTGGCCGCCGGACAGCTGCGCCGGGTACGCGTTGGCCTTGTCCGGCAGACCTACCCGGTCCAGCAGGTGCAGCGCCCGCTCCCGCACCTCGTCCGGGGGGTCCTTCCGCACCCGGCGCGGCGCCTCCATCACGTTCGCCAGCACGGTCATGTGCGGAAACAGGTTGAACTGCTGGAACACCATCCCGATGCCGGCCCGTTGCCGGGCGACCTCGCGCTCGGAGCGCTCGACCAGCTTGTTGGCCACCCGGCGATAGCCGATCAGCTCGCCGTTCACATAGATCTGACCCGCGTCCAACTTCTCCAAGTGGTTGATGCAGCGCAGCAGTGTCGACTTGCCGGAACCGCTCGGCCCGATGATGCAACACACCTGGCCGGCGTCCACCTCCAGGTCGACGCCACGCAGCACCTCGACCGGGCCGAAGGACTTGCGCAGGTTGCGGGCCCGGACCAGTGGCGCCTGAATGATCGTGGTCATGAGGGCAGCACGCTCCGGTCGCCGCGTCGGTAGTACCGCTCCACGTAGTACTGCCCGACGCTCAGCACCGAGGTCATCGCGAGGTACCACAGCGCGGCCACGATGAGCAGCGGAACCGTCTGGTAGGTGCGTGAGTAGATGATCTGCGCGCTGTGCAGCAGGTCGGCCGCGCCCAGCACGCTGACCAGCGAGGTGTTCTTCAGCATCGACAGCGTCTGGTTCGCCACCGGCGGCACGATGATCCGCATGGCCTGTGGCAGCACGATCCGGTGCAGCATGTGTAGCCGACGCATTCCGAGCGCCTGCGCGGCCTCGGTTTGACCCCGGTCGACGCCGAGCAGCCCACCGCGGACGATCTCGGCCATATAGGCGGCCTCGTTGAGCGAGAGCCCGAGTACGGCGGCCACGAACGGTGTGATGAAGGCGTTCGAGCTGCCGGTCACGAACTCCGGACCGAACGGGATACCCAGCGACAGTGCTGGATACAGCGCCGACAGGTTGAACCAGAAGATCAGCTGGATCAGCAGCGGTGTGCCTCGGAAGAACCACACGAAGCCCCACGACGTGCTGGCCAGCAGCCGGCTACGGGACATCCGCATCAGCGCGAGGACGATCCCGAGCGCGACACCGAGCACCATCGCGATGGCGGTCAGCTCGAGCGTGAGCAGCGCCCCGGCTACCACCGCTTCGACCGTCAGATATTGCGCGACGACTGCCCACTCGAACCGCTCGTTGGTAATCAGCGTGTTCACCAGCATCGCGGCGAGCACCAGCATGACGAGCATGCCGAGTAGCCGCAGTGGGCTCCGCCGCCGGACTATCGGGAGCTGGTCTTCGTCGTCGGCAACCGGCAGGGTCGCGGTGCTCATTGCTCGAGGGCCGGCGTCGGCGTCACCGCGCTGGCCATGCCCCACTTGGCGAAGATCTGTTGGTAGGTCCCTGTCGTCATCAGGGCCTGGATCGCCGCCTGCACCGCCGGGGTGAGGTCGCTGCCCTTGGGCAGCCCCACGGCCACCGGGCTGCGATTCAGTTCGGCTACCAGCGCGAACTTCTCCGGTGTCTGGGACGCGGCATACGCGATCACCGGGGTGTCGCCGAGTACGCCATCGACGCGGCCGCTGCCCAGCTGCAGCACGGCGTCGGTCTGGCTCGGCAGCACTACGGGGTTGATCTTCGGCCGGCCGGTGCCGTCGCATGCCTTTGCCGACAGCTCCGGCAGCCGCTTGGCCTCCTGGATGGAGCCCTGCATCACGGCGATCTTGTGTCCGCAGAGGGTGTCCGGACTGAGCTTCAGCGGGTTGCCCGCCGCCACCGCCAACGAATTGCCCCACTCGCCGTACCGGACCATGTCGAGCGTCTTGAGGCGCTCGGTGGTCGCGGACATGCTGGCGATGGCCATGTCGAAGCGCTTGGAGCTCAGGCCGGGGATGATCCCGTCGAACTGCACGTCCTGGATCTCCACCGGGACGCCGAGCGCCTTGCCGATCGCCCTGGCCAGATCGGCGTTCAGACCGATGATCGTCTTGTTGTCGGTGGCGTAGAACTCGACCGGAGCGCTGGACACGGCCATCACCGCGACCAGCTTGCCGGCCTGGGTGATGCGGGCCGGGACCTTCGCGGCGGCGGCCTTGTCGGTGGCAACCGCGTCGAACGCATCGAATCGCCCGACGTCAGCCGAGGCCCCCGACGACGCCGGGCCGGCGGGCGGGGGACCGCTGCCGCAGGCGGTGATAGCCACGGCGAGCACCGCGAGCAGCGCCGAGGACCACCATGCGCGGCGGCCCTTGGACAGGACGGAACATGTCACGAGGACTCCGATCAGGACGTGCGAGCGTGCGCTTCCCGACGTCGCGATGGGCAGCGCCGAGCCATCTCGATCCGCCGGGCGGCATCGGCTGCGCGACGTCTGACCAGACCCTCTCCGACCGGCACAATGGTGGCGGCGGCGGCCATATGCTGCGAGTTTGTCCGTATGCCACTTAAGTCGCCATAGATCCTGGGCACAAGCTGATAGGCCTGAGGCCAAGCAACACTGAGGCTCGCCGACCTACGCCGGGGTCGCGCCCTGGCACACGCAATACGCAGTTCTCGTCATAGACGGGCCGCGTCCCGGCGGAGTCCAATGAGGGGTTCCTCCGGCACTTTCGGGCACACCACCACATCCATGCGGAGCAGCCATGTTGGCGACGACGGACATCATGACCCGGCTGAGCGAAGTGAAGGTCAAGACCGCGGCGGCGCTGCGCGCGGCGGAAGGCGACAGGGGCGCCTCGGTGGTCACTGTTGCCGTGGTCAAGGAGTTCGACGCCAAGGCCGACAAGGCCGGCAGGAACTCCGACGGCGACGGCGCGGCTCGCGATTCGGTCATCGAGCTCGAGCAAGCAGGGGACAGCGCCAAGGCCGCCGCCGAGGCCGACCCCGGTCTCGGCGCAGAGGCCCTGGATGCCGTGCAAGCTGCACACCTGGCCATCTGCATCCTCAAAACCGAGGTCTAGGAGGGGTCCTGAGCAAATGCCGCTCGTCGCGAGCGGTGATCCAGTGCATCGCATCGGGTCGTGTGAAGGGAGTGGCCGATACCGGGGTTGTATCGGCCGCGACGACAACGCCGCGAGGCGCCGACCCGGGGGATGGTAGCCGGCGGGGTGGGGCGAACACAGCACCGCGTGCGGGTGCCAACCCCTGTCGTTCTTTTCAATGTCGTGCTCCGGCACTGTCAGTTTCTTGTCGGTGCAGCCCGTTATTCTTTGGCCATGTTGGTTGAGCAGGTTCCCGATGGCTTGGAGGAAATACCTCCGGGCCCAGAACTTGCCGCCATACTCGAATCACTAGATATCTCTCGGGTCGCCGGTGGAGATCTGCCCATTGTGTTGCGGGCGCAAGCCCGGCAGCGTTCCCACAACGAAGCACAATTTCTGTGTGTCATCGCCGAAATGGGGCGGCGCGACCCTTTTGCCGGGCTGGACATGGTCGCCACTCTCGATGAGCCGGCCCGCTATGCCGCCGACGAACTCCGCGTGGCGTTGGCCTGGACTCGGCGCAGCGCGGAAGCCACTCAGTGTTATGCCGACGACCTGGTATTCCACCTGCCCCTGGTGCACGCCGCCCTGTCCGCTGGGCGTATCGACCCGGCCAAGGCCCGGGTGTTCTGGCACCACCTAAACCCTCTGCCACCCCACCACGTCGAGTCGATCTGCACGGATCTGCTGGAT
>DATHIT010000446.1:0-21371 GCA_035489915.1 Pseudonocardia sp. | reverse complement strand
TGAGACCTACCTCACATCTACTGTTCTCGCTATCACCGCACGTCACGCCCGGTTTGTTGGCTGACCACCGCACAGCGCGGCGCCGTCTGGTAATGGCCGCACCTGCGGTGTATCGCGATTCTTTCCGGGTGCCACCACCAGGCAAAGGAGCCGCTCCATGGCCAGAGGAATGGCCGTCACCCATCGCAAGCTGCTCGCGGTAGGACTGATTGGCAGCTCAATCGAGTGGTACGACTTCTTCCTCTACAGCACGGCGGCGGCGTTAGCTTTCCCGAAGATCTTCTTTCCGAACGTCACCCCGCTCACCGGTACGTTGCTGGCGTTCAGCACATTCTGGGCGGGGTTCCTCGCCCGGCCGGTCGGCGGCGTGATCGCCGGCCATTTCGGTGATCGGTACGGGCGCAAACCTGTGGTGACGTTCTGCCTGTGGCTGATGACCGGGTCCACCTTCCTGATCGGCTGCCTGCCCGGCGCGGCGGCGGTCGGCGCGCTCGCTCCGATTCTGCTGGTCACCCTGCGCTTCATCCAGGGCCTCGCCTGCGGCGGGCAGTGGGGCGGGATCGTGTTGCTGCTGACCGAGTCGACCGGGCCGAAGCGGCGGGGCTTCGCCGGCACGTTCGGCCTGATGAGCGTGCCGTTCGGCTCGATCCTGGGCACGCTGGTCTTCCTGGCCGCCACGGCCACGCTGAGCAACGAGCAGTTCCTCAGCTGGGGGTGGCGGATCCCGTTCTTCTGCAGCGCGGTGATGGCCCCGGTGGTGATCTACATCCAGCGCAAGGTGGAGGACACCCCGGAGTTCCGCGCGCTCACCGAGCAGGCTGATGCGAAGGTCACCCAGCGGCGGATCGCCGAGGCACCGCTGACCGAGGTGTTCAAGAGCAGTTGGCGGCGGATCCTGATGGGCGCCGGCTTACTGGCCGGGACCAACGCGCTGTTCTACATCAGCACCGCCGGGCTGCTCAGCTACGGAACCGTGGAATTGGGCATGAGCCGGGACGGGTTGCTGATCTGCTCGCTGCTGTCCAGCGTGGCGACGTTCGGATTCATCTGCTGGAGCGGTCACCTGTCCGACCGGTTCGGCCGCAGGATGCCCATCGTGCTCGGTGGGTTGGGCGTGCTGATCTGGGCGTTCCCCTACTTCTGGCTGATCAACACGGCCTCGCTGGTGCTGGTGTTCTTCTCGGTCACCATCGCGGCGACGTTCCAATCGATCCTCTACGGCCCACTGGCCGCGTACCTCGCTGAGCTGTTCGCGCCGAACGTCCGCTACAGCGGGGTCTCGATGGCCTACCAGCTGGCCGCGATCACCATCAGTGGCGGCACGCCGGCGCTGACCACGTTCTTGATCGCCAGCACCGGCTCGACCGTGCTGGTCTCGGTGTACATCGCGCTCTCGGCGGCGGTCACCGTGCTGTGCGCGTGGAAGCTGCCGGAGACCAACCCGGCCAGCGTGCGCGCCGACCCCACCGCGGTACCCGGCACCCAGCTGACCTCGGCCGCCTCCTGAGGGGTCGTGAGTGGCGATGGTCGCTATAGCGACCATCGCCACTCACGACCTCATGACCCTCTGAGTTCGCGGCGGAGGATCTTGCCGGTGGTGGTCTTGGGCAGCTCGTCGATGAACTCGACCGACCTCGGGTACTTGTAGGCGGCCATGTTCGACCTGCAGTAGTCGATCAGCTCTTGCTCGGTCACCTCGAGGCCCGGGCGCACCGAGACGAAGGCCTTCACCGTCTCGCCCCGGTACTCGTCCGGCACACCGACCACGGCGGCCTCGCGCACCGCCGGGTGGCCGTAGAGCACGTCCTCGACCTCCCTCGGCCACACCTTGTACCCGGCCGCGTTGATCATGTCCTTCTTCCGGTCCACCAGGAAGAACCAGCCACCGGCGTCCATGAAGCCCACGTCACCGGTGCGCAGCTCGCCACCGGGCAACGAGGCCTCGGTGGCCTCCGGATTGTTCCAGTACCCGGGCACCACCTGCGGCCCGGATGTGACGATCTCACCGACCTCGCCGACCGGCAGCTCCTCGCCGTCCTCGCCGAGGATGCGCACCACCGTGTTGAACACCGGCACACCCACCGAGAGCGCCCCGGAGTTCGGGTCCACCGGAGCCCGGGCGCCCAGCGGCACTCCGTGCGACGGGGAGTTCGTCTCGGTCAGCCCGTAGATGTTGTGGATGTACAGCCCGGTCTGCTCCTCGAACCGGTCGGTCACCGCGGGCGCGATCGGCGCGCCCCCGGAGTAGAGCATCCGGAACGAGGAGAAGTCGTCCTTGCCCACCCCGTCCAACCCGGCCAGGCTGATGAACACGGTGATCGCGCCGACGGTGAAGGTGGGCCGGTGCTCGCGGATCGCGTCGATCACCACGTCGGGGTGGAACCGGTGCGCCAGCACCAGCGGGCAGGGCACCAGCAACGCCAACGCGACGTGCCCGACCAGCCCGGTGATGTGGAACAGCGGGGCAACCCCGAGCACGCTGTCGTCCGGCGTCAACCCCATCCAGTCCCGGTAGGTCTGCGCGTTGAACGTCAGGTTGGCGTGGGTGTTCATCGCGCCCTTGGGCACCCCGGTGGTGCCCGAGGTGTAGGTCAGGATGGCCACGTCGTCCGGCTTCGGGGCGGGCGTGTCCGGCCCGCGGCCGGCGTTGGCCGAGATCAGCTCGAGCAGGTCCAGCGTGCCCTCGGCCCTGGTCGCGGTGGTGTCGCCGAACAGCCGGGGGTCGTTGCGGGTCTGCCAGTCCAGCGACGAGCAGGTGATCACCGTGTCCACCCGGACACCCTCGCCGGAGGCGATCACCTCGCGGGCCACCGTCTGGTAGAGCTCGTCCAGGCAGAGCAGCGCGGTGGCCCCCGAATCGGCGAGCAGGTAGGTCAGCTCGCGGGCCTTGTTCATCGGGTTGATCGCGACCGCCACGCCACCCGCCTTCCAGGCGCCGAGCAGCCCGACCACAAACGCCGGGTTGTTCTGCAGGTACACCGCCAGCCGGTCGCCCGGCTGGAAGCCGCCGGACGCCAGCCCCACGGCCAGCGCGTCGGAGGCGGCATCCAGGTCGGCCAGGGTGAGCACGCCGTCGAAGTAGCGGATGGCCTGGGTATCCGGGGCGCGCCGCACCGACGCGGCGAACAGCTCCAGCATCGTGCCGTACTCCGCCGTGATGTCCGGGGGCAGGCCGTGCGCGTAGTGGGTCAGCCAGGGTCGGTCCGTGTACGTGCTCACGAAACCTCCCCGCTCACTTGATGGCCAGCGGGTTGACCGGGGATCCGGTGGCGCGGTGCACCTTCAGCGGCGCGGCCGCGTAGAGGAACGTGTACTGGCCGTCGTCGGCGCAGCTCGCGGCCAGCTTTTCCAGGTCGCAGATCTCGGTCAGCGTGACGCCCAGGTTCCGCATCAGCGCGGAGTGCAGCGGGAGCGCGATGCCGGTGTCCGGTTCGTAGGTCACCTCGTTGGCGATCGTGTCGGTGACCAGGTTCGGGATCTCCCGCTGGTGGAACCAGCTGACCAGCTCGGAGCTGTAGGTCAGGCCCGGTTCGTTGAAGTTCTCGTAGAACTTCTCGCCCTGGTCGAAGAACAGCTTGAGGAAGTTGGTGCGGATCAGCAGCACGTCGTGTGGCTCGATCTCGTGTCCCTGCGCCTTGGCGCACGCCTCGAGTTCGTTGTGGTCGAACGTCTCCCCCTTGTCCAGGTTGTCCTTGCCCCGGAACCGGGCGATGTCCAGCAGCACGCCCCGGCCGACCACGCCGCGCTCGGCGATCGGCGCAACGCTGGCCTTGTCCAGCCCGCCGATAGTGGTCCGCGCGTCGTAGCCGTTCCAGATCTTGCCGCCGTACCAGACGTGCCCGAGTGCGTCGTACTGCGTGGAACCCTGCAGGAACGCCTCGATCTTGTCGTCGGCGTAGTGCATGCCGCCGGGGAACTCCGGCGCGTCGTCGCGGTCCCAGGTCGATTCATCCATGATCATCGTGCGCTGGGCCGGGGTACGCCCTGGCCAGACCGGGTCGCCCTTCGGGTCGCCGATCAGCCGCTGCAGGGTGAACACCGTGCCGGACTTGACGTGTCGAACCCCGCGCAACACCTCGTCGGCGGTCAGATAGTTGAGCGAGCCCACCTCGTCGTTGTCACCCCAGCGCCCCCAGTTCGTCGGGGCGTCGCGGAGCAGGTCTTCCATGCTGTGCTGCTCAGCCATTGAGCGCTACCTTCCAGGCTTCCGCCGGTCCGCTGGCACTACCGACCGCTCGTTCGACCGGAGTTATGACAGAAGTCACCCTGTCACCGGCACGGCACCCTCGCAACGCGAAGGACGCATGAATTGCTGATGGCCCAGATCGCGCAAGTGTTCGGCTAGGCTGAACAGATGACGGCCCAGCCGGCGGTGCGCGAGGAGCCGCCGCACGGCGCGGTCGGGCACGCGGTGCGGCTGTCCCGGCTGGCCGCCGGGATGTCGCTGCGCGAGTTGGCCCGGCGGATCAAGGTGAGCGCGGCGACCGTGCACGCCATCGAGACAGGCAAGACCGACCTGGCGGTGAGCCGGCTGCGGGACATCGCCACGGTGCTGCACACCACGCCCGAGCGGCTGCTGACCACCGACGCGTCCATCGACGTCGAACCCGCTGCACCCAGGCGGCGGCCCACCGTGGCACCGCCGGTGGGCATCGAGGACTGGCGGATGTTCGGGCCACTGCGCATCGACCCGGTACTGGCCGCCGCGATCACTGTCTTCGTCCGCACCGGGTACCACGGCGCCACCATGCGCTCCATCGCCCGGCGGGCCGGAATGAGCGTTCCCGGGGTCTACCACCACTACCGTGGCAAGCAGATGCTGCTGGTCACCACGCTCGACCTGAGCATGGACGACCTGACCTGGCGGGTGCTCGCGGCCGGCGCCGAGGGGCGGGACGGGATCAGCCGGGTGCGGCTCATGGTGGAGGCGCTCGCGCTGTTCCACACCCACCGCTGGGAGCTGGCCTTCATCGGCGCCAGCGAGATGCGCAGCCTCGAGCCGGCCGACCGACGGCGCATCGCGGACCTGCGCAACCACGTGCAGCACCTGCTGGACGAGGCGATCGACCAGGCCATCGCGGAGGGCTCGCTGGGCACCCCGAGCCCGAGACACGCCGGCCGCGCGATCGCCACGATGTGCACCTCGCTGCCGCAGTGGTTCCACCTCGGCGGCCCGACCAGCCCCGAGCAGATCGCCGCCGAGTACGCCCGGTTCGCCCTCGGACTGTTGGCCCACCCGCTGGCCGCGCCGGCGTGACCGAGCCCATGGCGCCTGGCCCTGATCCCCGGAAGCGCCACGGCGTGCACTACACCCCGCCGGGGCTGGCCGCGTTCCTGGCCGACCGGGTAGCCATCGCGCTGGAGCGCTCCGGGGAGCCGCCGTGGGCGCGGACGGAGCCGGTCCGGGTGCTGGACCCGGCATGTGGCGACGGGGCGCTGCTGGCCGCCGCCGGGGCGCGCTTGCGGGTCCGGGGCCACCGCCTGGTCGAGCTGGTCGGCCTGGACCGCGACCCGGCCGCGGTGGCCGCCGCGCACCTGCGGTTGGGCGAGCTGGCCGGTGCCGGGACGCCCGGGTGCACGGTGACCCTGCGGGTGTCCGACGCGTTGGCCGCCGCACCCGGATCCGCGGACGCCGGCTACCACGTGGTGATCACCAATCCGCCCTATGTACGCACCCAACTGCTCGGCGCGGCCACCTCCGCCGACCTGGCCCGCCGCTTCGGACTGCGCGGCCGGGTGGACCTGCTGCACGTGTTCGTCGCGCTGGCCGGCGAGCGGCTGACCGAGGGCGGCGTGCTCGGGCTGCTCGGCTCGAACCGGTTCCTCAGCACCCAGGCGGGCGGGAACGTGCGGCGGCTGCTCGCCGAGCGGTTCGGCGTGCGTGAGGTGTACGACCTCGGCGACAGCAAACCGTTTCCGGCGGCGGTGCTGCCGGCCATCGTGATCGCCACCGCCGGGGCAACCAGGCCAGGGGCGGCCGAGGCGCGCTTCGTCAGCGTGTACCAGCGGCCGCACCCCGGGTCGACAGAGCGGGCCGACACCTCCGACCGGCGCTTCTACGCCGACCTGTGCGCTGATCAGGACACGGTGACCCACCGAGGTGGCCGCGAGTTCGCCGTGTCGGTCGGCACCCTGGCGGTCGAGCCCGACCCGGAGCACCACTGGCGCCTGCGCTCCGCGCCGAGTTCCCGGTGGGCCGCGACGGTCCGGCGCGGCACCTGGCGGACCTTCGGCGAGGTGGCCCGGATCCGGGTCGGCATCAAGACCACCGCCGACCCGGTGTTCGTCCGGGACGACTGGCACCGACTGCCGCTGGAGCACCGCCCGGAGGAGCAACTGCTGCTGCCGCTGCTCACCCACCGCACTCTGCGCGCCTGGCGCGGGCCGGAGTCCCCGGATACCCGGGTGCTCTATCCCTACGACCGGGAGCACCCCGAGCGGCGCACGGTGGACCTGTCCCAGTTCCCGCGCGCCCATGCCTACCTGGCCCGACACCGCGAGCGGCTGGCCGGCCGCCGGTACGTCGCCGAAGCCGGCCGGCAGTGGTTCGAGATCTGGGTCCCGCAACGCCCAGCCGGCTGGCGAGCACCCAAGATCGTGTTCCCGGACATCAGCGTGGCGCCCCGGTTCTCGGTGGACCGCTCCGGCGCCGTGGTGAACGGGGACTGCTACTGGATCAGCTTCGCCGAGCTGCCGAGCGATGAGCTGGGCTACCTACTGGTCGGCGTGGCGAACTCCACGCTCGCGGTGCGCTACTACGACCTTGTGTGCGCAAATAGGCTCTACTCCGGTCGGCGCAGATGGATGACCCAATACGTGAGCCGTCTGCCGCTACCAGACCCGGATAGTCCCGTGGCGAACGAGCTGATCAGGTACACCAAAAAGTTATGCGAGGCCGCCGAAGAGCCCGACCTGGAACTAGTTCGTTACCTCGACGAGCTTGTTCACAATGCCTTTCGCGAAGATCGACTGTAGAAAGGCATGGCAAATTCAAGTAAGGCGAATAACTGCCGAGCGAGATCTAGCTCGAGATAGGCTACATACCCGATCGAGGCATGTCGAGGAACTAACTACCCGGCGTGTCGCGGCCGCCGCCGGGCCGGTCCGCACGGGCGTCCCTGGTCCCCGGCCAACCGGTCCGGCTACCATGACCGGGTGCCTCGATACGAGTTCCGCTGCCGAGCCTGCGCCAGTGCGGGCGGCGTCGCGACCTTCGAGGTGTCCCGGCCGATGAGCGCCGCCAGCGACCCCGCGACCTGCCCGGTTGGCCATCACGACACGGTCAAGCTGCTGTCCACGGTGGCCATGACCGGGATGGCGGCGGCGGCCGCACCTCGAGCCGGCGGCGGCTGCTGCGGTGGCGCCTGCGGCTGCGGCTGAGCCCGCTCCGACACGCCGTACATCGCGCAATCTTCAACCCTGTGCGTTCATCGCCTTAGCGCTGGTCGCGGTCACGCAAATCAAGCGTGACACGCCGCAATTAACACTTTTGGGTATACACGTTGGAGTCAATCTGCGGTGACAGGCTACTCTCTGTTCCGATGTCTCCCCTTCCTCGCGGCGGCTGGGCACGCCTACTGAAAACCGGTCCCGCATTGGCGGGGATCGTCGCCGCGGCGACGGCTTCAACAATTCAACCGGTCATTGCCCGTGACTTTCCCGATCCCGCCGTACTGGCCGTCGGGAGCGTTTACTACGCCTATTCCACGGCGAGCAACTACGGGAACCAGGTGTGGCACGTGCCGGTGCAGCGCGCGTCCTCACTGACCGGCAAGTGGACCGAGGTCGGCGACGCGATGCCCGACCTGCCGGCATGGGTGGGCAAGAACGCCCAGGGCAGCGCCAACGTGTGGGCCCCCGAGGTGGCCGCCCGCAGCGACGGCAGCTACATCCTGTACTTCACCGCGCGGTCCGCCGCGAAGAGCGTCCAGTGCATCGGCGTCGCGCTGGCCAGCTCCCCGAAGGGACCGTTCCGCCCGGTGGGCACGGAGCCGTTGGTCTGCCGCCCGGAGGACGTCGACAGCATCGACCCGAGCGCGTTCACCGACACCGACGGCAAGCAGTACCTGCTCTACACCAGCGGCAGGGGCAAGGCCACCATCTGGCTCCAGCAGGTGAGCGTCGACGGGATCACCCCGATCGGCGCCCGCCGCCCGCTGGTCCAGGCGGACCGGCCGGAAGAGGGCAACATCGTGGAGGCCCCCGCGATGGTCAAGCACGGCAACAAGTACGTGCTGTTCTACTCGGGCAATGCGTTCAACAGCGGGAAGTATTTCGTCAACTACGCCAGCGGTACCTCGCTGACCGGCACCTTCACCAAGCGCGACGGCCAGTTCCTGAACCGCGACACGCTGGGCGGCGCGTACCCCAACCCGGGCGGAGAGGAAGTCGTGCCCGGAAGCAAGCACGACTACATGCTGTTCCACGCCTACACCAACCCGGGCCGGCGCTCCCTGTTCGTGGTCGGGCTCGGCTGGGACTCCAGCGGCAATCCGAACCTCGAACTGGACAACGTGGTCAAGGCGCCGCCGACAAAGCCCTGAACGAGGCCGGAACCTGAGCCGGCTGGCGGTCCGGTCACGGGCCCCCGCCGGCCGCCGGGCCCTGGTAACCCTCCTCCGACGACGAGTCCATGCCGACCTCGTACTTCACCGAGCGAACCTGGTTGTTGCTGACCACGCCGCTGGTGGAATCGTTCTGGAACGCGAACGCGTGGTTGATCTGGCCGACGATCTGGTTGCCGGTGATCACCATGTTCCGCACGTCGTCGGCGAGCACGGCCTGCGCGGCCCCGTTGTCGCAGAAGTTGTTGCTGAACGTGATGTTCTTGGTCTCGCCTTCGCCGCTGCCGTCCCCGGCGCTGCTGTTCGGGCCTTCGGCGATCAGGCAGTTGTTGTCGATCTGCTCGCAGCGGTTGCTGTCGATCAGCACATCCTGGCTGGCCGGGTTGTTCTCGTCGGTGGCGTAGGTCTGCATGCAGTCGGCGTGGGCGCCGGTGTCATTGCTGGTGTCGGTGATGGTGTTGTGCAGGATCTTGATGTTGTTGCCCCAGAACCGGATCCCGTCGCCGTCGCCCTCCCTCGGGCTGTTGATCGTCGTGTTGCGCAAGGTGATGTTGGAACCCTCCAGCGCTACACCGGGCGCCTCGGGCTCCTCGGCGACGAACCCGTCCACCACCACGTTGTCCGCGCTCACGTTGATGCCGCTGGTCACGGTCTTGCCGTCGCCCAGGAAGGTGATCGGCGCCTGCTCGGTGCCACCCGTGGTGATCTCCAGCGGCTCGCCCCGCAGGTCACCAGTGACGCAGATGGTGTTGCCGGCGGACGCCGAGGCCGACACCCGCTGGAAGCTGGCCAGGTCGGTGGCCCGCTGGGCGCAGTTCGTCTGCGGGGGCGGCGTGGCTGCGCCGGCCGGGCCACTCGCCGCCGGCGGGCGCGGCGCGGTTTCGTCGGCGCCCCCGCCACATCCGGCCAGCACCAGCAGCGCGACCAGGCCGACGGCCAGGCCCGCGCCCCATCGCCGAGAACGCAACTGTCCCAGGGGGTTTTGCTCGATCACTGGACCGATGCTATCCAGCGGCGGGAACCCAACTGCGCGCTTTCTCGGCCACCGAACCAATCCTTACGCAACTCTCAGGCGGTCGTGCCGCGCCGCCGCGTCGGATTTCCGCGACGCACCCGGTAATCCATCCGGGCAACGCCCGCGGTCATGAAAGGCTGGACGGGTGGACCTCGACGCCGCGGCCAGCCCGGTCGGTGCGCCGGCGGATGCGCTCAGCGCGGCGGCCGACGCGCTCTACGCGCTGCCCCGCGACGAGTTCACCCCCGCCCGGGACACCGCGGTGCGGGACGCCCGGGCCGCCGGGGACAAGGGCCTGGCCACCGCAATCGGTCGGCTCCGCCGGCCCACCGTGGGCGCCTGGCTGGTCAACCACCTCGCCCGCCAGCGCCCGGATGAGGTGGCCGCGCTGGCCTCACTCGGCGAGTCGATGCGCGCCGCCCACCAGCAGCTGGATGGCGCCGCGCTGCGCCGGCTCTCCGAGCAACGCCGTGAGCTGGTGAACGCGTTGACCAGGACCACCAAGGAGCTCGGCAAGGCAGCGGGCGAGCCGGCCAGCGACCCGGTGGTCCGCGAGCTGGAGGGCATGTTCACCGCCGCGCTGGCCGACCCGGATGCGGCCCGCGCACTGGCCAGCGGCCGGCTGAGCTCACCCAAGGAGCTGGCCAGCGCCGGCACCCTGGACTGGCCGGCGGTGGCCCCGGGAACCCGACCTCGCCCGGCGCCCAGCCCGCCTCCGCCGGCCCCGTCCGACAGCGCGCCGTCGCCCTCGGCCACCGGCGGCCGGGCCAAAGACAGCGCGGAGTCGCCGGCCGGGCCGAGCCCAGCCCTGGTGCGCGCCCGGCAGGAGTTGGACCGGCTGGCCGCCACGCTGAGTGAGGCCGAGGACCGGGCTGCCGCCGCGCACCGGGACTTCGACTCGGCCGCCGACGAGGAGCAGGCCGCGCACCGGGCCGTCGCCGAGCGCCGCGCCGAGTTGATCGCCGCCGAACAGGCCGAACAGCAGGCCAGGCAGCGCGCCCGCACGGCCCGCCGGGAGCGCGAGGACACCGACCGGGCGCTGCGAGACGCCGCCCGCCGGCACGCCGTGGCGCACGACCGGTTGACCGCGCTGGAATCCTGACCACCCGCACCGACCCATCCGCGAGGAGTGCACAGTGCCCCGTTCCATCTGGACCGGCTCGATCACGTTCGGGTTGGTCACCGTGCCGGTCGGGCTCTACAGCGCGACCGAGGACCACGGCGTGCACTTCCACCAGTACCAGCGCGGCACCACCGACCGGATCCGCTACCAGCGGGTGAACGAGCGCACCGGCGAGGAGGTGGCGTTCGGCGAGATCGTCCGAGGGCTGGAGGAGGACAGCGGCCAGACGGTGATTGTGGAGCCGGCCGAGCTGGACGAGATCGCGCCAGGACGATCCCGCTCGATCGACGTGACGACGTTCGTGGACCTGGACGAGATCGACCCGATCTACTTCCAGAAGACGTACTGGCTGGCCCCGGCCAAGCAGGAGAACGGCAAGGTCTACGGGCTGCTGGCGGCCGCGATGGAGGCCACCAACCGGGTCGCCATCGCCACCTTCGTGATGCGCAACAAGCAGTACCTGTGCGCGGTCCGGGCGGAGAGCGGGGTGCTCTCCCTGGAGACGCTGTACTACGCCGACGAGATCCGCGAGCCGCGCCAGGAGCTCGACCACCTGCCGGAGCGCGCCGACCCCGACGGCCGCGAGTTCGACATGGCCCGCACCCTGATCGAGTCGATGAGCGCCGCCTGGCGCCCGGAGGACTACCGGGACACCTACACCGACAAGGTCAAGCAGCTGATCGAGGACAAGCGCGCGGGCCATGACGTGATCACCGAGTCCGCGCCACCGGCGGCCACCGACGTGACCGACCTGCTCGAGGCGCTGCGCCTCAGCGTGGAAGCCCGCCGCGCCTCATAACCACGGCTCAAGCCCGCGCTACCGCTCGCTGTCCAGCGTGCCCATCTGGCCGGAGTCGTACCGGTCACCGGCCACCGCGCCCGGCGGCACCGCCCGCTCGATCTCGGCCAGGTCGTCCTCGGACAGCTGCAGGGTGGCGGCGCCCAATGCGTCGATGAGTTGATCGCGCCGGCGCGCGCCGAGCAGCGGCACGATCTCCTCGCCCTTGGCCAGCGCCCAGCCGATGGCCGCCTGGGAAGGGGTCGCCCCGCGCGCCTCGGCGACCCGGGTCAACGCCGCCACCAGTGCGAGGTTGTGCGCCAGGTTCTCGCTGTGGAACCGGGGCATCCGGCTGCGGATCGGCCCGGGGTCGGCGGCGTTGTCGGCGGTCCACTGCCCGGACAGCATGCCTCGGCCGAGTACCCCGTACGCGGTGACCGCGATGCCCAGCTCGCGGCAGGTGGGCAGGATCTCCGCCTCCGGCCGCCGGGAGAGCAGCGAGTACTCGATCTGCAGATCCACGATCGGATGCACCGCGTGCGCTCGCCGAATGGTCTGCGCGCCGACCTCGGACAGCCCGATGTGCCGGACGTAGCCAGCAGCTACCAGCTCGGCGATCGCGCCGATGGTGGCCTCGATGGGCACCGCCGGGTCCAGCCGGGCCGGCCGGTAGACGTCGAGGTGGTCGGTACCCAGCCGGGTCAGGCTGTACGCCAGCGCGGTCTTCACCGCGGCCGGGCGTGCGTCGAAGCCCACGAAGTCCCCGGCCGGCCCGCGCTGCGCGCCGAACTTCACGCTCAGCACGACCTGGTCCCTCGGCACCTCGCGCAGCGCCTCGGCGATGAGCAGCTCGTTGTGCCCCATCCCGTAGAAATCGCCGGTGTCCAGCAGGTTGATCCCGCTGTCCAGCGCGGCGTGGATGGCGGCGATGCCCTCCGCCCGGTCCGGCGGCCCGTACCCGCCGGACATGGCCATGCAGCCAAGGCCGAGCGCGGAAACCTCGGGCCCGGTCGCGCCCAACCGGCGGCGGCTGATCGTGCTCGCTGCGCTCATAGGTCCAACCTGCCCGCCAGGGTCATCGCTTTCAAGCCAACGCCAGCTGAGCGGGCCGAATCCATAGACAACAGCGTTTTGATACAGCACAGTTGAGCGCAGGGCATCGCCGCCGCTCGCTCAGGAGGAAGACGACCATGCCGGGATTTCAGGTTTGGCCGGGGAAGGTGCTCCCCGGGCGCTACACCGCCGAGCTGGGCGAGGACGGCATGGTGGTGGTGCTGATCGGCATGCGGTTCAACCACTGGTGGCGGGTGGACAAGTGGCTGTTCATGGTGATCGGCATGGGGCTGATGGTGCGCCACCTCGCCGCGCGCGACGAAGGGCTGCTGGCCAACTACACCTGGTTCGGCCGCACCTTCCTGATGGTCCAGTACTGGCGCAGCATGGAGGAGCTGCAGGCGTTCGCGGCCAACTCCGACGCCCCGCACCTGGCCTACTGGCGCAAGTACGTCCGGAAGATCGGCACCGACGGCAGCATGGGCGCGTATCACGAGGCGTACCAGGTCCGGCCGGGCTCCAGCGAGGTCGTCTACGTGAACATGCCGGCATTCGGCCTGGCCGGCGCGCTCGAGCCGGTCCCCATGGACGCCCGCCGCGACACCGCCCGCCAGCGCGTCGCCTTCCGCCGCCGCCGCCCCAAAAGCCCAGTTCAGACACCGTGAGTGGTATTGGTCGCTATAGCGACCAATACCACTCACAGGTCTCTTAGCGGTCGAGCCAGCCGTAGGCGGTCTGCGGGGAGATCTTGAGCGCCCGGGCCATTGCCCTGATCTCCAGGCCCTCCGCTTTGCCGGCGACCAGGAGCTCGCGTTGCCGGGCCCGCAGGTGGTCGATCTGGTCGGCCACGTCGGCCATTTCGCCGAGTAGGCCTTGGGCGCGGGGCGCGGTGCTCGCCCGGGACCGGCCGACGCCGGCGCGCGGGAAGGAGCGGACCTGTTCGGCGTCCCAGCGGTGCCGGCCTCGCTCGTCCGTTCCGGGTAGCGGAGCGGGCGCCAGTCCGCGGGAGACGTAGCCCAGCCAGGTCGGCGTCTTCACCCCCCAGGCGCGGGCGCACTCCTCGCTGGTCCAGGTCTCGGTGTCCGTCTCCGGAATGGTTGGCTCCCCTCCCGAGCTGTCCGACGACACGGGAGATTAGCTGGTGAGGGTGAGCTCGAAGGAGTAGCGGTTGGCCCGGTAGATGTGCGAGCCGTACTCCACCGCGCGCCCGGCGGCGTCCCACGCGGTACGGGTCATGGTCAGCATCGGCGCGCCTCGGGAGTCGCCGAGCGACTTCGCCTCGGCGGCGGTGGCGGACTTGGCGCCGACCACCTGGTTCGCCATCCGCGGGATGTGTCCGGCCGCCCGCAGCAGCTCGTAGAGCCCGCGCTGTTCCAGGTCGGAGCGGCGCAGCGCCAGCACGTCCAGCGGCACCGCGTTGTGCATCAGGGCCAGCGGCTCGTCGTCGGCGTAGCGCAGTCGTTCCACCCAGTTGATCTCCGAGCCGAACGGGATGCCGAGTGCCTCGGCCACCGAGTCCGGCGCGGCCCGGATCTCCAGCAGCTTGATCTCGGTGCGCGGGCGCTGACCGGCCTTCACCAGGTCGTCGTACAGGCTGGACAGCTCCACCGGACGGCGCACCTTGGGGTGCACGATCTGGGTGCCGACGCCGCGCTTGCGCACCAGCATTCCCCGCTCGACCAGGTAGCCGATGGCTTGGCGCATGGTCGGCCGGGACACCCCCAGCCGGTCGGCCAGCTCCACCTCGTTCTCCAGCCGGCCGCCCACCGGGAGCTCGCCGCTCTCGATGAGCTGCTGCAGCCGGGTGGCCACCTGGAAATAGAGCGGGACCGGGCTGCTCCGGTCCAGCTCCAGATCGGGAACCAGCCCCCAAACCGTCGTCCGCTCCGGCATGATGTCCCCCGTATGTCCGGACAAAGTATGTAAAGACAAAGTGTTGACGTACTGAGTGCAGAAGGGTACACCTTGACCGCGTGGCCGCCGTCCCCCGTTGGGGCGGCATCGCGCGGCACGGAGCGAGAGGCAGCAATGGACGCTGACACGAACCGCCCCCACGAGGCCTCGGCTGCCCCGGAGGTGCTGACCATGGGCCGCCTCGGGGTGGACATCTATCCGCTGCAGATAGGCGTGTCACTGCGCGAGGTCGAAACGTTCGGCAAGTACCTGGGCGGTACAGCGGCGAACGTCGCGGTGGCCGCCGCCCGATACGGCCGACGCAGCGCGCTGATCTCCCGGACCGGTGCCGACCCGTTCGGCGACTATCTGCACGACGCGCTGCGCGGCTTCGGTGTGGACGACCGCCAGGTCACCCCGGTACCCACGCTGCCGACCCCGGTGACCTTCTGCGAGATCTTCCCCCCGGACGACTTCCCGCTGTACTTCTACCGCCAGCCGAAGGCGCCCGACCTGGAGATCTACCCCGAAGAGCTGGACCTGGACGCGATCCGCGCCGCCGACGTCTTCTGGGTGACCGGCACCGGGCTGTCCACCGAGCCCAGCCGCGCCGCCACCCTGCACGCGCTGCGGGCCAGGGGTAAGCGGGGTATCACCGTGCTCGACCTGGACTACCGGCCGATGTTCTGGGCGTCCAGGGAGGAGGCCAGGGCGCGCTACGCCGAGGCGCTGCCGCTGGTCACCGTGGCGGTGGGCAACCAGGACGAGTGCGACACCGCCGTCGGCATCCGGGAGCCGCACGACGCCGCGCAGGCGCTGCACGCCGCCGGCATCGAACTGGCAGTGGTCAAGCAGGGCCCGAAGGGTGTGCTGGCCTCGGCGCGCACCTCGGACGGGCAGCCGGACACGGAGGTCACCGTCCCGCCGGTGCCGGTCGACGTGGTGAACGGCCTGGGCGCCGGCGACGCGTTCGGCGGCGCGCTGTGCCACGGCTTGCTCGCCGGCTGGGAGCTCGAGCGGATCATGCGGTTCGCCAACACCGCCGGCGCGATCGTGGCCGGCCGACTGGCCTGCGCCGACGCAATGCCCACGCCCGACGAGGTCGAGGCCGCGATGAACTCAGGCCGGATCTCGGCGCGGGACCTGGGGCAGAACTCGGGGCAGGACTCGGGGCTCGAGGAGGCCGTCCGTGCGCGATGACCAGCTCTCCGACCTCATCGCCACCCGCGTACACCGGCCGGGTGCGGTCGCCGAGGCCTCCGCCGCCCGCCGCCGCCCCGACTCCCTGGTCGGCGAGCACGGCAAGCTGATGATGATCGCCGCCGACCACCCGGCCCGGGGCGCGCTGCGCGCCGGAGACCGGCCGATGGCCATGGGCGACCGGATCGACATCCTGGACCGGCTGTGCCTGGCGCTGTCCCGGCCCGGAGTCAACGGGGTGCTCGGCACGCCCGACGTACTTGAAGACCTGCTGCTGCTCGGGGCATTGGACGGCAAGGTGGTCGTCGGCTCGATGAACCGGGGCGGGCTGGCCGGCACCAGCTTCGAGATCGACGACCGGTTCACCGCCTACGACGCGGCCTCGATCGCCGCCGCCGGGTTCGAGGGCGGCAAGATGCTCACCCGCATCGACCCGGAGGACGCCGGCACAGTGGCCACCCTGGTGTCCACCGGGCGCGCGGTCAGCGAGCTCGCCGGGCACCAGCTGATGGCCATGGTGGAGCCGTTCATCTCGCACCGGGTGGACGGCCGGGTGCGCAACGAGCTCACCCCCGAGGCGATGATCCGGGCGATGACGGTGGCCGCCGGGCTGGGCACCACCTCGGCGTACACCTGGCTGAAGGTGCCGATCGTGGCCGACATGGAGCGGGTGATGGCGGCCACCACGCTGCCCGCGCTGATCCTCGGCGGCGAGGTGGGCGGTGACCAGCGGGACCAGGACGCCGCCTTCGCCAACTGGAGCAAGGCGCTGGCGCTGCCCACCGTGCAGGGCCTGGTGATCGGGCGCAGTCTGCTGTTCCCACCGAACGACGACGTGGCGGGCGCCGTGGACGCGGCGGTGAGCCTCCTATGAACATGAGCAGCGCAGGGAGTGCGGTGACCGGGAACAACAAGCACGTGGTGCGCCGAGGCGAGACCGCTGACGGCACCTTCGAGCTGGTGATCACGCCGGAGTCGGCCGGCTGGGGGTACAGCAGCCTGCGGGTGCTGAACCTGCCGGCCGGTGGTTCGGCGGAGTTCGAGACCGGCCAGGACGAGATGGTGCTGCTGCCGCTGTCCGGCTCGTGCACCGTGGCGACCGAGGGTGAGAAGTTCGAGCTGGCCGGGCGCCGGTCGGTGTTCAGCAGGGTCACCGACTTCGCCTACCTGCCTCGGGATGCCAGCGTCCGGGTGTCCTCCGCCGAAGGTGGCCGGTTCGCCCTGCCCGCCGCTCGTGCGACCCGTCGACTGCCGGCCCGGTACGGCCCGGCCGAGGGCGTCGGTGTGGAGCTGCGCGGCGCCGGGCAGGCCAGCCGGCAGGTGAACAACTTCTGCACCCCGCAGACCTTCGAGGCGGACAAGCTGATCGCCGTCGAGGTGCTCACCCCGGCCGGCAACTGGTCGTCCTACCCACCGCACAAGCACGACGAGGAGCGCGACGGCGAAGCGCGGCTGGAGGAGATCTACTACTTCGAGGTCGGCTCCGGTCCTTCCGGGGAGGGGATCGGCTACCAGCGGGTGTACGGCTCGGGGCCGGGCCGGGAGATCGACGTGTGCACCGAGGTGCGTGGCGGGGACACCGTGCTCATCCCGCACGGCTGGCACGGCCCGTCCATGGCGGTGCCCGGTTACCCGCTCTACTACCTGAACGTGATGGCCGGCCCCAGCCCGGAGCGGGCCTGGCTGATCTGCGACGACCCGGCGCACGCCTGGGTGCGCGACACCTGGTCCGGCCAGCCGATCGACTCCCGCCTGCCGCTGACGGGTGTTGAGGAGCTGCCGACATGAAACTGACCGTGGCGCAGGCACTGGTCCGCTTCCTGGCCGTGCAGTACAGCGAGCGGGACGGCGTCGAGCAGCGCCTGATCCCCGGCTGCTTCGGCATCTTCGGCCACGGCAACGTAGCCGGCGTAGCCCAAGCCCTCCTCGAAAATTCCGCGAGTCGGGGCTCTCAGCACACTGAGTCGGCGCTCCCAGCACACCTGCCCTACCACCTGGCGCGCAACGAGCAGGGCATGGTGCACGCCAGCGTCGGCTACGCCCGGATGCGCAACCGGCTGCAGGCCATGGCGTGCACCGCGTCCATCGGCCCCGGGTCCACCAACATGGTCACCGGCGCGGCGCTGGCCACCATCAACCGGATCCCGGTGCTGCTGCTGCCCAGCGACTACTTCGCCACCCGGGTGGCCAGCCCGGTGCTGCAGGAGCTGGAGGACCCGCGCGGCTACGACGTGTCGGTGAACGACGCGTTCCGCCCGGTGTCCCGGTTCTTCGACCGGGTGGAGCGGCCGGAGCAGCTGCCGTCCGCGCTGCTCGGCGCGATGCGGGTGCTCACCGACCCCGCTGAGACCGGCGCGGTGACCATCGCGCTGCCGCAGGACGTGCAGGCGGAGGCGTACGACTGGCCGGAGGAGCTGTTCGCTCGCCGGGTGTGGCACGTGGCTCGGCCGGTGCCCGAGCCGGCCGCGTTGGCCCGCGCCGTCGATGTACTCCGGTCGGCGTCAAAGCCGCTGCTGGTGGCCGGCGGCGGAGTGATCTACAGCGAGGCGACCGCCGCGCTGCGGGCGTTCGCCGAGGCGACCGGGATCCCGGTGGCGGACACCCAGGCAGGCAAGGGCG
This sequence comes from Pseudonocardia sp., assembly GCA_035489915.1. Classification (GTDB taxonomy): domain Bacteria; phylum Actinomycetota; class Actinomycetes; order Mycobacteriales; family Pseudonocardiaceae; genus Pseudonocardia. The sequence continues at coordinate 3,126 of DATHIT010000446.1, read as the reverse complement.
CACTGGCCTGGGACCACCCGTGCGCGGTCGGCGGGGTCGGCTCGACGGGCTCCCCGGTGGCCAATGCGCTGGCCAGGGACGCGGATGTGGTGCTGGGCGTGGGCACCCGGTACAGCGACTTCACCACGGCGTCCCGGACGGCGTTCCAGCACCCGGACGTGCGGTTCGTCAACCTCAACATCACCTCGTTCGACGCCGCCAAGCACGCCGCCACGATGCTGGTGGCGGACGCCCGGGAGGGTCTGACCGCGCTCACCGAGGCACTCGGCGGCGGTCCGCGAAGTGTGCTGAAACCCGCGACTCAGGGTGCTGAGAGCGCCGACTCGCGGGCAGTGGGGACGGCGGGCACGGCCTATCACGTATCGCGCGAGTACGCGGCGGGGTTTGCCGCGCACCGGGACGAGTGGAACCGGGTGGTGGAGCGGGCTTACCACTTGGGGCACGGGCCGCTGCCGGCGCAGACCGAGGTGCTCGGTGCGCTGAACGAGCTGCTCGAGCCGAGGGACGTGCTGGTGCAGGCGGCCGGGAGCATGCCCGGTGACCTGCAGATGCTCTGGCGGGCGGCGGACGAGAAGGCGTACCACGTGGAGTACGGCTACTCGTGCATGGGCTACGAGATCGCCGGCGCCCTGGGCATCAAGATGGCCGCGCCGGACCGCGAGGTGTTCGCGCTGGTCGGCGACGGCTCGTACCTGATGATGGCCAGCGAGATCGTCACGGCGGTGTCCGAGGGCATCAAGCTGAACCTGGTCATCGTGCAGAACCAGGGCTTCGCCTCCATCGGGGCGCTCTCCGAGTCGGTCGGCTCGCAGCGCTTCGGCACCGCGTACCGCTACCGGGACCCGAACACCGGCCAGCTGGACGGCGGCGTGCTGCCGGTGGACCTGGCGGCGAACGCCGCGAGCCTGGGCGCCGAGGTGATCCGGGTGCGCACCATCGACGAGTTCCGCGAGGCGATCCGGTCCAGCCGCGCCGCCACGAGGACCACCGCGATCCACATCGAGACCGATCCGCTGGCCCCGGTGCCGTCCTCGGAGAGCTGGTGGGACGTGCCGGTCGCCCAGGTCGCCGCCCTGGACTCCACCCAACAGGCCCGCAAGACCTACGAAGAGCACAAGGCAACCCAACGCCCACTGATCTAGGTCGGTGACCCGGCCTGAAGGAGACACACCCGTGAGGACGATCAACCACTGGATCGGTGGCAAACCGGCCACCGGTTCGAGCGCGAGGACCAGCCCGGTGTGGAACCCGGCCACCGGCGAGCAGCAGGCCGAGGTGGTGCTGGCCAGCGCCGAGGATGTGGACGCCGCCGTGCGCACCGCGGCCGCCGCCTTCGAGCAGTGGTCGCAGTCCTCCCTGTCCACCCGCGCCAAGGTGCTCTTCGCCTTCCGCGAGCTGGTCAACGCCCGCACCCAGGACTTCGCCGAGATCATCTCCGACGAGCACGGCAAGGTGGTCTCGGACGCCCGGGGTGAGGTGCAGCGCGGGCTGGAGGTCGTCGAGTACGCGTGCGGGATCCCCACGCTGCTCAAGGGCGAGTACTCCGACCAGGTCTCCGGCGGGGTCGACCTGTTCTCCTTCCGCCAGCCGCTGGGGGTCTGCGCGGGGATCACGCCGTTCAACTTCCCGGCGATGGTGCCGATGTGGATGTACCCGGTGGCGATCGCCTGCGGCAACACGTTCGTGCTCAAGCCCAGCGAGCGTGACCCGAGTGCGTCCCTGCTGGCCGCCGCGCTGTGGTCCGAGGCCGGCCTGCCCGATGGCGTGTTCAACGTGGTACACGGCGACAAGGAAGCGGTGGACGCGCTGCTGGACCACCAGGACGTGGCGGCCGTGTCATTCGTCGGCTCCACCCCGATCGCCCGCTACATCCACGAGCGCGGCACCGCCGCCGGCAAGCGCGTGCAGGCCCTCGGCGGCGCCAAGAACCACGCGATCGTCCTGCCGGACGCCGGCATCGACTACACCTCCGACCACCTGGTCGCGGCCGCCTTCGGCTCGGCCGGCGAGCGCTGCATGGCCATCTCCGCCGCCGTCGCGGTGGGTGGCGCGGGGGACGAGCTGGTCGCGGCGGTCAGCGAGAAGGCCCGCGCGGTCAAGGTCGGCTCCGGGCGCGACTCGGACAGCGAGATGGGCCCGGTGGTCACCGCCGCCGCCCGGGACCGGATCGTCGGGTTGATCGGCACCGGCGCCGAGCAGGGCGGCACGCTCGCCGTGGACGGCCGGGGGCTGACCGTGCCCGGCTACGAGAACGGCTTCTTCGTCGGCCCGACCGTGATCGACAACGTCACCACGGAGATGGACGTCTACCGCGAGGAGATCTTCGGGCCGGTGCTCTCCGTGGTCCGCGCCGACTCGGTCGACGAGGCCATCGCGCTGATCAACGCCAACCCCTACGGCAACGGCACGGCGATCTTCACCAACAGCGGCGAGGCGGCCCGCCGGTTCCAGCGCGGGGTGAACGTCGGCATGATCGGGATCAACGTGCCGATCCCGGTCCCGATGGCCTACTACTCCTTCGGCGGCTGGAAGGACTCGCTGTTCGGTGACAAGCACATCCACGGTCCCGAGGGCGTCTCGTTCTACACCCGCGCCAAGGTCGTCACCTCTCGCTGGCCGCGCGTCGAAGCCGCCAGCGGCTCCAGCTTCCACTTCCCCACGTCGAATTAGGACACCGCTATGACCGAGAAACTCAGGCTCGGCACCGCCCCCGACTCCTGGGGGGTCTGGTTCCCGGACAACCCGGCGCAGGTGCCGTGGGACCGGTTCCTGGACGAAGCGGCGCGAGCCGGCTACGAGTGGATCGAGCTCGGACCGTACGGCTACCTGCCCACCGATCCCGCCCAGCTGCGCGACGAGCTGGACCGGCGTGGCCTGAAGCTCTCCGGCGGCGCGGTGTTCGCCGGGCTGCACCACGGCCCGGACGCGCTGAAGCAGGCGGTGGAGGACTGCCGCACCGAGGCTCGGCTGCTCACCGCACTGGGCGCCCGGCACCTGGTGCTGCTGCCCGAGGGGTACACCGAGCTGGACGGGTCGCTCAACCAGCCGGTCGACCTCACGCCCGAGCAGTGGCGCGACCTGACCACAGGGATGGACACGCTGGCCCGCACCCTGCACAACGAGTTC
>DATHIT010000445.1:0-7672 GCA_035489915.1 Pseudonocardia sp. | reverse complement strand
GCTCGGACAGCGCGGCGACGTAGGCGCGCTGGCCCACCACGCCGCGCCCTACCAGGCCGAGACCGGTGGTCAGCAGCAACTCCCCGCCCTTGAGCAGCTGCGCCGCCTCGGCGAGCTCGCTTGTGTGCACCCAGCGCACCGCCCGGTCCAACCCGTGCTCACCGTGCAGCAGCACCGGCCGGGTTCGGCGGACCACGTCCAGCTCGAGGATTTCGCCGAGGGTCAGCCCAGTGGTCATAGTGACAACATATTGCCATCTTCGACTGACATTACGTCCATAGTGCTGGCCGGGTGGCCCACCCACAATGGGCATTCCTCGGCGGGCATTCCTCGGCGCGGATAAGACGCCAGCCGCACTGGACGGAGCGCGATGAAACCTTCCCCCTTCCGCTACGTCCGCCCGAGCACGGTCGCCGAAGCTGTCGCCGCGCTGGCCGTCGGCGATGCCACGGTGCTCGCCGGTGGGCAGAGCCTGGTGCCGCTCATGAGCTTGCGCCTGACCCGGCCGAGAACCGTGGTCGACATCAACCGGGTGGCGGGCCTTGGCCTGATCACCGAGCGGGACGGCCAGGTGGTCGTGGGCGCCACCGCCCGGCAGGCCGACGTGCTTGCCTCCGGGCTGGTGCGGGCCAAGGCCCCGTTGGTCGCCGCCGCGCTCGCGCACGTCGCCCACGTCCAGGTGCGCACCCGGGGCACCGTGGTCGGCAACCTGGTGCACCACGACCCCGCATCCGAGCTGCCCGCGGTGGCGCTGGCGCTGGACGCCGGGTTCACCCTCGCCGCGCGGCACGGGCAGCGGCGGGTGAGCGCGGCGGAGTTCTTCGTCGGCGAGTTCGCCACCGCCGCCGCCGCTGAGGAACTGGTCACCGAGGTGAGCTTCCCGGCCGCGCCACCGGGCACCGGCGCGGCGTTCCACGAGATCACCCGCAAGGCCAGGGACTGGCCACTGCTCGGGGCGGCCGCCCAGCTCACCGTGCGCGACGGCGAGATCGTCGAGGCCCGGGTCGCGGTGTGCGGGGTGGCCGCCACCCCGGTGCGCCAGGACCGGGTGGAGGCGGAGCTGGTCGGGCGGCCGGCCGCCCGGTCGGTGGCGCTCGCCGCGTCAGCCGCGGCGCACGCGGACATTGCCGCGCACATCAACGCCCGGTCGAGCGCCGACTATCGCCGTCGGGTCCTGCCGGTCGTGGTGCGGCGCGCGCTCCTCTCGGCGCTCGAATCGGCCCTGGAGCCGGCCCGCGCCGAGCGCGTCCGGGAGGGAGTGGGATGAAGGAGCAACCGGGTGTGCGGCTGAGCGTGGAGGTCAATGGGGTGAGCCACCGCGGCGAGGTGGCGCCGCGCACGCTGCTCTCGGACTACCTGCGCGAGGCGCTGCGGCTGACCGGGACGCACCTGGGTTGCGCCCACGGCACCTGCGGGGCCTGCACGGTGCTGCTGGACGGTGCCCCGGTGCGGGCCTGCTTGCTGTTCGCGGCCCAGGCCGACGGCTGCGCGGTCACCACGATCGAGGGCGTCTCCCCGGACGGCGAGCTGACCGCAGTGCAGCAGGCCTTCCAGGACAACCACGGGATGCAGTGCGGCTTCTGCACGCCCGGTTTCGTGGTGTCGCTGACCGCGCTGCTGGCCGCCACCCCGCACCCGACCGAGGACGAGCTGGTGGACACCCTCGAGGGGCACCTGTGCCGGTGCACCGGCTACCAGAACATCCTGCGCGCCGGGCGACAGGCCGCCGGGCTGGCCGAGGAAGGATCCCGATGACCGTCACCCCGGCCCGCCCGAAGTACGTCGGCGGCGCGGTACCCCGGCGCGAGGACCCCCGGCTGCTACTCGGCCGGGGCCGCTACGTCGCCGACATCGCACTGCCCGGGACGGTCAGCCTCGCCGTGCTGCGCTCCCCGGTGCCACACGCCCGGATCACCCGCATCGACACCTCCGCCGCGCTCGCCGCCGAAGGCGTGCTGGCCGTGCTGACCTTCGACGACATCCGGGCCGAGGTCACCCCGCTGCCCTGCATCGACGTCTACCCGGACACCCGCCCCGCACTGCAGACCGTGCTGGCCGACGGCGTGGTGCGCTATGTCGGCGAGCCGGTCGCCGCGCTGGTCGCCACCGACGACTACCTCGCCGAGGATGCCCTGGACCTGATCGAGGTGGACTACCAGGAGCTGCCCGCGGTGGCCGACCTGGAGCGGGCGGTCGCCCCGGACGCCCCGTTGCTGTACCCGGAGTTCGGCGGCAACGTGGTCAACACGGTGCACCAGGACGTCGGCGACCCAGACGAGTCCTTCGCCACCGCCGAGCACGTCTACCAGGAGACGTTCACCATCCACCGGTACGCGCCGGTGCCCATGGAGACCCGCGGTGTGGTCGCCGACCTCGACCCGATCACCGACCGGCTGGTGCTCTACACCTCGACACAATTCCCGCACCTGGTGCGGCAGTTCCTGTCCGGGGTGCTCTCGCTGCCGGAGAGCGGAATCCGAGTGGTGGCTCCGGACGTCGGTGGCGGGTTCGGCGGCAAGTGCGAGTTCTACCCGGAGGAGGTCCTCGCGCCGCTGCTCACCCGACGGCTGCGCCGCCCGGTCAAGTGGATCGAGGACCGCCGCGAACACCTGGTCGCCGCCAGCCACGCCCGCGAGCAGCGGCACCGGGTGAGTGCCGCGGTCGCCGCTGACGGCACGGTCACCGCGCTGGACGTGGAGTCCTGGACCAACAACGGGGCGGCGTTCTGCACGCTGGCCACCACCCCGGCGTCGATCTCCTCGGCGATGACGCGGGGCCCGTACCGGATTCCGAACTACCGGGCCAGGGCGCACACCGTGGTCACCAACAAGACTCCGCTGGCGGTGTACCGGGGCGCTGGCCACCCACAGGCCGCGCTGGTCATGGAGCGGATGATGGACATCATCGCCGCCGACCTCGGGCTGGACCGGGTGGAGCTGCGGCTGCGCAACATGCTGGGCCCCGCCGAGCTGCCCAATGACCGGGGCACCGACATCGTGCTCGCCGGACACGTCGTCTACGACACCGGCGACTACCCCGAGTCGCTGCGCCGGGGCGCCGAGCTGATCGGCTATCCCGAGTTCGAGATCGAGCGGCGGGCCGCACTGGGCCAAGGCCGCATGCTCGGTATCGGGTTCTGCTGCTTCGTGGAGGAGACCGCGATCGGTCCGTACGAGTCGGCGGTGGTCCGGGTGGACGGAGCGGGCAAGGTGACCGTGCTGACCGGCTCCTCGCCACACGGCCAGGGCCACGTGACCACGTTCAGCCAGCTCGTGGCCGACGAGCTGGACATCGACATCGCCGACGTCACTGTGCTGCACGGGGACACCGACGTGGTGACCGAGGGCGTCGGCACCTTCGCCTCGCGCAGCGGCGCCATCGGCGGTGCCGCCGCCCGGCGGGCCGCCGAGGCGGTCAAGCACAAGGCGCTGGCCATCGCCGGGCACCTGCTCGAGATCGACCCGGCGGACCTGGAGTGGCACGACGGGGCGGCCCGTGCCCTGGGCAGCCCGGACACCTCGATGTCCCTGGGCCAGATCGCTACCGCCGCGACCCCGTGGAACCCGCCGCTGCCCGGCGGCATGGACTGGAACCTGACCGCCACCTACCAGCACCAGGCACCCGGCATCGCATTCTCCAACGCCACGCACGCCGCCAAGCTGGAGGTCGACCCGGAGACCGGGCAGGTTCGGGTACTCGACTACGTGGTCGTGCACGACTGCGGCACCGTGATCAACCCGATGATCGTGGAAGGCCAGGTGCACGGCGGCGTGGCCCAGGGGCTGGGTGGCACCTTCTTCGAGGAGCTGGTGTACGACGAGCAGGCCCGGCCCAAAACGCGCACGCTGCACGACTACCTGATGCCCACGGTCGGTGACATGCCGTGGATCCGCACCTCGCACATGCAGTCGCCGACGCCACTCAACCCGTACGGGATCAAGGGCGCCGGCGAGGGCGGGGCGTCCGGCTCCCCGGGAGCGCTGGTCAACGCACTCGCCGACGCGCTGGGCGTGACGCTGACCTCGGACGGGCCGTGGACCCCGGAGCGGGTCCTCGAACTGCTCCCGGAGAACTCGTGACGGCTGAGGTCCTACTTGCCGGGGCCACCGTGGTCACCATGGATGCCGAGCGGCGGATCCTGGAGCCGGGCGCGGTGGCGTTCTCCCCGGACACCGGTGCGCTGCTGTCGGTCGGCCCGGACGCCGAGGTACGGGCCGCCCACCCGGGCGCGGACGTGGTGGACTGCACGGGCTCGGTGGTGCTGCCTGGCTTCGTGAACACCCATACCCACCTGTTCCAGACGCTGCTCAAGGGGCTCGGCGACGACCGGGTGCTATCGGATTGGTTCCTGGCGATGACCGGGCCCAGCGCTGTCGAGCTCACCGAGCGGGATTGCCGCGCGGCCGCCATGCACGGCTGCGCGGAGGCGTTGACCACCGGAACCACCACACTGCTGGACTTCATGTACGTCCACCCCCGCCCCGGGTTGGCGGATGCGGTGGCCAGAGCCATGGCCGACGTGGGCATCCGCGGCGTGGTGGCCAGGGGCTACGCCACCGCCGGAGCCGACGTGGGCGTCCCCGCACCGCTGATCGAGCCGCTGGATGTCGCGCTGTCCGAGTCCCGGCGGCTGATCGGGGAGTGGAACCGCCCCGGTTCCCGGGTGACGGCGGGGCTGGCTCCGTGCATGAGTTGGTCGGTGGACGAGCCGACGCTGCGGGAGACCCGCGCGCTGGCCAACGACACCGGGGCGCTGGTCACCATGCACGTGTCCGAGTCGGACTTCGATGTGACCGAGTCGCTGCGCCGGTTCGGGGTGCGGGACGTGCCGTTGCTGGACCGCACCGGGCTGCTCGGTCCCGACCTGCTCGCGGTGCACTGCGTCCAGTGCGACGACACCGACCTGACCTTGCTGGCCGCCAGCGGCACCGCCGTGTCCCACAACCCGTGCAGCAACCTGTACCTGGGTTCCGGGTTCGCCCCGGTACCCGCCATGCTGCGCCGGGGCATCACCGTCGGCCTCGCCTCGGACGGCCCGGCGAGCAGCAGCAACCACAGCATGCTGCAGGCGCTGAAGTTCGCCGCGCTGCTGCACAAGGGCGTCCACCGGGACCCGGAGATCCTCACCGCCGAGGAAGCGCTGGAGATGGCGACCGTGGGTGGTGCCGCCGCCCTGGGGATGAGTGACCGGATCGGTTCGCTGGAACCTGGCAAGCGGGCCGACGTGGTGGTGCTGGACATGACGAACCTGTGCTCCACCCCGGTGCACCAGCCGGTGTCCGCGCTGGTCTACTCGGGGCGCGGCGATGAGGTCGACCGGGTGTACGTGGACGGCGCGCTGGTCGTCGCCGACGGACACCTGACCAGCATGGACGAGTCGCGGATCCGCGCGCGCAGCGCCGAAGCGGCCCGCGCACTCACCAGCAGGGCCGGCACCTCTGGGTTCGGCCACCGGCCCTGGCGATCCCGCATCGCCCGGTGAGCCACCAGGCGCCTCAGCCGGTGACCAGCTCGGTGCTCACCGGTGTCGGGTTGGCGAACAGGTCGAGCACCGGGCAGTGCTGGTCCACCGCGGCGCGCAGCTGCTCGTACTGCTCCGGTGAGGCTGATCCAGTCAGCCTGACCTTCACCCGCACAGTGCCGAGGCCGGGGCGGACGCCGTCGCGCAGACCGAGGAACCCGCGCACGTCCAGGTCACCCTCGGTCTCGATCCGCACGTCGTCGAGTGGGATGTTCAGCTTGGCGGCCCAGAACCGGTAGGTGACCACCTGGCAGGAGAGCAGCCCGGCCAGCGCGGTCTCCACCGGGTTGGGGGCGGAGTCGACCCCGCCGAGCGACGGTGGCTCGTCGACCTGTACCTGGTGGCTCCTGATCTGGATGTCGGTGGCCACACCGCTGTCGCCGACGCCGGTCGCGCGGAACACGACGCTCGCTTTGGTGGCGTCGGCGGCGGTGGCGGCCGAGGTGGCGTCGATGATCCCTCGAAGGGACGCGGCCAGGTTCCCGGAGATAGCGGGGTCAGTGGAGGTGCTGGAGGTGTCGGTACTCATCGTGAACGGACCTTTCAAGCTCGGCTGATGGGCGTACCGGGGTTGGCTCAGCGCGAGCTCGGACAGGCACAGCTACAGACCAGGCCGTAGTCGACGTGCCGGCGGCGCACCAGGAGCACGCCGCCAGTCATCCACCGTTCGTACCAGATCCCGGGCCTGGCACACAAGATCAGGGCATACGCATCAGCAATTCAACCGGCGGTCATCGACGCCGTGCCGGTCCAGGCTATTGGCCAGAGCAGGCGGGTACTTAAAGCGCAAGTCGTAGAACACGAAAGTGTTAGACGGGCTTCGTTGCCCACAATTCTGCGGGCTCGTCAAGCGCAATATGAATCACCTAACAACGCGGGCGCTACCGGTCTTGAGCTGGTGCTACGCTCATTTTCAAGCCTGAAGAAAGACGGCTCAACAAGGGTTTGGTCATCTAGTATCTGATCGGTCATATGAGCGCATTCCGCCGTAGCCGACCGTATTCGCGCGGTATTCCTGAAGTTCGAACCTCAGCGGGTGAAAAGGAGTCAGCTATGACTGACGCGGCCGCTGATCGGCATGCCGTCGTGGTCACCGAAGCGGCAAGCGCACCGTCGATCACCAGGAACAACTGGCTGGCCGCGGTGCTGGTGCTGGTGGTGGGCAACTTCATGGCGGTGCTCGACATCACCATCGTCAATGTGGCCGTGCCGGCCATCCAGCAGGACTTCGGTGGCGCCCTGGACGACGTGCTCTGGATCGCCACCTCTTACACCCTGATGCTGGGGCTGGTGGTGCCGGTCAGCGGCTGGCTGAGCGAACGGTTCGGGCTGACCTGGGTTTACCTGCTGTCGCTGGCCGGGTTCGCGGTGACCTCCGCGCTGTGCGGGATCGCGGGGAACCTCAGCACGCTGATCGTGTTCCGGGTAATCCAGGCGATCCCCGGCGGGGTGATGCCGGTGGTGGCAATGACCTTGGTGTACCAGATCGTGCCGAAGGAGAAGCTGGGCGCGGCGATGGGCATCTTCGGGGTGGGGATCGTGTTCGCCCCCGCGACCGGGCCGGTACTCGGCGGCTACTTCGTGCAGCACCTGGACTGGCGGTTGGTCTTCTGGGTGAACGTGCCGGTCGGGTTGCTCGGGGCGCTGGTGGCCTACTTCATCCTGCCCAAGACGCCGGGCCGGCGGGGACGGCGGTTCGATCTGCCCGGCTTCGCGTGTATCGGGTTGGGCCTGTTCGCCGTGCTACTGGCCGCGGAGGAAGGCAGCAGCTGGGGCTGGGACGGCTACCGCATCCGGATGCTGCTGGTCTTCGGCGCCCTCGCCCTCGCCGCGTTTGTCGTCGTCGAGCTCGAGGCCGATCAGCCGCTGTTGAACCTGCGAGCCTTCAAGGTCTGGCCGTTCACCTCCTCATTGCTCATGTTGGCCGCGCTGCAGGTCAACATGATCGCCACCTCGTTCCTCCTCGCGGTGTTCCTGCAGCAGGGCCAACACAAGCAGGCCTTCGACGCCGGACTGCTGATGCTGCCCTCCGCGCTGGCCTGCGGGCTCGTCACGCCGATCGCCGGGCAGCTCTACGACAAGATCGGGCCACGCTGGCTCGGCGTGTGCGGGCTGGGCATCTGCGCCTACGGCACCTACCTGCTGTGCGGC
>DATHIT010000444.1:0-25067 GCA_035489915.1 Pseudonocardia sp. | reverse complement strand
GTTACGCCGGGAGATCCACGACCTGTACGGCCACACCTCGGAAGTCCAGGTGATCAGCTCCGGCGGGCTGCGCCGGGGCGCCCGGTACGTGATCCGGGTGGTCAAGGACGGGGCCGGGCTGGCCCGGCAGACCGGCCTGCTCGACCTGCGCGGCCGGCCGGTGCGCGGGCTGCCTCCCCAGGTGGTCTCCGGCGGCCTGTGTGACGCCGAGGCGGCCTGGCGCGGCGCGTTCCTGGCGCACGGCTCGCTCACCGAACCTGGCCGCAGCTCGGCGCTGGAGGTCACCTGCCCCGGCCCGGAGGCGGCGTTGGCCCTGGTCGGTGCCGCGCGCCGGCTGGGCGTCACGGCGAAGGCGCGCGAGGTGCGCGGCGCGGACCGGGTGGTGGTGCGGGACGGCGACGCCATCGGTGCGCTGCTCACCCGGCTGGGCGCGCACTCCTCGGTGCTGGCCTGGGAGGAACGCCGGATGCGCCGCGAGGTGCGGGCCACCGCCAACCGGCTGGCCAACTTCGACGACGCCAACCTGCGGCGCTCGGCCAGGGCGGCGGTGGCTGCCTCCGCCCGGGTGCGCCGGGCCCTGGAACTGCTCGCCGACGACGTCCCCGAGCACCTGCTCGCCGCCGGCCGCCTCCGCCTGGAGCACACCCAGGCCTCCCTGGAGGAGCTCGGCCAGCTCTCCGACCCACCGATGACCAAGGACGCGGTGGCCGGCCGGATCCGCCGGCTGCTGCACATGGCGGACAAGCGGGCCGCCGACCTGGGCCTGCCGGACACCGAGTCGGCGGTCACCGCCGAGATGCTCGCGGACACCTGAGCACTCACCGGTTCGTCGATTTCGCCGACCCGACAGCACGCTGGTCGGACCAAAGGAGCGGGTGCGCAAATTCCGCTGGCAGGGGCCGCGGCTCGGAATCCTGCCGGTAGGGTGGCCGCAAGTACGGAATCGATCGAGGAGGCATGCGTGGTCCGGGTAGGGGTCAACGGCTTCGGCCGAATCGGACGGAACTTCTGGCGTGCGGTGGCTGCGCAAAATGCCGCCGGCACCACCGACATCGAGATCGTCGCGGTCAATGACATCACCGACAACCACACGCTGGCCCACCTGCTGAAGTACGACTCCATCCTGGGCAGGCTGCCCTACTCGGTGACCTCCACCGACGAGGAGATCGTGGTGGACGGCAAGGGCTTCAAGGGCCTGGCCGTGCGTGACCCCGCCGAGCTGCCCTGGAAGGACCTCGGGGTCGACGTGGTGGTTGAGTCCACCGGTCTATTCACCAAGCGCGAGGCGGCCGCCAAGCACCTGGACGCCGGGGCCAAGAAGGTGGTCATCTCGGCACCGGCCACCGGTGAGGACCTGACAGTGGTCAAGGGTGTGAACGACCACGAGTACGACGGCAGCCAGTCGATCGTGTCCAACGCGTCCTGCACCACCAACTGCCTGGCCCCGATGGCCAAGGTGCTGGACGATCTGGTGGGCATCGAAAAGGGCCTGATGACCACGATCCACGCCTACACCCAGGACCAGAACCTGCAGGACGGCCCGCACAAGGACCTGCGCAGGGCCCGGGCCGCCGCGATCAACATCGTGCCCACCTCGACCGGTGCCGCGAAGGCGATCGCCCTGGTGCTGCCACACCTGAAGGGCAAGCTGGACGGCTTCGCGCTGCGGGTGCCGATCCCCACCGGCTCGGCCACCGACCTGACCGCCATCGTCGGCCGGGACACCTCCGCCGAAGAGGTCAACGCGGCGATGAAGGCTGCCGCCGAGGGCCCGCTCAAGGGCGTGCTGCTCTACACCGAGGACCCGATCGTCTCCTCGGACATCGTCACCGACCCGCACTCCTGCATCTTCGACGCCGGCCTCACCAAGGTGATCGGCAACCAGGTGAAGATCATCGGCTGGTACGACAACGAGTGGGGTTACTCGAACCGTCTGGTCGATATCACCTCCCTGGTGGCGTCCAAGCTGTGAGGACACTGGACGACCTGCTGGCCGACGGGGTCGCCGGGCGGCCGGTGCTGGTGCGCTCGGACCTGAACGTTCCGCTGGACGGCACCCGGATCACCGACGACGGCCGGATCCGTGCCTCGGTGCCGAGCATCGCGGCCCTGGCCGGCGAGGGCGCCCAGGTGGTCGTGATCGCGCACCTGGGCCGGCCCAAGGGCGGTCCGGACCCGAAGTACTCGCTGGCTCCGGTGGCCGCCCGGCTGGGTGAGCTGCTGGGTGCCCCGGTACGGCTGGTCACGCTGGCCGACGGGCTGCCGAGCATGGCCGCCGGTGACGTCGTGCTGCTGGAGAACATCCGCTTCGATCCCAGGGAGACCAGCAAGGACGACGCGGAGCGGGGCGCGCTGGCCGACGAGCTGGCCGCGCTGGCCGGCCCGGACGGCGCCTTCGTCTCCGACGGCTTCGGCGTGGTGCACCGCAAGCAGGCCTCGGTGTACGACATCGCCCGCCGGCTGCCCGCGTATGTCGGCGGCCTGGTGCGCGCCGAGATCGAGGTGCTGGGCAAGCTCACCAAGGACCCGGCCCGCCCGTACCTGGTGGTGCTCGGCGGCTCCAAGGTGTCGGACAAGCTCGCGGTGATCGATGCGCTGCTGCCCAGCGTGGACCGGCTGTTGGTGGGCGGCGGGATGTGCTTCACCTTCCTCGCCGCGCGCGGGCACTCGGTGGGCGACTCCCTGCTGGAGGCCGACCAGATCGACAACTGCCGCCGGCTGCTGGATTCCGGGCGGATCGTGCTCCCGGTGGACGTGGTGGTGGCCGACGACTTCTCCGCCGAAGCGAACATCCGCACGGTCGGCGCCGGGGACATCCCGGACGGCTGGAAGGGCCTGGACATCGGCCCGGAGTCGGTCACCGAGTTCGCCGGCGTGCTGGCCAACGCCAAGACAATTTTCTGGAACGGGCCGATGGGCGTTTTCGAGCTCGCGCCGTTCGCCGAAGGCACCCGGGGAGTGGCCCAGGCGATCGTGCAGGCCACCAAGACCGGCACAGCCGGCGCGTTCAGCGTGGTCGGTGGCGGCGACTCGGCGGCCGCCGTGCGCGCGCTGGGCCTGCCTGAGGACGGCTTCTCGCACATCTCGACCGGCGGCGGCGCGTCGCTGGAATACCTGGAAGGCAAGCAGCTCCCCGGCCTTGCTGTGCTCGAGTCTGGGCTCGATGCAGCAGGTCCCAACGATTGAGGACCCCGTGCCACGCAAGACGCTGATCGCCGGCAACTGGAAGATGAACCTCAACCACCTGGAGGCAATCGCCCTGGTGCAGAAGTTCGCCTTCGCACTGCCGGACAAGTACTACAAGAAGGTCGATGTGGCGGTGATCCCGCCGTTCACCCACATCCGCAGCATCCAGACCATGATCGACGGCGACGAGCTGCTGATGGTGCACGGCGCCCAGGACCTCGCGCCGAAGGACTCCGGCGCCTACACCGGGGACGTCTCCGGCCCGATGCTGGCCAAGCTCGGCTGCAGCTATGTGATCGTCGGGCACTCCGAGCGCCGCGAGCATCACCACGAGGACGATGCGCTGGTCAACCTCAAGGTGCGGGCCGCGCTGCGCAACGGCATCACCCCGATCCTGTGCGTCGGCGAGGGCCTCGAGGTGCGCGAGCAGACCGGCCACGTGGCGCACTGCACCGCGCAGCTGGACGCCGCGCTGGCCAAGGTGACCGCCGAACAGGTGGCCGGCCTGGTGGTCGCCTACGAGCCGATCTGGGCCATCGGGACCGGCCGGGTGGCCACTCCGGCGGACGCCCAGGAGGTCTGCGGCGCGCTGCGCGCCCGGGTCGCCGAGCGCTACGACCAGGCCACCGCGGACTCGCTGCGGGTGCTCTACGGCGGCTCGGTCAAGTCGGGCAACATCGGTGAGCTGGTGGCCGAGCCGGACGTGGACGGGGCGCTGGTGGGCGGCGCCAGCCTGGATGCCGACGAGTTCGCCAAGCTCTGCGCGATCGCCGCCGGCGGGCCCCTGCCCTGATCGAGGCTTCACAGGCGGACCAGCTACTCTGTTAGTCCGCGCCTCGGGGGTACGGCCAGTGAGGCCGCCCGGGTGCGCGCAAGTACCCGTCGGATGAGGATGGCATGAAGCTCGCCCTGGATATCGTCTTGATCGTCACCAGCGTGTTGCTGGTGCTGCTCATCCTCCTGCACAGGGGTCGCGGCGGCGGCCTGTCATCCCTGTTCGGCGGGGGTATGCAGTCCAGCCTCTCCGGGTCCGCGCGAGCGGAGAAGAATCTGGATCGAATGACGCTGTTCGTCGGCGCAATCTGGGTAGTCGCGATCGTCGGAACAGGTCTGTTGGTGAAGCTCGGTAGCTGAGACCCGCGCGGGGGCTTGGCTCAACGACTGAGGCAGAGGTTCGCATGGCCGGTGGAAACGCGATCCGGGGGACTCGGGTTGGCGCGGGTCCGATGGGTGAGTCTGAGCGGGGTGAGACCGCGCCTCGGGTGCGGGTGTCCTACTGGTGCGCCAACGGGCACGAGACCAAGCCGTCCTTCGCTTGCGACGCCGAGCAGCCGGAGAGCTGGGACTGTCCGCGGTGTGGCTTGCCGGCGGGGCCGAACCAGCAGCAGCCGCCCGCTCCGCCACGTAACGAGCCCTACAAGACCCATCTCGCCTACGTCAAGGAACGGCGCAGCGACGCCGATGGCGCCGCCATCCTGGACGAGGCGCTGACCAGGCTCAAGGCGCACCGCGAGGGCGTCTAGAAGCCTCGCTGGACGCCGCACCCCCGGTCTCGCCGGGGGTGCGGCGTCAGCGTCCGGTGTGCCTCGTCGGTGTTGTCGCGAGCGTGGGTCTTGCGTCATCGCTCGCTGGGTACGCCGGCCGGCTCTTTTGGTACCCGGTGTGACCCTCTAGCGTGCCGAAAATGAGCCGTTGGACGTTGTCCCCGGACCAGATCCCGACCGCCTGGTTCAACGTGGCGCCGCATCTGCCGACCCCGCTGCAGCCGCCGTTGCACCCGGCTACCCGCGAGCCGATCGGGCCGGAGGACCTGGCGCCGCTGTTCCCCATGGCGCTGATCGGCCAGGAGGTGAGCGCCGAGCCGTGGATCGACGTTCCCGGCGAGGTGCTGGACATCCTGCGGCTGTGGCGCCCGACCCCGCTGGTGCGTGCGGTCCGCCTGGAGCGGGCACTGGGCACCCCGGCGCGGATCTACTTCAAGGACGAGTCGGTGTCCCCGGCGGGCAGCCACAAGCCGAACACCGCCGTGCCGCAGGCGTTCTACAACAAGGCGGAGGGGATCACCCGGCTGGCCACCGAGACCGGGGCGGGCCAGTGGGGCACCGCGCTGGCGTTTGCCTGTGCCCAGTTCGACCTGGAGTGCAAGGTCTACATGGTGCGGGCCAGCTACCAGCAGAAGCCGTACCGCAAGGTGATCATGGAGACCTGGGGCGGGTCCGTGGTGCCGTCCCCGGTGGATGATCCGGACCACCCCGGTTCACTGGGTGCGGCGATCTCCGACGCGGTGCGTGACGCGGTCGGCCGGGCGGACACCCACTACGCGCTGGGCTCGGTGCTCAACCACGTGCTGCTGCACCAGACGGTGATCGGGCTGGAGGCCAAGGAGCAGCTGGCGCTGGCCGGCGAGCGGCTGCCGGACGTGGTGATCGCGCCCTGCGGCGGCGGCTCCAACCTCGGTGGCATCTCCTTCCCGTTCGTGCCGGACGCGAATGTCCGGCTGGTCGCGGTGGAGCCGCTGTCCTGCCCGACGCTGACCCAGGGCAAGTTCGACTACGACTTCGGCGACACCGCCGGGCTGACCCCGCTGCTGCCGATGTACACCCTCGGGCACGACTTCGTGCCGCCGCCGATCCACGCCGGCGGGCTGCGCTACCACGGTGACTCGCCGATCATCTCCGCGCTGGTCCGGGACCGGCGGATGGAGGCGGTCGCCTATCCGCAGGGCAAGGTGTTCGAGGCGGCCGTGCAGTTCGCCCGCGCCGAGGGCAAGGTGGCCGCCCCGGAGGCCGCGCACGCGATCCGCGCGGTGATCGACGAGGCGCTGGCCGCCAAGGAGACCGGCGAGGAGAAGGTCATCCTGTTCAACTACTGCGGGCACGGGTTCCTGGACCTGTCCGCCTACGACGACTACCTCTCCGGCCGGCTGCCCGACGAGCAGGGTGGCTAGTCCCGGTCCTTGACCGCCTGGCCGAAGGTGTCCAGCGCGTCGAGCGGGTCGGGGCCGGCCAGGTTGAGCACCAGGTGGTGGGCGCCCGCCGCGCCCAGCTCGGCCAGCCGTGCCCTCACCTGGGCCGGCGTGCCGACGACGGCGAGTTGGTCGACCCACTCGTCGGGCAGCCGCCGGGCGAACTCTTCCCGGCCGCCCGCCTGGGCACGTAGCTCGGCCAGCTCGGCGGCGAACGGGAGCGGGGCGAGGTGCGGGGCCCAGTCCGGTTCGCCGATCCATTGCAGGCCGACACGGGCCCGGTCGCGGGCCACCGACGGCGAGTCGTGCACCGCGCCGACGTTGTACGCCACGAGCTGGTGGAAGCCGGTGGAATCGGCGATGTGGCCGCGGGCGGCGCGCAGGTACTCCGGGGTCACCGGCTCAGCGAGGATGGTGCCGTCCGCGACCCGGCCGGACGCGGCCAGCGACTTCGGCCCCCGGACGCCGGCGAACACCGGCGGGGCGTGCTCGGGCGGCCGACCCAGCTGGACGTCCCGGACGCGTACATACCGGCCGTCTGTGGTGGTCCGCCGGCCAGCCAGGATCGAGCGCAGCGCGGCGATGTACTCCTCCAGCAAGGTGACCGGGCTGGCCGGCCAGGCACCGAGCTGACGCATCCACGCCGGCATGCCGTGCCCGATCCCGACCAGCAGCCGGCTGGGGTACAGCTCGGCCAGCGTGGCGATGTCCATCGCGGCGAACGCCACCTGCCGCGCCCCGGCCGGCAGGATGCCAACGCCGACCCGGATGCGCGCGGTGCTGGCCAGCACCACCGCGGCCTGCGCGATGCCGCCCCGCAGGAAGCAGTCCTCGAACACCCACAGCTCGTCCAGGCCGACCTGCTCGGCCTGCCTGGCGAACTCGAGAAACAGCTCGCGCGGTAGATCCGGCGGGAGCACAACACCCAGTGCGGCGGTCACCACCCGACTCTAGATCGTCTGGGATCGACCGGGCCCGGCGGCCGACCGGTCAGGGGCGGGGGGTGCCGTGGCGGCCGGCTCCGGCGGCGAAGGCGGCGGCTCCCTCGGCGGCGTCCGCGGTCAGCGAGATCTGGCCGTGCGCGAACTCCGTGATCAACGCCTCCCGCTCGGGCTGGCCGTGCTGCTCGAGCACGGACAGCCGGTCCTGGCGCAGGCAGGTCTGCGGCAGCGCGGCGAGCTCGGCGGCCAGCCGCTCGGCGGCGACCCGAGCCATGCCGGCCGGCACCACCCGGTTGGCCAGCCCGATCCGCTCGGCCTCCTCGGCGCGGACCTCGCGGCCGGTCAGGATCAGATCCATGGCCCGGCTGGTGCCGATCAGCCGGGGTAGCCGGACGGTGCCGCCGTCGATCAGCGGCACGCCCCAGCGCCGGCAGAACACCCCGAACACCGCGGTCGCGTCGGCCACCCGCAGGTCGCACCACAGGGCCAGCTCCAACCCGCCGGCCACCGCGTGCCCACTGACCGCCGCGATCACCGGCTTGGACAGCACCATCCGGGTTGGCCCCATCGGGCCGTCGGTGTCCGGGTCCGGGTCCACCCGGTTGCCCCGCTCAGTGCCGATCGCTTTGAGGTCCGCGCCGGCACAGAACGTGCCGCCTTCCCCGTAAAGCACCGCGACCGACGCGTCGGGGTCGGCGTCGAACTCGTCGAATGCGCTGACCAGGGCGTCGGCCGTGGGGCCGTCCACCGCATTGCGCGCGGCCGGGCGGGACAGGACGACCGTGTACACCGGCCCGGTGCGTTCCACCGTGACGGCCGCTCCGCTGCTCATGCCCCGCACGGTATCTGGCCACGTGGGTCGACCACCGCACACCCGGTGTGGGCGCGGCACACCCGCTGCAACAGGTGTGCCACGCCGGTAGAGGGTGTGCGGTGCGCCGGACGGCGGGTGTCCAGTCAGATCAGCGGGGGGACCAGGTCGCGGGGGAGTTTGCCGGCCGCCGCCCGGTCCAGTATCCACAGGGTGCGTCGCTGGCCGCGGGCTCCGGCGGCCGGGATCTGCACCTCGCCGGCGCCGCTCAGTGCCATCGCCACTACGGCGGCTTTGGCTTCACCGGTGGTGAGCAGCCAGACCTCGTCCGAGCGCCGGATGGCCGGCAGGGTGAGGCTGACCCGGGTGGGCGGCGGTTTGGGGCAGTTGTGCACCCCGACCACGGTGCGTTCCGTCTCGTACACCGCGGGGGAGGACGGGAAGATCGACGCGGTGTGCCCCTCCTCGCCGACGCCGAGCAGGCACACGTCGAACCGCGGCACCGGGCCGTGGTCCTCTGGGCTGGCCAGCCCGGCAAGCTCCCGCGCGTAGGCCTCGGCGGCGCCATCCGCGTCGTCCCGCCAACGCTCGTCCGCCGCCGGCATCGCGTGCACCCGCTCCGGGCTCACCGGCACGTGGTTGAGCAGCGCGTCGTAGGCCTGGGTGTCGTTGCGCTCCGGGTCGCCGGGCGGCAGGAACCGCTCGTCCCCCCAGTAGATGTCGACCCGCGACCAGTCCACCGCGTCCCTGGCCGGTGATTGGCGCAGCTGCTCCAGCACCGCGATGCCGGTGCGGCCGCCGGTGAGCACCACCGAGGCGACGCCCCTGGATTGCTGCACGTCCACCAGCCGCACCGCCAGCCGCGCCGCCGCCGTCGCCGCGACCAGGTCGGGGTTGGCGTGCACCACGACCTGGGCGGTGCTCATCGCTTGGCCCCAGCCGGCGCCCGGCCCCGGGTGATCTCCTGCAGCGCGTTCAGCGAGTCATGGAAGATCTCGTCTGTGTCCAGCCGGCGCAGCTCCTCGGCCAGACAGTCGCGGATGGGTCGCCGGGCCAGGTGGACCAGCCGGTCGGGCTGGCCGGGCTGGGTGAGCGAACCGGTCTTGCCGTCCGCGCGGATCAGCTCGATCGGGCCGGAGTGACGGTTCAGCCGCACCGAGTGCATGCCGCCGACCGCGCCCACCTTGGTGCGCTTCACCGGCACGGACAGTCGGCTGGCCAGCCAACTGGCGAGCAGGTCTGTGGAGGGGGAGTCCGGCTCCCCGTCCACCACCACCGAGGTGATCGAGTCATACGGCGGCTGGTCCAGCGCGGAGGCCAGGAGCGCCCGCCACAGGGTGAGCCGGGTCCAGGCCAGGTCGGTGTCTCCGGTGGTGTAGCTCGCCGTCCGCTGCTCCAGCGCCCGCAGCGGATGCTTCTCCACCGCCGCGTCGGTGATCCGCCGCCCGGCCAGCCGCCCGACCGGGTCCTCGGCCGGGACCGCCGGCGGCACCCCCGGCCACCAGGCCACGACCGGGGCGTCCGGCAGCAGCATCGGAATGGTCATCCCGGCGCAGGCCTCGGCTGAGGACAGCGGGCCGTAGCCACGTAGCACGATCACCTCGCTGGCGCCCGCGTCGCCGCCCACCCGAATCTGCGCGTCCAGCCGGGCAGCGGCCTTCTTCGCGCCGCGGACCAGCACGATCACCCGGCACGGGTGTGCCCGGCTGGCCTCGATGGCTTCCTCAATGGCTTCCTCGGTGTTGGCGCTGTCATCGGTGACGACCACGAACGTCAGCACCCGACCCTGCGCCATCACGCCGCTTTGTTCACGCAGCTCGACCAACTTGCGGTTCAGCTGCTGGGTCGAGGTGGCCGGCATGTCAACGATCATGTCTGGTCTCCCGCTCGGAGGTTCGGTCGTCCACGGCGGTCAGGGCCGGCGCCAGACGCGGCCGGTGCGGGCCATCAGGGCGTTCGCCCCTTCCGGCCCCCAGCTGCCGGCCGGGTACGGCTCCGGCGCGCCGGACTCGGCCCACTGCTCCAGCACCGGGTCCAGGATCTGCCAGGACCGCTCCACCTCGGCGTTGACCGGGAACAGCGACGGTTCGCCGAGCAGCACATCCAGGATCAGCCGCTCGTAGGCCTCCGGAGAATCCTCGGTGAAGGCCAGCCCGTAGCCGAAGTCCATGTTGACGTCGCGCACCTCCATGGTGCTGCCGGGCACCTTGGACCCGAACCGCATGGTCACGCCCTCGTCCGGCTGCACCCGGATGACCAGGGCGTTCTGCCCGAGCTCCTCGGTCATGGTGCTGTCGAAGGGCAGGTGCGGGGCGCGCTTGAACACGATCGCGATCTCGGTCACCCGCCGGCCCAGCCGCTTGCCGGTGCGCAGGTAGAACGGCACCCCGGCCCAGCGCCGGGTGTCCACCTCGACGGTGATGGCGGCATAGGTCTCGGTGGTCGAGGCGGGGTTGTAGCCCTCCTCGTCCTTCAGCCCGACGACCTGCTCGCCGCCCTGCCAGCCGGCCGCGTACTGACCGCGCGCGGTGGTTTCGTCCAGCGGTTGGACCAGCTTGGTGGCGGACAGCACCTTGATCTTCTCGGTGCGCAGCTCCTGCGGGGAGAAGGCCACCGGCTCTTCCATCGCGGTGAACGCGAGCAGCTGGAGCAGGTGGTTCTGGATGACGTCGCGGGCCGCGCCGATGCCGTCGTAGTACCCGGCCCGCCCGCCAAGGCCGATGTCCTCGGCCATGGTGATCTGCACGTGGTCGACGTAGTTGGCGTTCCAGATCGGTTCGAACAGCTGGTTGGCGAAGCGCAGCGCCAGGATGTTCTGCACCGTCTCCTTGCCGAGGTAGTGGTCGATGCGGAACACCGACTCCTCGGGGAACACCTCGTTGACGATCGCGTTCAGCTCGCGCGCGGACTTCAGGTCGTGTCCGAACGGCTTCTCGATGACCACCCGGCGCCACTGGTCCGGGTTGTCCTGCCCGGCCAGCCCGGAGCGGGCCAGCTGCTTGCAGACCACCGGGAACGCGCCGGGCGGGATGGACAGGTAGAACGCGTGGTTGCCGCCGGTGCCCCGGCTCTTGTCCAGCTCGTACACCGTGTCACAGAGCCGGTCGAACGCGTCGTCGTCGTCGAAGGTGCCCTGGACGAAGCGGACGCCCTCGGCCAGCCGGTCCCATACCGCTTGGCGGAACGGGGTGCGTGCGTGCTCGCGCACGGCGTCGTAGACCACCTTGCCGAAGTCCTCGTCCGCCCAGTCCCGCCGGGCGAACCCGACGAGCGCGAAGCCCGGCGGCAGCAGGCCCCGGTTGGCCAGGTCGTACACCGCCGGCATCAGCTTCTTGCGGGCCAGGTCGCCGGTCACCCCGAAGATGACCAGCCCAGCCGGGCCGGCGATCCGGGGCAGACGCTTGTCCCGAGGGTCGCGCAGCGGGTTCGACCAGCCATCCGGCCGACCCGACACGGACAGTTCACTCATCGTGCATGCCTTCCCCTGCCGTGGCGATCATGCCGCGGCTCAATTCGCGGCCTCCAGCTGGTGGCCCACGGTCTCGAGCAGTTCGTTCCAGCTGCCGATGAACTTCTCCACGCCTTCGCGCTCCAGTACCTCGAACACGTCGGCCACGTCGACGCCGACGGCGGTCAGCCCGTCGAACACCTGCCGCGCGTCGTCGGCCAGCCCGGTGACCCGGTCGCCCTCGACCTCGCCGTGGTCGGCGAACGCCTTGAGGGTGGCCTCCGGCATGGTGTTCACCGTGTCGGACACCACCAGCTCGCTGACGTAGAGGGTGTCCGGGTAGGCCTTGTTCTTCACCCCGGTGGAGGCCCACAACGGCCGCTGCGGGTTGGCTCCCTTGCCGGCCAGCGCCTCCCAGCGGTCCGAGGAGAACACCTCGCGGAACGCCGCGTGCGCCAGCCGCGCGTTGGCCACGGCGGCCTTGCCGCGCAGCGCCAGCGCCTCCGGCGTGCCGAGCTTCTCCAGCCTCGGGTCCACCTCGGTGTCCACCCGGGAGACGAAGAAGGAGGCCACCGAGCGGATCCCGGCCAGGTTGTGGCCGTTCGCGGAGGCCCGCTCCAGGCCCTCCAGGTACGCGTCCATCACCGCCCGGTAGCGCTCGATGGAGAAGATCAGCGTCACGTTCACGCTAACCCCCTCGCTGAGCGCCTGGGTGATCGCCGGGAGCCCCTCCAGGGTGGCCGGGATCTTCACCATCAGGTTCGGCCGGTCCACCGCCTTCCACAGGTCCAGGGCCTGCGCCGCGGTGGCCTCCGTTTCGTGCGCCAGGCCGGGGTCGACCTCCAGGGAGACCCGGCCGTCCTTGCCGCCGCTGGTCTCCCAGGTGCCGCTGAACACGTCACAGGCCTGCTGTACGTCGGCCACGGTGATCTCGCGCACCGCGTCGGCGACCGAGGCGCCCCGGCTGGCCAGCTCGCGGACCTGCTCGTCGTAGGCCTCACCGTGGGACAGCGCGGCGGCGAAGATGGTGGGGTTGGTGGTCACGCCGACGACGTGCCAGTCCTCGATCAGCTCGCGCAGGTTGCCGCTGCGCAGCCGCTCCCGGGACAGGTCGTCGAGCCAGATGGACACGCCCGCCGCCGCCAGTGCGGCGAGCCGCTCATTGGTGCTCATTCCCGTACTCCTTGGGTTGTCGTCTGTTGGTCTCGGCGGGCTCAGAGTTTGGCCAGGCTGCGGCGGGCGGCGTCCACAACGGCCTCGGTGGTGAAGCCGAATTCGCGGAACAGCGTCTGGTAGTCGGCGCTGGCGCCGAAGTGCTCGATGGACACCGCTTCACCGGCGTCCCCGATGAACCGGTACCACGGTTGCGCGATGCCGGCCTCAACGGAGACCCGGGCGCGGGTGGACGGCGGCAGCACCGAGTCCCGGTAGGCCTGGTCCTGCTCCAGGAACCAGTCCACACACGGCAGGGACACCACCCGGGTGGGCACCCCGTCGGCTTCCAGCACGTCCCGCGCCTCGACGGCCATCTGCAGCTCCGAGCCGGTGGCCATCAGTACCACCTTGGGGCCGGAGTCGCCGGACTCGGGCCGCAGCACATAGCCGCCCTTGGCCACCCCCTCGGCGGAGGTGCCCTCCAGCACCGGCAGGTTCTGCCGGGTCAGCGCCAGGCCCTTGGGGCCCTCCGGCCGTTCCAGCACGGCCCGCCAGGCGTAGGCGGTCTCGTTCGCGTCGCCGGGGCGCAACATGGCCAGCCCGGGGATGGCGCGCAGCGCGGCCATGTGCTCGACCGGCTGGTGGGTCGGGCCGTCCTCGCCAAGGCCGATCGAATCGTGAGTCCAGACGTAGGTCACTCCGGTCTGCATCACCGCGGCCAGGCGCACCGCCGGGCGCATGTAGTCGGAGAAGATCAGGAAGGTGCCGCCGTAGGGCCGGGTGGGTCCGTGCAGCGCGATGCCGTTCAGGATGGCGCCCATGGCGTGTTCCCGGACGCCGAAGTGCAGCGTGCGACCGTACGGGTTGGCCTGCCACATCTTGGTGGAGGTCTCCGGCGGGCCGAACGAGTCGGCGCCCTCCATGGTGGTGTTGTTGCTCTCCGCCAGGTCGGCGGAGCCGCCCCACAGCTCCGGCAGCACCGGGGCCAGCGCGGTGAGCACCTCGCCGGAGGCCTTCCGGGTGGCCACACCCTTCGGGTCCGGGTCCCAGTGCGGCAGCGCGTCGGTCCAGCCCTGGGGCAGGGCCCGGCTCAGCAGCCGGTCCAGCAGGGCCTTGCGGTCTGCTTCCCGGGAGGCCCAGTCGTCGAACGACTGCTGCCACTTCTCGTGCGCCACCCGGCCGCGCTCGCCGACCTCGCGGGCGTGGTCCAGCACCTCGGGCTCCACCTGGAACGACTTGTCCGGATCGAAGCCGAGGATCTTCTTGACCGCGGCGACCTCGTCCGCGCCCAGCGCGGCGCCGTGCGCCTTGCCGGTGTTCATCTTGGTCGGCGCCGGGTAGCCGATGATGGTGCGCAGCTGGATGAACGACGGCCGCTTGGTCTCCGCGCGGGCCGCTTCCAGCGCGGCCAGGATGCCGGAGACGTTCTCCCCGCCCTCCACCACCTGCACGTGCCAGCCGTAGGCCTCGTACCGCTTCGCGGTGTCCTCGGACAGCGCGATCGTGGTGTCGTCCTCGATGGAGATCTTGTTGTCGTCGTAGATGACCGTCAGGTTGCCCAACCGCTGGTGCCCGGCCAGCGAAGACGCCTCCGAGGTGACGCCCTCCTCGATGTCGCCGTCCGAGGCGATGACGTAGATCTGGTGGTCGAACGGGCTCTGGCCTTCCGGCGCGTCCGGGTCGAACAGGCCGCGTTCCCGGCGGGCGGCCATCGCCATGCCCACCGAGGAAGCCAGCCCCTGGCCCAGCGGGCCCGTGGTCATCTCCACGCCACGGGTGTGCCCGTGCTCGGGATGGCCCGGCGTGAGGGACCCCCATGTGCGCAGCTTCTCCAGGTCCTCCAGCTCCAGCCCGTACCCGGACAGGTACAGCTGGATGTAGAGCGTCAGGCTGGAGTGCCCGCAGGAGAGCACAAAACGGTCCCGTCCGATCCAGTCGGTATCCGACGGATCGTGTCGCATCACCCGCTGGAACAAGGTGTAGGCGAGGGGTGCGAGGCTCATCGCGGTGCCCGGGTGGCCGTTGCCCACCTTCTGCACCGCGTCGGCGGCTAGCACCCGGATCGTGTCAACTGCCCGGGTGTCGAGCTCGGTCCAGTCCTCGGGGACCGAGCGGGAAGTCAGCTCGGCGATGGTGGTGTCTGACACGGAGGATGGCTCCTGACGTTGGTATGGCGCGTTGGTGCCGCGCTGGTCTGGCCCTGCTCGACGCGGCCCCAACTCCGACCCGTGCATGTTGCGGCGGCACTGTCGCGACAACAGGCCGAAGTAGCGGCCGTCGGCTCGGTACCAATCTAGACCTGCTCCGACACAAATTGTGATCACTACGCCCGGGGGGACCGGTTAGGACTACCCGGGAATCCTTGCGCAAACACCAGGGAGCTAACATCGGGCGCGGCCCGTACTCCCCAGTGGAGCACGAGCCAACCGGCCCGGGCGGGGCCGGCTTCGAACTGACCCGCATGTGAGGTGCTCGAGGTGTGCCGACCAGGGCGGACATACGCCCCGTGCTAAGCCCGTCGGCGTCTGGCGCCCGGTTAACGCCCCGAATCGCGCGCGGCCGCTCAACACTGCGGGCGTACCTGTCGCTGACCAAGACCAGGATCATCGAGCAGCTACTCGTGGTCACCGTGCCGGCGATGTTCCTCGCCGGGCGCCGAGGAGAGGCCGGCCAGCTGCCGTCGCTCTGGTTGCTGGTGGCCACGCTGGTCGGCGGGGCTATCGCGGCGGCTAGCGCGCACGCGCTCAACTGCGTCGTGGACGCGGACATCGATGCCAAGATGAAGCGCACCCAGGCGCGGCCGCTGGCCCAGCACCAGGTGCCGCGCTCGCACGCGCTGGTGTTCGGGCTGGTGCTCGGTGTGCTCAGCGCGGTGTGGCTGGGGTTCACCACGAACTGGCTGGCAGCGTGGCTGTCGGTGGCCGCGATCGCGTTCTACGTGCTGGTCTACACCCTGGTGCTCAAGCGGCGTACCTCGCAGAACATCGTCTGGGGCGGCGCGGCCGGGTGCATGCCGGTGGTGATCGGCTGGGCGGCGGTCACCGGTCGGGTGGACTGGCCGGCGGCGGTGATGTTCGGGGTGATCTTCTTCTGGACGCCGCCGCACTTCTGGGCGCTGGCCATGCGCTATCGCGACGACTACGCGGCGGCCGGGGTGCCGATGCTCCCGGTGGTGGCCACCCCGGTGCAGGTGTCCCGCCGGATCGTGGCCTACTCGTGGCTGATGGCGCTGTGGTCGCTGCTGCTGGTGCCGGTCACCTCGTGGGTGTACGCCGTGGTGGCGGTGCTGGCCGGCGGCTGGTTCGTGGTCATGGCGCACCGGCTGCACACAGCGGTCAAGGCCGGCGAGCCAGCCCGGCCGATGCGGCTGTTCCACCTGTCGAACACGTACCTGTGCGGGCTGTTCGTCACCGTGGCGGTGGACGCGGCGCTGGGCCTGCCAGCGCTCGGCTGGCCCTTCTGACCCGGTCGGCGCGGAGTCCTTCTCAGTGCGCCCTCAGATAACACGCAGCTGACTTCCGGCTGATCCCTCAGGTTCAGTCAGACGTCACCGAGTGTTCAGGGGATGAGCACCAGCTTGCCGGTCGTGCGCCGGGACTGGAGGTCCTCGTGCGCCTTGGCCGCGTCGGCCAGCGGGTAGCGGTGTCCGATGCGGATGTCCAGGGTGCCGTCGATGACCGCGGCGAATACCTCGCCGGAGTGGTACTCCAGCTCCTTGCGGGTGGCGATGTAGTGGAACAGCGTCGGGCGGGTCAAATACAGCGAGCCGCCGAAGTGCAGTCGCTGCGGGTCCACCGGTGGCACCGGGCCGCTGGCCGCGCCGAACAGCACCAGCATGCCTCGGACGCGCAGGCTGGCCAGGCTGGCGTCGAAGGTGGTCTTGCCGACGCCGTCGTAGACCACCGCGACGCCCTGTCCGTCGGTCAGGCGCCGCACCTCGGCGGCCAGGTCGTCGATCTGGTCGTAGCGGATCACCTCGGCCGCGCCGGCATCCCTGGCCAGCGTTGCCTTCTCCTCGGTGGAGACCGTGCCGATCACTCGGCCGCCCCGTGCGGTGGCCAGCTGGGTGAGCAGCAGCCCGACCCCGCCGGCGGCGGCGTGCACCAACACGTCCTCGCCGTGGGCCACCGGATAGGTGCTGGTGACCAGGGCGTGCGCGGTCATGCCCTGCAACAGCGCGCCGACCGCCTGCTCCTCGGCCAACTCGTCGGGCACCCGGACCGCCCGGTCCGCGGGCACCGTGGCCAGCTCGGCGTAGCTACCCGGCACACCTGACCAGGCGACCCGATCGCCCACGTCGAACCCGCTGGCACCCGGCCCGAGTTCGCGGACCGTCCCGGCGCCC
Organism: Pseudonocardia sp.; assembly: GCA_035489915.1. Lineage (GTDB taxonomy): Bacteria > Actinomycetota > Actinomycetes > Mycobacteriales > Pseudonocardiaceae > Pseudonocardia. The sequence goes on along the minus strand of DATHIT010000444.1, from coordinate 8,216 downwards.
TCCAGGCCCAGCACGTACGGCACCGACACGGGGTAGAGCCCGGAGCGCTGGTAGGTGTCGATGAAGTTCACCCCGGCCGCCGCGACCTGGACCAACAGCTCACCCCCGCCCGGCGTGGGATCGTCCAGCTCGACGATCTTGATCGCTTCCGGTCCGCCGGGCTGCTCAATCTGTGCCGCGCGCATCTGTTCCCTCCCGGGGGTGCCAGGGTCTTGGAGCCGTGATGATGATGCCGTGCCGTGCCGTTCAGCTGGAGCCGAGCTCGGCGGGCGTCGACGGGGTGTTGTTGGTGGTCGACGGGGCGGTGACGTGGGCTGGCGTGCCTTCGTTGTCGGCCGCGTTACCGGCCGCGGCCAGCGGTGGTCGTGCGGTGCTGGCCGCCCAGACCGCCGCCGCCGCCGCGGTGACCAGGCAGGCGCCCAGCACGTGTAGTGACACCAGCACCTCGGGCACCCCCAGCACGTACTGCGTGGCGCCCAGGGCGCCCTGAGCCAGTACCGCCACGATCAGCACCCAGTACCGCCGGGTCAGCGCGGCCGGCGCGCCGACCGCGCGCAACAGGAAGCCGAGGCCGACCAGCAGCCCCAGGTAACCGACCACCAGATCGCCGTGCAGCTGCGCCACCTGGGGAACGCCGAGTCCCAGCCGTGGGGTCTTGGCGTCCCCGGCGTGCGGGCCGGCGGCGGTCACCAGGGTGCCCGCGACGAGCAGTGTGCCCAGTGCGGCGGTGCTCAGCGCGAGCAGCCCTCGGCCGGCGGCCGGCAGTACCGACACGGCCGGCCCGTCCAGCTCCCCGGTGGCGCGGACCAGCAGTACTGCCAGCCACACCAGCACCATGGACACCAGGAAGTGCACCGACACCGTCCACCAGGCGAGCCCGGCGAGCACGGTGATCCCGCCGATCACCGCCTGCGCCACCACCCCGGCCGGCATGGAAAGGGCGAGCAGGGTGAGCCGCCGTCGACGCGGCCGGGTGCCCAGCGCGGCGAGCAGGCAGGCCGCCACCACCACGGTGAGCACGCCGGTGAGCATCCGGTTGCCGAATTCCACCCACTGGTGCAGCAGAGCAACGTCGTAGCGGGGATCCGGGGTCAGGCTGTCCGGGAAGCAGCTCGGCCAGGTCGGGCAGCCGAGGCCGGAGCCGGTCACCCGTACCACCGACCCGGTCAGCGCGATTCCCGCCTGCGCCACCGCCGCCGCGATGGCCAGCGTGCGCATCAGCCGTGGCGGGGTGGCGGGCAACCTGGTCAGCAGGGTCGGACTGAACACCGCCTCATCGTAGGCGGCCGACCTTTCCACCCCGCACAGCCACGCACCCCCCGCGCGACCCAAGCACCCCCGTCCAGCCGGCACAGAGCCATTACAGCCGGCACAGAGCCAGCACAGGCGGCACAGAGCCTGCAGGGTCCGCGCCGGCCGCGGTGGGTCTGTGCGACCGGGAGACGACGGCGCCGGCGCAGGCCTACTACCGCCCGCGCTGACCGAGTGCCGCCCCCACGCGCAGAGTCCACCTCACGGGGACCGAATCCACTTCGCGCGGGGTTCGCACAGACCCACTACCTGCGGGACAGAGCCTGCAGGGTCTGTGCCGGCTGCAGGGGATCTGTGCGACCGAGACGACGACGCGCCACCGGAGTAGCGCGACCGAGGCGGCGGCGTGCGGCCGGGGCGGCGAGGCTTCGGGACGGCGGGCACCGAGCGCGGCGGCGGGGGTTAGCGGCAAAGCCGTTCAGTTAGACCGGACGCGAGGTTGTCAAGGCGCCGCGCTGATGGTGTCGATCGTGATGGTGGTTCTGCGGCTGGGTGCCCGTGCGCGGCCGCGAGCGGTGTTGGCGGCGTAGACCGAGATCGCCCGTTTGACTACGCGAGGGTTGGTCCGTGATCGTCGGGCGGGCATGAGCTCGTTCAGGACCTGACGGCCGATCGTGCCGACGAGGTCGACCGCGGCGTCGAGCGCGGTGGCGGTGATGACGCTCATCGCGGTGACGAGCTGATCGCGGGCGGCGTTGAGGGCGACGGTGAAGCTGGCGCGGTCGGGATCGATATCGGGCCGGGCCAGAGTGGCGTCGCTGATCGCGACTCGCAATGCCTGGTAGGTGACAAGCAGCGCGTAGATCTCCTGGTCGACGCCGTTCGGGGTACGGGCGCGCAGCACCCGCCCGCCCAGGATCGTGGACTTGAGCTCGAAGTAGGCGGTCTCGATCTCCCACCGCTCGTGGTAGAGCGTCACCAGCTCGCGGGGCGGGCAGGCGGGATCGAGGATCGTGGTGACCAGCCGGTAGACCTCACCGCGGCGGCCGGTGTCGGTGGTCACAGTGATCGTGGCGGTGATGACGCGGACCTCGACCGGGCCGATCCGGGACACGTAGGTGCCGTCACCGAGATGGCGGTAGACCGGGAGCCGGCGCCCGATCTTGACCCGGACCAGGAGGTCGGCGCCGGTGTCGGCGACCGCGGTGAGCCATGCTTGGGCGGCGAAGTTGCGGTCGGCCAGCACGATCATCCCGCGCCGCAGCGCGCCGAGCAGGTCGTGGGCGTAGGTGGTCTCACCGATCCGGTCGGTGCCGAACGTCGCGTCGATGATCGTGCGGGTGCCGCAGGCGACCAGCGCCAAGACTCGGGCCAGGGGGTAGCCGGTGCCGCCCTGGTAGCCGCCGCCGCGCTGATAGACCTGCAGGTTGGCTGGGGTGTCCGCGCACCCGAGGATGGTGCCGTCGATCGCGGTCACCAACCGTCCCCGCCAGAACACGCCTTTCGTGGCCAGGCCCGCGGCCGGGCCACGAAGCAGGTCGAACAACGCCCGCAGTGGCGCGACCCCGATCCGGCGCCGGGCCTGGGCCAGCGCGCCCGGTGTCGGAACCGCCACCACGAGCCCGTCGAGCCCGGCGATCATCCGCGCCCACACCTGGCCATAACCATGTTCGGCGAACAGCGCGCCAGCCAGCAGCAGGTAGACCACGACCCGCGAGGGCAGGTCCCGAACACGCCGCTGCAATGTGCCGGTCTCGGCCAACACCGCATCGACCATCTCGAACGGCACGATCCGGGTCAACTCACCGAGATGACCAGGCGCGAACCGGCCCGCAGCCACCCTCACGACACGTGTGATGACAGAATCCGTGCTCAGCGGAGCTCCTGGTGGCGAGGATGTCTTGGAGGACGACCTCTCCTACCGGAGCTCCGCTCCCATGATCAGCATCAACACGCCGGTCACACCAAGATCCTTGACCACACAGCGCAGCCGCTAACTACACGGCTTTGGGGTTAGCGGAGGCGGACTGTGCGGGTGGCTATGCCGGCGGAGACGATCGCCCAGGCGAGCAGTACCAGGATCGGTGCGAGGCCGGGGAACTGGCCGGTGACCAGGGCGGTACGGAGCCCCTCGGCCAGTGCGCCGGAGGGCAGCAGCCGGGCCACCTCGGCCAGGCCGCTGGGCAGTTGGCCGGCGGGGAGCACGATGCCGCCGCCGAGCAGCAGCGCGAACCAGATCACGTTGGCCACCGCGAGCACGATCTCCGCGCGCAGCGTGCCGCCGAGCAGGATGCCCAGCCCGCCGAACGCCGCGCAGCCGAGCAGGATCAGCAGTAGCGCCCAGCCCACCCCGGACGCCGCCGGCCGCCAGCCCAGCCCGAAGGCAACCGCGCTGAGCAGCACCATCTGCACCGCGACCACGCCGAGCACCGCGGCCAGCCGGCCGGCCACCAGCAGCCAGCGGGGCAGCGCGGTCGCGGCGAGCCGCCGGATCACCCCGTAGCGGCGGTCGAAGCCCAGCGAGATGGCCTGGCTGGTGAACGCGGTGGACAGCACGGCCAGCGCGAGCACGCCGGGCGCCACCATGGCCACCCGGGGGTCAGGCAGCGGGACCACGTTCAGCAGGCTCAACCCGATCAGCAGGGCCAGCGGGATGAGCAGGGTGAGTAGCACCTGCTCGCCGTTGCGCAGGGCCAGCCGCAGCTCCACGCCCGCCTGGGCGCGCAGCATCCGGCCCAGCCGGCCCCGGCCGGCGGCGGGCAGGAACGTGCCGGCCGGGAAGCGGGAATCCCGGGAATCGACGGATGCTCGGGGGATGCTCATGAGCGCAGCTCCCGCCCGGTCAGATCCAGGAACACGTCCTCCAGGCTGCGCCGGGCGACCCGCACCTCGTCGGCCAGCACGCCCTGGTCGGCGCACCAGGTGGTCACCGCGGACAGCACCTTCGGATTCATCTGGCCGCACACCAGGTAGCTGCCCGCGATGGGCTCCTGGGCGCGGTAGCCGGACGGCAGCGCGTCCTCCAGCGCAGTCAGGTCCATGCCCGGCCGAGCGCGGAAGCGCAGCTGTTGCTCGCCGCTGCGGGCGGTCAGCGAGGTGGGTGTGCCCTGGGCGACCACCTTGCCGCCGTCGATGATCACCACGTGGTCGGCGAGCGCCTCGGCCTCGTCCATCAGGTGGGTGGTGAGCAGCACGGACACCCCGTCCCGGCGCAGTGCCCCGATCAGCTCCCACACCAGGTGGCGGCTCTGCGGGTCCATCCCGGCGGTCGGCTCGTCCAGGAACACCAGCTCGGGTCGGCCGATCACGGCGCAGGCCAGCGCCAGCCGCTGCTGCTGGCCGCCGGAGAGCCGCTTGAACGGGGTGCGCGCGCACGAGGTCAGCCCGAGCACGTCGAGCAGCCAGTCCACCGGCAGCGGGCGGGCCGAGCAGGCCGCGATCACCCGCAGCATCTCCCTGACCCGGACCCCGGGGTAGGCCCCGCCGCCCTGCGGCATCACCCCGATCCGGGCGCGCAGCCGATCCCCGTCGGTGGCCGGGTCCAGGCCGAGCACCCGCACCTCGCCGGCGTCCGGGCGGCGGAAGCCCTCGCAGATCTCCACCGTGGTGGTCTTCCCCGCGCCGTTCGGGCCCAGCAGGGTGAGTACGGAGGCCGCTGGCAGCCGCAGGTCCAGCCCGTCCACCGCGGCGACCCCGCTGTAGCGCTTGACCAGGCCGCGCACCGATAGTGCCGTATCTAACGAGGCGGCGGCGGAGGGTCTCACAACAGTTGATTCTACGTGTCGTCGAACTGTGTTCCTGAGGGGCCCGGTGTGCCGTGCGTCGCCTTGAGCCCGCTCGTATCGAATGTGCGGCGCGCGGTAGGCGGGTCCGCTCCCAGGTGGCGCGCTTTGTTACCGAGGTGCACATGGCGCAGGCTGCGTGCGCCGGAAACCTGTGTCCTGTGCAGCTCGGTGACAGGCGGCTCCACGCGCGCCTGTGTGGGCCGCGACGCATTCCGGGACGTCGGCCCGACCCGGCGACCGGCTAGCGCGGAATCCGGTGCCGGATCAGGTAGAGCGGGATGAACAGGATCACCACGCCGGCCACGATCGCCATGGGCAGCTGGTAGGGCCGGAAGGAGAAGTCGGCGCCGGTCGGCGGCACCAGCAGCGCGACGATCGCCGAACCGGCCACGGACAGCCGGCGGAACCGGATCCGCGCGGTGGTCGCGGCCAGCGGGATGGCCGCCCAGAGCAGGTACCAGGGGTGCACGGTCGGGCTGAGCAGCACCACCGCGCCCAGCCCGCAGCCCAGCCCGGTGACCGGGTCGATCCGGCCCTTCAGGGTGCCCAGCAGCAGCCACAGACAGATCGCGGCGGACACCGCACCGCCCAGCGCGCGGCTCAACATGACCACCTGGGTGGTGTGGTCGCCCAGCCCGGCCAGCACGCCGAGCTGGCCGCCGACCACCCCGATGTCGGTGCTCACCGACACCCAGCTGCGGATCAGGTTCGGAGTGTCCAGGGTGTTGATCCAGCCGAACCCCAGACCCGTGCCGTACCCCACCGCGGCCATCACCGCCGCGAACACCACCAACATGGCCGATCCGACGACGGCCACGTCGAGCGGCCGGCCGCCGCGCTTGCGGGCCGCCCACATGCCCAGGAACCCCAGGGCCAGCGCGGCGGGGATCTTGATGTCCGCGGCCAGCGTGATGATCACGGTGCCCAGCAGCCACGACCGGGACAGCCCCAGCTCCAGCCCGGCGAGCATCAGCCCGAGCATCAGCGCTTCGTTGTGCACCCCGCTGAACAGGTGAAACAGCACCAGCGGGTTGGCCACGCCGAGCCACAGCGCGGAGCGCGGGTCCAGGTCCAGCCGCTTGGCCAGCCGGGGCAGCGCCCAGACGATCAGGGCCAGCCCGCAGAGCGCGAGCAGCCGGTGGGCGAAGATGCCCAGCACCACGTCGTTGCCGGTGAGCGCGGTGATGCCGCGACCGAGCCAGAGGAACAGTGGGCCGTACGGCGCGGGGGTGGACCGCCACACCGTCGGGATGCTGCGGGTGAGCGGATCGTCGATGCCGAGCGCGTCGGCCGGGCCGAGCACATAGGGATCCTGGCCATGGGCGGCGATCGCGCTCTGCGCCAGATAGCTGTAGACGTCCTTGCTGAACAGTGGGGGAGCCACGAACAGCGGCAGCGCCCAGAGCGTCATGGTCCGGGTGATGAAGCCCTTGGCCAGCGGCGTTCCGCCGTTCTGGTCCCGCTTGAGCATTCGGCCCAGCCACAGCCAGCCCAGCACCACCATCGCCATGCCCGCGTAGGTGATCGCGATGGAAACGGTGGCATTGCGCGAGGGCAGGCCGAGCAGCCGCGTGCCGAACAGCGGATTGGGCACCGGCAACGCGCCGGCCCCGAGCGCGCCGATGGCCATCAGCAGCGCGCCGGTCATGCCAAATCGCCGTACCGTGCTCGCGCTCGGGTGGTTCCGCCTGGTCGGGACTGACCCGTCGACCTGATCGGAGGATGGCTCGACCGCCTGGGGAGTGCTCAGGTCGGACGCCGCCATGACCAGAAAGCGTATGGCAGGCCCCGGCGCGGGGCCTGATCGGGTTCGCCCGCCCGGACAGCGGCCGAACCGGCCCGAATGGGCCACCTAGAGTGATCGGCCGTCAGCGCACTGTGAGGCTGGTGGGGCGGCGGATGGTGAGGCCGGTCACCCCTCGGGTACCTGCCTTGGACGCTCAGGCGGAAATAGGCAACACTGGTGTTGTGAAAACCATCGGGACGACTCCGGCGGCGGCGCACGAGCCGACGTCGGATGTTGCCGTGCGCGCCGGAGGGGCCGATATCGGCCACCGCGCCTCGGACGGTGGTACTCGGGTCGCGGTGGCCCGGCTACTGCTCGAGCGGGGCCCGGTGAGCGCCGTCGAGGTGGCCGCCGAGCTCGCGCTCAGCGGCCCCGCCGTGCGCCGGCACCTGGACGCGCTGCTCGCCGACGGCGAGGCAACCACCCGGGAGGCACCCCGCCGAGGGCGCCGGACCAGGGGTCGCCCCGCGCGGCTGTACCTGCTCACCGAAGCGGGGCGGGTGCGTTTCGGGCACGGCTACGACGATCTGGCCGTCGCCGCGCTGCGCTACCTGGCCGAGACCGGTGGGCCGGACGCGGTGCGGGTGTTCGCCGAGCGACGGGCCAACGAGCTGGTCGAGCGGCACCGGAAAGGCATCGCCGAGGGCGCCACGCTGGCCGCCAGGGCCAATGCGCTCGCCGTGGCGCTGACCGCGCAGGGCTATGCGGCGGCGGCGCGCCGGACCGGCAACGGCGAGCAGCTCTGTCAACATCACTGCCCGGTGGCGCACGTCGCGGCGCAGTTCCCTGAACTGTGCGAGGCGGAGACGCACGTGTTCGCCGAGTTGCTCGGTACCCACGTGCAGCGGCTGGCCACCATCGCTCGCGGCGACGCCGCGTGCACCACACACGTTCCGCTCGGCATTCCCGACCGCGGTGAACAGCCGCGCGCCGAGCGGGTCGCTCCACCCAGCACAGCAACCACCACAACCATCCCGAAAGGGAGGCAGCGCGTATGACTACCGCTCCTGAGCGGACCGCGGAGACCCCCCAGCCAGCTCTGACCCAGTCGGAGACGATCGCCTCGCTGGGGAACTATGCCTTCGGCTGGGCAGACTCCGACGCGGCCGGCACCAACGCCCGGCGCGGTCTGTCAACCGACGTGGTCGCGGACATCTCGGCCTTGAAGAACGAGCCGGAGTGGATGCTGGAGAGCCGGCTGAAGGGGCTGAAGCTGTTCGAGCGCAAGCCCATGCCGCGCTGGGGTGCCGACCTTTCCGGCATCGACTTCGACAACATCAAGTACTTCGTGCGGTCCACCGAGAAGCAGGCCGCCACCTGGGACGACCTGCCGGCGGACATCAAGAACACCTACGACAAGCTGGGCATCCCGGAGGCGGAGAAGGCCCGGCTGG
>DATHIT010000443.1:0-4187 GCA_035489915.1 Pseudonocardia sp. | reverse complement strand
GACGTGGCCGAGCTGACCAGGGGCAAGGCCGGGCGCCTGATCGGCAACCTGACCGGGCTGCTGGCCACCCTGAAGGCGCAGCCACTGGCGTACAACCGGGACCTGCAGGAGGACAAGGAGCCGCTGTTCGACTCCGCCGATCAGCTGTCCCTGGTGCTGCCCGCGATGGCCGGCATGGTCGACACGCTGGTCTTCCACACCGAGCGCCTGGCCGCGCTGGCCCCGGCCGGGTTCACCCTGGCCACCGACGTGGCCGAGTGGCTGGTCCGGGCCGGGGTGCCGTTCCGGGTGGCGCACGAGGCGGCCGGCGCGTGCGTGCGCGCCGCCGAGGCCAGGGGAGTGGGGCTGGACGAGCTCACCGACGAGGAGCTCGCGGCCGCATCACCGGCGCTCACCCCGAAGGTGCGCGAGGTGCTCACGGTGGCCGGCTCCATCGGCTCGCGGGACGGCCGGGGCGGTACCGCGCCCGGCCGGGTCGCCGAGCAGCTCGCCGAACTGCGCACCACAGTTGCCGAAGCCCGGGAGTGGGCAGGGCAACCGTCAGCCTGAGAAGAGTCAGCAACAGGAGGACCCGGATGAGTTCCGCCGCGCCCCGAGCCGGTGTCGACCTGGAGTCGGCCCGGTCCGACTACGACGCGCTGGTCGCGCGCGGGATGACGCTGAACCTGACCAGGGGCAAGCCGTCGGACGCCCAGATCGACCTGGCGGCGCCGATGCTGGACATGCCCGGCGCCGACTTCTACGCCGCCGACGGCACCGACACCCGCAACTACTACGGCAGCCCGCAGGGGTTGCCGGAGCTGCGGGCGATCTTCAGCGAGCCGTTGCAGGTGCCCGTCCCGCAGCTGATCGCCGCTGGCAACAGCAGCCTCGAGCTCATGCACGACACGCTGGTGCACGCCATGCTCAGCCCGTTGCCGGGCGCGCGTGGCCGGTGGGTCGACGAGCCCCGGGTGGCGTTCCTCGCACCGGTGCCCGGTTACGACCGGCACTTCACCCTGTCCGAGCGCCTCGGCATCGAGCTGATCCCGGTGCCGATGACCCCGGACGGCCCGGACCTGGACGTGGTGCGGGGGTTGGTGGCCGAGGACCCGTCGGTGAAGGGCATCTGGTGCGTGCCTCAGTACTCCAACCCGGACGGCACGGTGTACTCCGACGAGACGGTCCGCGCTCTGGCGAGCATGCCCACCGCGGCCGCCGACTTCCGGATCATGTGGGACAACGCCTACGCCGTGCACCACCTGACCGACACCCCGGCGCGGATCGCCGACGTGCTGGCACTGGCCGCCGAGGCCGGTCACGCCGACCGGCCGTTCGTCTTCGGGTCCAGCTCCAAGATCACCTTTGGCGGCGGCGGTGTCGCGTTCCTGGGGGCGTCGCGGGCCAACGTGGACTGGTGGTTGCGGCTCACCTCGGCGCGCACGATCGGCCCTGACAAGATCAACCATCTGCGCCACGCCCGGTTCCTGCGCAGCGCCGACGGGCTGGCCGAGCACATGCGCCGGCACCGCGAGGTGGCCGCGCCGAAGTTCGCCGCCGTGCAGCGGGTGCTCACCGAGAACTTCGCGGCCACCCCGGGGGTGTCCTGGTCTGATCCGGCCGGCGGGTACTTCGTCACGCTGACCGTGCCCGACGGGCTGGCCTCCGAGGTCGTCCGGCTGGCCAAGGCGGCCGGGCTCGCGCTCACCCCGGCCGGAGCGACCCACCCCTACGGCAAGGATCCCCAGGACGCGACCATCCGACTGGCTCCGACGTTCCCGGTGCTCGAGGAGGTGGAGGCGGCGATAGCCGGGGTGGCGGTGTGCCTGCGGCTGGCGTTGGCCTCGACGGAGGCTGCCGGGCGTTGAGCGAGCTGCTCGGGCGAGATGAGCTGGCGGTCGACGTGCTCGACGCGGCGTACCGGTTGCTCGGCTGCACGCTGGAGGCCGACACCGAGCAAGGCCCGATGGTGGTGCGGCTGGTCGAGGTGGAGGCGTACCGGGGCGCGGACGACCCCGCCTCGCACAGCTACCGGGGCCGCACCCCGCGCAACACGGTGATGTGGGGCCCGGCCGGGCACCTGTACACCTACTTCGTCTACGGCATGCACTTCTGCGCCAACGTGGTGTGCCTGACCGAGGGGGTGGCCGGGGCCGTGCTGCTGCGGGCCGGTGAGGTGGACAGCGACCTGGCGCTGGCCAGGATGCGCCGGCCGACCGCCCGTCGGGATGTCGACCTGGCCAGGGGGCCGGCCCGGCTGGCTGCGCTGCTCGGGTTGGGGCGTGAGCAGAACGGCGTGGACCTGACCGATCCCGCGTCTCCGGTGCGGCTGTGCGCGGGCGAGCCGGTGCCCAGATCGCTGGTGCGCACCGGCCCTCGGGTGGGTGTAGCCGCCGCGGCGACCCGCCCGTGGCGGTTCTGGGTGGACGGCTCCCCGGCGGTGAGTGCCTACCGCCCGGCGGTGGCTCGCCCGCGGCGAAACCTGGTCGCGGCGATGCGGGATGATCGGAGCCGTGAGTGAGCACATTCTCGACGAGCTGGCCTGGCGTGGGCTGACCGCGCAGAGCACCGACCTCGATGCGCTGCGGCGGGACCTGGACGCCGGCACAGTGACCCTCTACTGCGGGTTCGACCCGACCGCACCCAGCCTGCATGCGGGCAACCTCGTTCCGCTGCTCACCCTGCGCCGGTTCCAACAGGCCGGGCACCAACCGATCGTGCTGGCCGGCGGGGCCACCGGCATGATCGGCGATCCTCGGGACACCGGCGAGCGCACGCTCAACCCGTTGGACACGGTCAGCGAGTGGGCCCAGCGGATCCGCGGCCAGCTGGAGCGGTTCGTCCACTTCGAGGAGTCGCCGACCGGGGCGATCGTGGCGAACAACCTGGACTGGACCGGCCCGCTCAGCGTGCTGGAGTTCCTGCGTGACGTTGGCCGGCACTTCTCGATCAACACCATGCTCAGCCGGGAGACGGTGAAGCGGCGGCTGGACGGCGATGGCATGTCCTACACCGAGTTCAGCTACCTGCTGCTGCAGTCGAACGACTACCTGGAGCTGTTCCGCCGACACAACTGTCGGCTGCAGATCGGTGGCTCCGACCAGTGGGGCAACATCGTCGGCGGGGTGGACCTGGTCCGCCGGGTGGAGTCGGTCGCCGTGCATGCGCTGACCACCCCGCTGGTCACCGACGCGGAGGGCAACAAGTTCGGCAAGTCCACCGGCGGCGGCAGCCTCTGGCTGGATCCGGCGATGACCTCCCCGTACGCCTGGTACCAGTACTTCGTGAACGTCGGGGACGCCGACGTGGGCCCGTACCTGCGCATGTTCACCTTCCTGACCAGGGAGGAGATCGATGAGCTCGACGAGCAGACCCAGCAGCGCCCGCAGGCCAGGGCGGCGCAGCGGAGGCTGGCCGAGGAGCTGACCACGCTGGTGCACGGCAAGGAGGAGACCGAGCGGGTGGTGCGGGCCAGCCTGGCCCTGTTCGGCCGGGGAGAGCTGCGCGAGCTGGATCAGGGCACGCTCCGTGCCGCGCTGGCCGAGATCCCGTCCGCGACCGCATCGCTGGCCGACGGGCCGACGATCGTGGACCTGATGGTGGAGACCGGGTTGGCGGCCAGCAAGGGCGCCGCGCGACGGACCGTCGGCGAAGGCGGGGCGTACGTCAACAACGCCAAGGTCGAGGACGCGGAGTGGTCTCCTTCGCCGGCGGACCTGCTGCACGGGCGTTGGTTGGTGATCAGACGCGGCAAACGTCACACTGCCGGTGTCGAGGTGCGCGGAACCTGACGCTGCGACCGCTCGTCGCGGCGGTGACCTGCGAAAATGCCGCTCAGCGAGAGACCGGCGAGGCGATTTGACTTTGCCGGCGGATGGTCTGTAACTTTCCCTAGGTCGCCGAGCGGGGCGCACGGAGAGATCAGAAAGACTTGATCCTCCAGCCGCGAACCGGACAAGGCGAACAAACCCTCGAAAGATCTCAGGGCGAGCGGTTGCGACCGCGACTCGGACTGTGTATCGTAAGAGAGTTGCCCCGGATCGCCTCATTTGATCGTGAAGCGTGATGGTGTGTGGATGTCTTTTGAGAACTCAACAGTGTGCTGAGCTTTTTTATCTGGTTTGTTTATGCCAGTTTGTGTTTTTGTTTGTTTGAGACAGGTTTCTATGGAGAGTTTGATCCTGGCTCAGGACGAACGCTGGCGGCGT
>DATHIT010000442.1:0-6804 GCA_035489915.1 Pseudonocardia sp. | reverse complement strand
GACCACTGGGTTGATAGGCCGGAAATGTAAGCCCGGTAACGGGTTCAGTTGACCGGTACTAATAGGCCGAGGACTTGACCTACAAAGCTGCTACGCGTCCACTGTGCAACTCCCGACAAACAAACACACCCGCGTGAGTTGAGTTGATATGTCGATAGAGTTACGGCGGTCATGGCGGAGGGGAAACGCCCGGTAACATTCCGAACCCGGAAGCTAAGCCCTCCAGCGCCGATGGTACTGCACCCGGGAGGGTGTGGGAGAGTAGGACACCGCCGGACATCTTTCACTAAGGGCCACCTCTTCGAGGTGGCCCTTAGTTGTATTCCCAGCTTGCCGCAGAGCTCAGCCCCTGGTTGACGACAGCCCCACGAGCACCCGCGGCTGCGGGGTAGCGCGGCGTTCGAACCAGGTCAGGGCCAGGACCGCGCTGACCAGGAGGGCTGAGCCGGCAGTCGCTGCCACTGTCAGTCGCTCGTCTAACCAAAGCACGGCGATTACCGCGGCGGTCACCGGCTCGATCAACGCGACGATCGACGCCGTGGTCGCGCGAACGACCGCCAAGCCGGCGAAGAACAGGGCGTACGCCAGCGCTGTTGGTGCGGCGGCGAGGTAGGCGAGTAGCCCGAGCACCTCGCCTCGATCGCCCGACGTGGGCAGGAGACCCTCGACCAGGGCCAGCGGGAACAGGCACACCATGCCGACGGTGAAGCTTGCGGTCAGCATGGACGCCGCGCTCCCGCCATCGCGACCGGTCCGGCGGGTGAGCAGCGTGACTGCCGCGTAGCCGGCAGCCGACAGCAGTGCGCACGCCAACCCCAGCGCCGGCGCCGAGCCAGCGGCCGCACCTCCCCCGGCCACCAGCAGGACCAGGCCGAAGAGCGCCAGCGCGACGGCCACCACGCCGCCGCGGCCGAGCTGCTCGCCCAGCGTGATTCGCGATCCGACAGCGATGAGGATCGGCCCCGACCCCAGCGTCACCACCGTTGCGACGGCCAGCCCGGCGTATCCGACCGCAGCGAAGTAGGCAGTCTGGTAGACCGCCAGCCCGACCCCGGTGATCAGCACCTGGCGCCACCGGCGACGCCAGGCCGCGCGCCGGCGGAGCACCAGGTGCCCGATGCCGAGCACGACGACCCCGCCCGCGAACCGCCAGAAGGAGACCGCGATCGGGCCCAGGCCACTGTGGTCGAAGAGCACGGCTGCCGCGGCACCGCCGGTGCCCCAGGCGACCGCCGCCACCAGGATGTAGAAGATTCCCCGCCCGATGGGCAGGGTGGTATTCGCATTCACGTATTTCTCCGTTGTCATCGCCGCCCGGGCGCCCACGGGAGAACCCGGGCTCGGGAAGTGGCACGAGCCGGGTCAGGTAACGATGGTCGTTACCGGGCGGGCGGTGGCGAGACAACGAAGAGGTTCACCGGGGCACCATATGCGCCTGGGAAGTCGGTTGTCTTTCGGATTGCGTGTCGCGGACCTGGCAGCGGAGCGAAGCGCAGCGGTCCCCGGCGGGAGTGCCCTGTGTGTCAAGGGGCGTGGGTGGGGGTGTGGTTGAGCAGGTTTTGTAGGGCGTTGTGGCGGTCGGGTTGGTAGGGGGTGTTGGTGGTCCAGCATTTCCAGATCACGGTCAGCCAGGCGCGGGCGAGGATGCGGACGGCGTGGGGGTGGCGGTGGCCGCGGGCTCTGGCTTGGGTGTAGAGGTCGGCGGCCCAGGGGTTGGTGCGGCGGGAGTCGGCGGCGAAGTCGCAGATCGCTGCGCGGAGTTGTTTGTCGGCGGCCCACCGGAACGCGACGATGCGGGTTTGTCCGGATTGGCGGGTGGAGGGGGTGACGCCGGCGAGGCCGGCCAGGGCTGCGGGGGTCGGGAACCGGCCGCGGGCGTCACCGATCTCGGCCAGTAGCCGGGCGGCGCGGACGGTTCCGGAGCGGGGCAGGGAGGTGAAGATCGGCGCGTCGGGGTGGGTGGCCAGGGCGGCGGCGATCTGGTCTTCGAGGGTGTCGGTCTGTTCGATCAGGCTGGTCAGTGTGGTGAGGTAGGCGCGGGTGACACCGGCGAGGGCGGTGCCGGCTGGGCCGGTCACTCCGGTCGGTGCGGTCCGGAGCCGGTCCAGGATCACCGCGGCTGGGCGGGCCCGGTAGTGGTGGGCGCTCAGCCAGCTGGCGAGGGTGTCGCTGGTGAGTGCGTCGATCGCGTCCTGGGTCGGGAATGCCGCCAGGAACGCGCGGCTGATCGGCAGGGTCAGTTCCGAGAACACCCCGGCCGCGGCGGGTAACACGGTGTCCAGGTGGGCGCGGAGCTGGTTGGTGACCGCGACCCGGTGCACGACCAGGTCCGCCCTGGCCCGTATCAACGCCCGTAGCGTGGTCGTGGCCGGGGTGTCCGGCCGTAACGGGGTCAACCGGCGCCGGTCGGTGCGGACCGTGTCCGCCAGTACGTAGGCGTCGAACCGGTCGTCTTTATGCCCGGCCGACCCATACCGGCGCCGTAACGCCTTGACCTGCGACGGGGCGATCACGAACACATCTAGACCCGCCGCCAGCAGCCCCGCGACCAGCGGCCCGTCCGGCCGTTCGATTCCCACCCCGGCAACCCCGTGCCGACGCAGCACCGCGACCGCCCGACCAATCCCGGTCTTCGTATGCGGCACGACCAGACGTTCCACCGGTTCACCGGCCTCGTCGATCACACACACGGCGTGGTTGTCCTTCGCCCAATCGATGCCAGCCAGTCGCGACCCCGCGACCGTATCCGTCACACTCAAAGCTGCTCCTGCTCTGCTCTGCTCAGATCAGTGTCAGGAAGCACCTGGTGGTTCGGGACATCACTGCCGGACGCTCATTGACGGGCGCTCTACGGCGCAGTAGCCCTGTTGCCAGTCGGGATGTCCCGGACCGCCAGACCCCGCAAACACTCCCGCAAGCCCTCAAACCAAAAGGGGGGCAGCGACGGTAGGCAGTGACCCAACGGCCCAGGTGCACCCGACCCTCAACGCCGGGCACACCCAGTCTCCCCAATGAGCGACGGTACGGACCACCGCGAACCCGGGATCGCCCTATTTCCTGAATGTCGATCTGTAAGCGTGCGGCGTCGCGCCCACTCGCCGGCTGAAGTGGTGCCGCAACGTTGCGGCATCGCCGAAGCCGCTCTTGCCGGCGACCGACTCGACGGCGAGTTCGGTTTCCTCGAGGAGGCGGCGGGCGAGTAGAACGCGTTGCCCGGTCAACCAGTCGTGTGGGGTCGTGCCGGTCTCGGCGCGGAAGCGGCGGGCGAAGGTGCGGGGGGCCATGTGTGCGCGGGTGGCCAGGTCGTCGACCGTGATCGGGTGGTCGAGGTTGGCTATCAGCCAGCTGAGCAGCGGCTCGAGGGTCGGCGCGTCGGGGGTGCGGGCGATCGGCGCCTCGATGTATTGCGCCTGGCCGCCGTCACGGTGTGGTGGCACGACCATCCGGCGGGCCAGTTTCGTGGCGATCTCCGAGCCGTGTTGCTGGCGCACCAGGTGTAGGCAAGCGTCGATGCCAGCCGCGGTGCCGGCGCTGGTCAACAGGTTGCCGTCGTGGACGTAAAGGTGATTGCAGGCAACCTTGGCGCGCGGGAACCGGGCCTGCAACTCGTCGGCGTAACGCCAGTGTGTCGTGCACTCGCGGTCGTCGAGCAGGCCGGCCTCGCCCAGCACGAACGCGCCGGAGCAGACGCTGAGCACCTGGGCGCCGCGGGCGTCGGCGCGGCGGAGCGCGTCGAGCACGGTCGGCGCCACGGTCGAGCCGTCCTTGTGTGCGGGGACGGCGACCAGGTCGGCGTCGTCGACCGGGGTCAGGTCGGCGGCGGGGGTCAGGCTGAAGCCGTTCTGGGTGCGGACCGGTCCGCCGTCGGGGGAGCAGATGTCGAAGCGGTAGCCGGGGAAGCCGTCGGCCGTCCGGTCGGTGCCGAAGACCTCGCACAGCACGCCGAGCTCGAAGGCGGCGACGCCGTCCATGACGATCACCGCGACGTTGCGAAGCATGCTCGCAGCCTAGCGGAACGATGG
Organism: Pseudonocardia sp.; assembly: GCA_035489915.1. Classification (GTDB taxonomy): domain Bacteria; phylum Actinomycetota; class Actinomycetes; order Mycobacteriales; family Pseudonocardiaceae; genus Pseudonocardia. The sequence goes on along the minus strand of DATHIT010000442.1, from coordinate 2,782 downwards.
CAGAAATTCGAGGGACTATGGCATCTCTGCCACTGTCTGTTGCGGTGGCCCAGGAGCAGACTCGTCTATATCAAGCCCGGTGCGCACCGGTGGTCCTCACCAAGAAGCAAGCTCGTCACAGAGGAGCACCGCCGTGGAACTGATCCTGTTTGTCGCATTTCTTGCCGTCCTCGCGCTGGCGTCCGCCGCCGGTCTCACGGTCGACTCGCACGACTCGGCCGACTGGAAACCAACGCGCGGTGGGCTCCGAGAACCCCAGACCTACTGATCTTGGCGACCGGAAGAACCGGCGAGGCGGCAGCATCGCCGGTTCTGCGGACATCAAGCTTCACAGGTGGCCGCCCGGTAGCCCTGGGTGGCCACCTTTCGTCCTGGTGGGCCGGCCATCGTGGCGTAACCGGCGTGGGGCAGGCTAAGGGCATGACCGACGGCTCCGGCTCCTGGTACGACGCCGACATCGATCACGTGATCATCACCGAGGAAGAGATCCGGGAGAAGACCGGAGTTCTCGCGAAGCAGGTGGCCAGCGACTACGCGACCGTCCAGGACGGGCTGTTGCTGGTCTGCGTGCTCAAGGGCGCGGTGATGTTCGTCGCCGACTTCGCCCGGGCCCTCGGGCGGCACGGGCCGCCCGTCGAGCTCGAGTTCATGGCCGTCTCCTCTTACGGGCAGGGCACGACCTCTTCGGGAGTGGTGCGGATCCTCAAGGACCTCGACCGCGACATCGCCGGCCGCCACGTGATCGTCGTCGAAGACATCGTCGACTCCGGGCTGACCCTGTCCTGGCTGCTCAAATACCTGGAGTCCAGAGCCGCGGCGAGCGTCGAGGTGGTCGCGTTGTTCCGCAAGCCCGACGCCATCAAGGTCCACGTGCCGGTGAAATATGTGGGCTTCGACATCCCGAGCGAGTTCGTGGTCGGCTACGGCCTCGACTTCGGCGAGCGCTACCGCGAGCTGCCCTATGTCGGCGTCCTGAAGCCCGAGGTCTACGCCCGAATCTGAGGATCTCCTCAACTTCGTACAGCGGACTTACAGCATCCCCCGCTAACGTATGTGCTAGCGCGGGGCTCAGTCGTTTGCGTCTCGCGCTCGGGGTGTACCTTCGAATGACCGTGGCGCACCCGGCGGCGCGGGTCGTGGCCGGTCTGAAATGGGCAGGTCACGGCGGGCCGACACCCCGGAGCTTCAGTCCGGCACGGTCATGACGTCGATCAGGAGGATGCGGGCGGCTCGCCGCTCGACAACAGTATGGAACGTACGCGTTTCTTCCGCCGACCGGTGGTCTGGATCATCCTTGTGATCGCCGGGGCTATTGCGCTCAGCTCCCTATTCACCGGCGGCCCGAGCTATCACCGAGTCGACACCAGCGTCGCCCTTCAGCAGCTCAACAGCGGTCCCAGGGACAGCATCTCTGAGGTCGTCTTCCAAGACAAGGAGCAGACGCTCCAGATCAACCTCGCCCAGCCGCAGAAGTTCGGCGACACGACGACCAACCGGATCGAGGCGCAGTTCCCGTCCGAGGTCGGCGACCAGATCTGGAACGACGTCCAGAACGCGCAGACCGCGCAGCGAATCAACGGCCCGGTCGACACCCAGGTGTCCGGCGACAACGTGCTGCTGAGCCTGCTCGTCAACCTGCTGCCGATCGTGCTGCTCGTGGTGCTGCTGCTGTTCTTCATGTCGCAGATGCAGGGCGGCGGCTCGCGGGTCCTCAACTTCGGCAAGTCCAAGGCGAAGATGATCACCAAGGACACGCCCAAGACGACGTTCTCCGACGTCGCGGGCGCCGACGAGGCGGTCGAAGAGCTCCGCGAGATCAAGGACTTCCTGCAGAACCCGGCCAAATACCAGGCCCTCGGCGCCAAGATCCCGAAGGGCGTGCTGCTCTTCGGCCAGCCCGGCACAGGTAAGACCCTGCTCGCCCGGGCGGTCGCCGGCGAGGCCGGCGTGCCGTTCTACTCGATCTCCGGCTCCGACTTCGTCGAGATGTTCGTCGGTGTCGGCGCCAGCCGGGTCCGCGACCTGTTCGAGCAGGCCAAGGCCAACGCGCCGGCGATTGTGTTCGTCGACGAGATCGACGCCGTCGGCCGCCACCGCGGCGCCGGCATGGGCGGCGGTCACGACGAGCGCGAGCAGACGCTCAACCAGCTGCTCGTCGAGATGGACGGCTTCGACACTAAGGGCGGGGTCATCCTGATCGCGGCCACCAACCGGCCCGACATCCTCGACCCGGCGCTGCTGCGTCCCGGCCGGTTCGACCGGCAGATCGCCGTCGACACTCCCGACATGGAGGGCCGCAAGGCGATCCTGCGGGTGCACGCGAAGGGCAAGCCGTTCGCGCCCGACGTCGACCTCGACGCGGTCGCCCGGCGCACCCCCGGCTTCAGCGGTGCCGACCTGGCCAACGTGATCAACGAATCCGCGTTGCTGACCGCCCGCGAAGACGGTCGGGCGATCACCAACGACAACCTGGAGGAGTCGATCGACCGGGTGGTCGCCGGCCCGCAGCGCCGCACCCGCGTGATGAGCGACCACGAGAAGAAGATCACCGCTTACCACGAGGGCGGTCACGCGCTCGTGGCCTGGGCACTGCCGCACTCGGCGCCGGTGCACAAGGTGACGATCCTGCCGCGGTCGCGCTCGCTGGGTCACACCCTGGTGCTGCCGACCGAGGACAAATACACCCAGACCCGCGCCGAGATGATCGACACGCTGGCGTACGCGCTGGGCGGTCGTGCGGCCGAGGAGCTCGTCTTCCACGAGCCGACCACCGGGGCGGGTG
>DATHIT010000441.1:0-20477 GCA_035489915.1 Pseudonocardia sp. | reverse complement strand
GAGCAGGTGCTGGAGCACTACGAGTGGACCCGGGAGCGGGTGCGGCGGGTCGCCGAGGACGCGGTGGGGCGGCGCCGGCTGGGCTCGGCGGGTGAGGTGATCGCCCCGCTGGCCCCGTCCCGGCCGGACCGGGTGGCCGCGGGGGCCGCGGTCGCCGCTGCCCCGGAGGTCCGGCGCCGGGCCTTCGGTGGGCCCCCGCCGGAGTTCGCCGGCCGGCTGACCCTGGCCCAGGCGATCAACAACGGGCTGGCCGACGTGCTGGCCAGGGACCCCGGCGCGGTGCTGTTCGGCGAGGACGTGGCGGTCAAGGGCGGCGTCTACGGGGTGACCAGGGGACTGCGCAAGCGGTTCGGCGCCGCGCGGGTGTTCGACTCGCTGCTGGACGAGCAGAGCATCCTGGGTACCGGGTTGGGCATGGCGCTGGCCGGGTTCCTGCCGATCGTGGAGATCCAGTACCTGGCCTACCTGCACAACGCGGCCGACCAGCTGCGCGGCGAGGCGAGCACGCTGCGGTTCTTCTCCCAGGGGCAGTACCAGAACCCGCTGGTGGTGCGGATCGCCGGCTTGGCCTACCAACGTGGCTTCGGCGGGCACTTCCACAACGACAACGGGGTGGCCGCGCTGCGCGACATCCCCGGGCTGGTGGTGGCCTGCCCGGCCCGCCCGGACGATGCCGCCGCCATGCTGCGGACCTGCGCGGCGGCCGCCCGCGGCGACGGCCGGGTCTGCGTGTTCCTCGAGCCGATCGCCCTCTACCACATGCGTGACCTGCACGAACCCGGTGACGACGGCTGGCTCGCCGACTATGCCGCGCCGGTCGCGTGGGCGGAAACGCATGTTCCGCTGGGCAGGGGGCGGACCTACGGCAACGGCACCGACCTGACCCTGGTCAGCTTCGCCAACGGGCTGCGGATGAGCCTGCGGGTGGCCCGGCGGCTGGCCGAGCGGGGCATCGGCGCCCGGGTGCTGGACCTGCGCTGGCTGGCTCCGCTGCCGATGGCCGACGTGCTGCGTGAGGCCAACGCCACCGGGCGGGTGCTGGTGGTGGACGAGACCCGGGAGACCGGCGGCGTGTCCGAGCCGGTGCTGGCCGGCCTGCTGGATGCCCGGTTCGCCGGCGAGGCGGCCAGGGTGACCAGCGCGGACAGCATCATCCCGCTGGGCCCGGCGGCCAGCCATGTGCTGCTCTCCGAGCGGGACATCGAGAAGGCCGCTCTGGAGCTGCTGCACCGCTGAGGAGCCTTGTTATATTCCTGTTGCGGTATATTGCGGCCTGTGTCCACCACGTTCGAAGTGCTCGCCGAGCCCACCCGGCGGCGCATCCTGGACCTGTTGCGTGGCGGGCCCCGGCTGGTCGGCGAGCTGACCGAGGAGCTCGGGCTGACCCAGCCGGGCACCTCCAAGCACCTCAAGGTGCTGCGCGAGGCCGGCCTGGTCCGGGTCCGCCCTGAGGCGCAGCGCCGCTGGTACGAGCTGCGCCCCGAGCCGCTCGCCGAGATCGACGCGTGGCTGACGCCGTACCGCCAGCTCTGGACGACCCACCTGGACGCGCTGGAACGACACCTGGACGCCATGCCAGACGACCCCGCGCCCACGGAGAGCAACTGTGATGACGCGAGGCGCTGAGGTCAGACCGCCCAGGACGGGGGGCGCTTCTCGACGAAGGCCCGGATGCCCTCCTGGCCCTCCTCGGAGGCGAACCGCGCGGCGGACAGCTGGGTCATCGCGGCCAGGTCCTCGACCATGGTTCGACTCGCCGGGCCACGCAGCAGCTCCTTGGTGGCGGCCAGGGCACTGGGCGCACCCAGCCGCAGCATCTCGGCGTAGCGGAGCACCTCGGCGTCCAGCGCCTCGGCCGGCACCGCGCGGCTGATCAGCCCGATCTCCGCCGCCCGCCGCGCGTCGAACGCCTCGCCGGTGAGGAACAGCTCGTACAGCGCGGCCGGCTGCACCCGGGGGATCAGCGGCACCGAAATGACCGCCGGGACCACTCCGATGCGTACCTCGGTGAACGCGAAGGTGACCTGCTCGACCGCCACCGCCAGGTCGCAGGCGGCCACCAGGCCCACCCCGCCGGCGCGCGCCGGGCCGGCCAGCTTGGCGATCACCGGCGTGGGTGAGTCCCAGATCTGCCGCAACGTGTCCGGGAAGTCGTTGACTCCCTGGGTCGCCGCGCTCGCCCCCCGGGACTCCTTCAGGTCCATGCCCGCGCAGAACACCGTCCCGGTGTGGGTGAGCACGATGACCCTGGCCTGGTCCGACTTGATCGCGGTGCTCAGGTGTTCGCGCAGCTCGCCGCGCAGCTGGGCGGACAGCGCATTGCGGTTGCTCGGCGAGTCCAGCGTGATCGTGGCGATCCCCGCGTCGATCTCCAAGTGGACCAGCTCGTCAGTCATGCATTCTCCCTGCTCAAGACCTGTGAGTGGTATTGGTCGCCATAGCGACCAATACCACTCACAGGCTTTTAGTCCTGGACGTTATCGGGGGCGGGGCCGGTTGTCGTGCCGACCCGGAGCCAGACCGGGAGCGTCACGTTGGTCGGTTCGCGGCCGGCGAGCAGTTCGACCACCGCGCGGGCGGCGGCCCTGCCCTTCTCGTCGCTGGGCTGGACCACGGTGCTGAGCACGGTCGGGCGCAGCCAGGGCAGGTCGGCGCCGTCGAAGCCGGCCACGCTGACGTCTTGGGGCACCCGCAGCCCGAGCTCGCCGGCCACCCGGAGCACCCCGGCCGCCAGCAGGTCGCTCTGCGCCAGTACCGCGGTGGGCCGTCGCCCGGCCGGCACGTCCAGCAGGGCGCGGCCGGCCCTGGCACCCTCGTCCACCACGTTGCTGGCGGTCTCCATCGCCGGCACCGGGCCGAACACGTCGGTCAGCCCGGCCAGTCGCTTGCGCACCACCCGGTACATGCCGGCCGCCTCACGCGCGGTGTCGACGAGCCCCCGGGTGCCGTCCAGCCGCAGCGGCATGGTGACCGCGGCGACCCGACGGTGGCCAAGCTCGCGCAGGTGGCGGGCCAGCTCGGCGGTGCCCCTGCGGTCGTCGATGTCCACCAGCGGCAGCCCGTCCACCACCGGGCCCTCGACGACGACCAGGGGCACCCCGCGCTGGCGCAGCAACTCGAGCGCCGGATCGCCCTCCAGCCCGCAGGTGGCGAAGATGGCGGCGTCCAGCGGGATGCGCGCGAGCTGCTCCAGCGCGGGGCGTCCGGCGTCCCCGGCCAGCAGCAGCAGGCCCACGCCGTGCGGGCTGAGCACCTCGGTGATGCCGTCCAGCAGCTGGATGGCCTCCGGGTCGCGGAACGCGTAGAGCAGCCGCTCGCCGACGAATGCGCCGACCACTCCGCTGCGGCGCCGGCGCAGCGACGCGGCGAGCGGGTCTGGCCCGGCGTAGCCGAGTTCCTCGGCCGCGGTGAAGATCCGCTGTCGGGTTTCCGGCGTGACTCGGGGGCTGCCGGCGAACGCGAGCGACGCCGTGGACGCGGACACGCCGGCCCTGGCGGCCACTACGGCTAGGGTCGGTCGGGCGTGGGCGGGCACGGCCCAGACGGTAGCCGCCCGCGCCCGAACACGGTGATCAGCCCGCGTCAAGGCGCGTGGGACAACCGGATTGTGACTCGGCCACTTGGCACGTATGGTCGGTATCGAATCGATTCGATGACCGCGCTGGACGTAGCCTTGCGCCGAGGGAGAGCCGTGACGGAGCTGATGGACGGTCCACGCACCGAGGCGTTGGCCAAGGCCAGGACCGCGGTGGTGATTGCCTTCGCGCTGAACGGTCTGTGCTTCGCGTCCTGGCTGTCCCGGGCGCCGGCCGCGCGGGACGCGCTGTCGCTGTCCAACGCGCAGCTGGGGTTGCTGCTGCTGTGCCTGTCCGGCGGGGCATGCGCGGCGCTGCCGATGTCCGGGCCGGCGGTGCATCGGCTGGGCGCCGCCCGGGTGGTGTTGGTCGGCTCTATCGGCGTCGGGATCGGGTTGCTCGCGCTAGCGGCCGGGCTGCTCACCGGCACGGTCTGGCCGGCCGCCGCGGGCCTGGTGCTCACCGGGGTGTGCATGGGCAGCTGGGACGTGGCGATGAACGTGGCCGGGGCGGATGTGGAGCGTCGCCGGGGGCGCAGCCTGATGCCCAGGCTGCACGGGGCGTTCAGCATCGGGACCGTGCTCGGCGGTGGGGCCGGAGCGGCCTCCGCCGCGTTGGGCATACCGCTGGCCCTGCAGGTGATGGTGGCCGCGCTGCTCGCGCCGGCCGTCATGACGTTCGCGGTGCGTTGGTTCCTGCCGGAGGTTCAGCCTGACCAGGTGGGCAAGTCCGGCGGCTCAGCTTCGCTGCGGACCTGGCTGGAACCGCGCACCTTGCTGATCGGCCTGCTCACCCTGACGTTCGCGTTCACCGAGGGCAGCGCCAACGACTGGTTGGCCATCGCCCTGGTAGACGGACACCGGACCAACGAAGTGCTCGGCGCGGTCGGCTTCGGCGTGTTCGTGACCGCGATGACCATCGGCCGGTTCAGCGGCGGCGCGCTGCTGGAGCGGTTCGGGCGGGTGCCGGTGCTGCGGCTCACCGCGGTTCTGGCGGTGGCCGGTCTGGCCATGGTGACGCTGGCCGAGCCGATCGGGTGGGTGCTGGCCGGCGCGCTGCTGTGGGGGCTGGGTGCGTCGCTGGGCTTCCCGGTCGGGATGAGCGCGGCGGCCGACGATCCGACCAGGGCCGCCGCCCGGGTGGGCGTGGTCAGCTCGATCGCCTACACCGCGTTCCTGGCCGGCCCGCCGGTGATCGGCCTGCTGGCCGAGCACACCGGCATCCTGCGGGCGCTGTTCGTGGTGCTCGGCGCGCTGGTCGTCGGGCTGCTGCTCACCGGCGCGGTCCGCCCGCTTCCGGCCACCGAGCCCGACACCGGCAAGCACTGACCGGCGTACACCTAGAGCAGGTCGAGCACCCGGGAGGTGAACAACACCTCGCCGAGCGCGGTGACCGCCACCACGGCCAGGGCAAGCGCGCCAACCACCAGCGGCCGGAACCCGGTGCGGCGCATCTCGCGCAGGTTGAAGTTCAGGCCCACCCCGGCGAAGGTGAGTAGGAATGCCCAGCGGGACAGGTTGCCCAGGCTGGTGATCTCCACCTTGCTGAACAGCCCGGCGGTGGCCAGTGCGGAGACCGCCAGGTAGCCCAGCACGAACTTCGGGAACCTCTGCCAGACGAAGTCGGCCCTGGCGGCGAACCCGCTGCCCACCGCCCGCGCCTGGCCGCGGGACGACCAGTACAGCGCGTAGAGCAGCACCACGAACCCGATCAGCGCGTTGCGGGTGTTCTTGACCAGTACCGCGACGTCCTGCGCGGCCGGGGAGTACAGCGCGCCGGCGGCGGTGGTCTCGGCGGTGTTGTCCACCGCGAGCCCCACCCACACCCCGTACTCCGTGTCGGACAGCGCCAGCCCGTGCCCGATCAGCGGGAAGGTGAGCAGCGCGATCGCGCCCAGGGCCAGGATCGCCGCGATCGCGTAGCCGGAGTCCTCCTCGTCGGCGTCGATGGCGCCGCGGCCGGCGATGATCGCCGAGACCCCGCAGATCGCGGTGCCCATGGCCAGCAGCGAGGTGAGTTTGCCCCGCAGCCGCAGCCACCGGCCGAGCAGCAGCACGATCCCGGTGGCCACCGCGATGTCGATGAACACCAGCACCAGGCTGACCCCGCCCAGCCGCAGCACGTCGCCGATCAGGAAGCGCGCGCCGAGCAGCACGATGCCGATCTTCAGCCACAGCTCGTAGGTGCCCACGCCCGGCCGGAACACCCGGTGCAGGCCGACCGTGTTGCGGATGATCGCGCCGAGCAGGATCGCCCACAGCACGTACTCGATGTCCGGCAGCGCCGTGTGCGTCGCCGCGCCCAGTGCCTTGAGCTCGCCCTGCGCCCACTTGCCGATCAGGCCGATCACCGCGAGCAGCACCAACCCGGGCAGGTAGGACACCAGGGCGGCCGGCGCACGCCGGATCGCCGGGCTCGCCGTACTGGTCACCACGGGATCACCGGGAGCAGGCCGAAGCCGACCAGGAACACCAGCACAGCGGCGATCAGCACCGCGATCCAGTCGACGGACAGCCGCCAGCGACTGGGCTCAGCGGCATCCGGGGTATCCGCGGTATCCGGGCCGGGGGTCGTCATGCCGGGATCACGAGGACAGCGCCAGGCCTCGAGCCCGCAGCACCCGCCGCTCCACCGGCCGGAAGATCAGCAGCTCGATGCCGATTCCGACGATCAGGATCAGGAAGATCGCCGCGATCACCGTCGGCATGTCGTTCAGGTCGCTGCCCCGCTTGAGGAGGGCGCCGAGGCCGACACCCAGCAGCGGGCCGGCCGCGATGATCTCCGCCGCCATCAGGGACCGCCAGGAGAACGCCCAGCCCTGCTTGCAGCCGGCGAGATAGCCGGGCAGCGCGGCCGGCAGCAGGATGTGCCGGGCGCTGGTCCATCCCCGGGCACCGAGCACCTGGCCGACCCTGGGCAGGATCGGCGGGATCTGGTCGATGCCGGCCACCAGCCCGTTGGCGATGGACGGGATGGAGCCGAGCAGCACCACGAAGTAGATCGTGGCGTCGGTCAGCCCGAACCAGAGCACCGCGGCCGGCACCCAGGCCACCGACGGCAGGCTCTGCAGCCCCTGCAGCAGCGGCCCGATCGCCGAGCGCACCACCTGTACCCGCGCCACCAACAGCCCCAGTGGGGTGGCCAGGGCAACGGCCACCAGGAAACCGACGAAGGCTCGGCTGATCGAGGTCCACAGCACGGACCAGACCTCACCGCTGCCCAGGATCTGCGCGAACGAGTCCCACACCGTGATCGGCGCCGGGATCTTGATCTCGGAGACGATCGCGGACGCCCACAGCGCCTGCCACACCGCCAGGAACAGCAGCACCGCCACCAGCGGCGGCAGGCCCGCCCGCAGCGCCCGGCGCCACCACGGCACCTGCACCACGGTGGGGGTGTCCAGGGCGTCCAGGCCGGCCAGGGCGGCGGCCGAGTCGTCCACCGGGACGGCGTTGTTGAGCGAGCCGGCGGTGTTGACTGAGCCGGCCTCCGGTTCGCCCCGCTCCGCGCCGACCCTGGTCAGGTCATGCGGCATGGCGGGTGATGACCTCTCGCAGGCTGGCGGTGATCTCGTCGTACAGGTTGTGCAGCTCGCTGGCGGCGTGCTCGACGTCCCACTCGTTGACCACGGTGCCGGGTCGGGAGGACAGCAGCACCACCCGCTGGGCCAGCCGCAGCGCCTCGCGGACGTCGTGGGTCACGAACAGCACAGTGGTGCCGGTGGCCTGCCACACCCGCAGCAGTTCACCCTGTAGCACGTCGCGGGTGATCGCGTCCAGCGCGGCGAACGGCTCGTCCATCAGCAGCAGGCCGGAAGTGGCGGTGCCGTTCGGGTCGGCCGCGTCCGGCGGGGTGGTGGCGGCGAGCGCGCGGGCCAACGCCACCCGCTGGCGCATCCCGCCGGACAGCTCGTGTGGCCGCTTGCGGCTCTGGCCGTCCAGCCGGACCAGCTCCAGCAGTTCCTTGGCCTGCTCCCGCCGGGCGCTCCGGCCCACGCCGTTGAGCTGCAACGGCAGTTCGACGTTGCGGCCCGCGTCCAGCCAGGGCAGCAGGGCCGGTTCCTGGAACATGAACGACGGCCGCGAGGTGTTCAGGCCCACCTCACCGGCGGTCGGCTGATCCAGCCCGGCGACCAGGTTGAGCAGGGTGGACTTGCCGCAGCCGGAGGCGCCGAGCAGGCAGACGAACTCTCCCGGCCGCACGGTCAGGTCGACCCCGCGCAGTGCGGTGACGGCGTCGGGTCCGTGACCGAACGTCTTGGTGACCCCGGACAGTTGGACGGCGGGTTCGCCGGTCCGGGCCTGACTGCGCTGTTCGACTGTCACCGTCATCGCCGGATCACCTCTGTGCCTTGTCGAGCCCGGCGGCATCCACCGCTGGCTTACCGGCCGCCTGCAGAACCTTGTTCAGCTCGGTGACGTCGATGAAGCCGTCGAGCTGGGTCTCGGTGGGCGTGGCGCCCGCCGTCACGCTGTCCTTGGACAACTGGGGGAACGTCGCGGCCAGCGGGTCCACCCCGAAGGACAGCTCGGAGAAGGCCCGGTCCAGCACCGGCGGGGCCAGCGAGGCACCGGTGAGTTGCTTGATCGCGTTGTTGGTCACCGTCTTCGCCTCGGCCGGGTTGGCGTTGGCGAAGTCGACGGCCTGTTGGGTGCCGCGCAACAGCGCGTCCACCGTGTCGGGGTGCTGGCGGAGGTAGTCGGTGCGCACGATCAGCACCGTGGTGGGGAACTGGCCGTTCGGCCACAGTGACTTCTCGTCGACAAGGACCTTCGCCCCGGCGTCCACCAAGCGCGAGCTCCACGGCTCGGGCAACCAGCCCCCGGCCACCTGGCCGGTCTTGAACAGGTCCAGGGTGCGCGGGTTGTCCAGGTTCTGCACGGTCACCCCACTGGCGTCCTGCGGAAGGTTGTGCTCCTTGAGCCACTTTTTCAGCGCCACGTCCTGGGTGTTGCCCAGCTGCGGGGTGGCGATGGTCTGCCCCTTCAGCTGCTCGGGGCTGCTGATGTCCGGCCGGACCACCAACTGGGCCCCGCCGGAGGTGGACCCGGAGATCACCCGGATCGCCTCGCCCTTGGACTTGGCGAACGCGTTGATCGCCGGGCTGGATCCGATGAAGCCGGCGTCCAGCGAGCCGCCGAGCAGCGCGTTGACCTCGTCCCCGCCCGCGTTGAACTGCTGGGTGATCAGCTTGGTGCCGCCCAGTTGGCTGGTGAAGTAGCCCTTGTCCACGCCGATCAGCGCCGGCGCGTGGGTGATGTTGGGGAAGTAGCCGAGCCGCAGCTCGGCGGCCGGGCCCTGGTTGGCCGGGGCCGAGGAGCTCTGGGCGCCGCCGCTGTCGGCTCGGGAGCACCCGGCGACGACGGCGGCCGCGACGAGTACCGCGGCGAGAACTCGGAGAGTCCGGGTCCGGCGCACCAGAACGCCTGTGGGTCGTCCAGCGGTGGACGGCGATAAGTTGACGTGCACGGTCGGGGCCTGCCTCACGATGACGGGTGCGAGCGCGGGGGGCGCGCGGGGCGAAGTCAGCGAACGGTCGGACAGCAGGCGGCGAAGATCCGCATCAGGTCGACGTGCAGTCGGCGTACCAACATCGGCCGGACGAGCCGGTCGTTCTGGAAGCACGCATGCACCCAGCGATGCTTACATTCCTGAGCCGCTTAGTCAACAAAATGCGCAGGTAGACGGTGTGAGGCTGCTCCCGCCCGGATGGGCCAAGATGGCTGGGTGCAGATCTCGGCGCGAGCGGACTACGCCCTCCGGGCGTTGTGTGTGCTCGCCAGCGCTCCGGACCAGTGCGCGGTCAAGGCCGACGAGATCGCCGCGGCGCAGGGCATCCCGCGCACGTTCCTGGACGGCATCCTGGTCGAGCTGCGCCGGGCCGGCATGATCGAGAGCCGGCGCGGCCCGGAGGGCGGGCACCGCCTCGCCCGGCCGGCCTACGCGATCTCGCTCGCCGATGTGATCCGGGTGACCGACGGCCCGCTCGCGTTGGTCCGGGGCCAGCGCCCGGAGAACCACACCTACGACGGTGCCGCGCGGCACCTGCAGGACGTCTGGGTGGCGGTCCGGGCCAGCCTGCGCTCGATCCTCGAGCTGACCACGGTGGCCCAGGTAGTGGACGGCAAACTCCCGGACACCGTGGTCGCCTACACCAGCCAGGACCGCTCCTGGCAGTCCGTTTGGCCTGGTCAAGACCCGTGAGTGGCGATGGTCGCTATAGCGACCATCGCCACTCACGACCTCTGACCAGCGGTTTTGTCAGCCGGCGGCGCGCTCGGTGGTGGCGTGGGCGGCGGCGAGGTAGCGGTCGACCACGACGGCGGCTACTGAGGGGTCGGGGCCTAGGGGGGCGGCGATGGTGGCGTCCGGGGCGGTGGTCAGGGCGGCGGTGTGCACTCGGGTGGGGAGTAGGCCGGGGGCGAGGAACCAGCTGGCCACGGCGATCCGGGCGGCGCCGGCGGCGCGCAGCCGGGCGACCGCCTCGGGCACCGACGGGTTGACGTCGGTGGCGAAGGCGGCCAGGCAGCCCCGCCACGGGTGGTGGCTCGCCCAGGACGAGGCGAGCCGGTGCACGGCGTTGTTGGCGGACGCCCGGGACGAGCCGGTGGCCGCGAGCACCACGCCCAGCTCAGGATCGTCCAGCGGTCCGGCGGCACGGGCCAGCCGGCCCAGCGCCGCCGTGGCAAGCCGAGGGTCGCCGCCGAGTACCTGGGCCACGGACAGCCGCAGCCGGGGATAGCGACGGGCCGCCCTGGCCACCACGCCCGGCACGTCCACCCGGGCGTGGAAGGCGTTGCCCAGCAACAGCGGCACCACCACGGCGTCCCGATGCCCGTCGGCGGCCACGGCGGTCAGCACGTCGGACAGCCTCGGGGTGCTCAGGTCCAGGAAGCTCAGCCGGACGTCCAGGTCCGGCCGCTGCCGCCGTACCTCGTCGACCAGCGCGGAGATGGTGGCCGCCGACCGGGGATCCCGGCTGCCGTGCGCCACCGCGACCAGTGCGGAGCCCGCCGAAGGGAGATAGCGAGCCATCAGTCTTCGGACAGCAGCAGCGGGGTGCCCACCAGCCCGGCGGCCAGCGTGTTGCCGGTCGGCGGGTCGATCAGCAGGAACGAACCGGTGGCCCGGCTGACCGCGTAGTCGTCCACCGGCAGCGGGTCGGCGGTCCGGATGCTGACCCGGCCGATGTCGTTGATCTCCAACCGCTCCGGCACGCTGAGGGTGAGCGTGTCGGTGTCCAACCGGTCGTGCAGCGCGCCGATGATCGCCTGGGTGACCCGGGTGCCGTGCTTGAGCAGCAGCCGGGCGCCGGGCCGCAGCGGCTGATCGGACAGCCAGCAGACGGTGGTCTCCAACTGGTCGGTGACAGTCGGCGGCGCCGCCGCGTCAACGATGACGCTGCCCCGCGCCACGTCCAGGTCGTCCGCCAGCCGCACGGTGACACTGCGGCCCACGCTGGCCGAGGGCAGCTCGCCGTCGGCGGTGTCCACCGCGGTCACCGTGCTGCGCAAGCCCTCGGGCAGCACAAGCACCTCCTGCCCGGGGCGCACTGTGCCGGCGGCCACCTGGCCGGCGTAGCCGCGGTAGTCGTGCAGGTCGCCCCAGTGCTCGGCGGGCCGGCCGGCGGCGTCCGAACTGGACCCGCCGCGTGGCCGGATCACGTACTGCACCGGGATGCGCAGCGGCGCGTCCAGCTCCGGGCTGGTCACCGGCACCGACTCCAGGTGCTCCAGCAGCGTCGGCCCGGAGTACCACGGGGTGTTCGCGGAGGCCTCCACCACGTTGTCGCCGACCAGCGCGGACACCGGGATGGTGATCACCTGCTCGGCCGGGTAGCCCAGCACGGTGGCCAGCCCGGCGAAGTCCTTGGCGATCGCGGTGAACACCGCCTCGTCGTAGTCCACCAGGTCGATCTTGTTCACCGCGAGCACCAGCCGGGGCACCCGGAGCAGCGCGATCACCGCGGCGTGCCGGCGGGTCTGCTCGACCACCCCGTAGCGGGCGTCCACCAGCAGCACGGCCAGCTCGGCGGTGGACGCACCGGTCACCGTATTGCGGGTGTACTGCACGTGCCCGGGGGTGTCGGCCAGCACGAACTCGCGGCGCGGGGTGCCGAAGTAGCGGTACGCCACGTCGATGGTGATGCCCTGCTCACGCTCCGCGCGCAGCCCGTCCACCAGCAGCGACAGGTCCGGGGTGGCCAGCCCCTTGTCCACCGAGGCACGCTGCACGGCCTCGATCTGGTCGGCCAGCACCGACTTGGTGTCGTAGAGCAGCCGGCCGACCAGGGTGGACTTGCCGTCGTCCACACTGCCCGCCGTGGCGAACCGCAGCAGGTCCCGTTGAATGGCGGCGCCCATCAGAAGTAGCCCTCCCGCTTGCGGTCTTCCATGGCGGCCTCGGACAGCCGGTCATCGGCCCGGGTGGCGCCGCGTTCGGTCAACCGGGACGCGGTGACCTCGGCGATCACCTCGTCCAGGGTCGTCGCGGTGGACTCCACCGCCCCGGTGCACGAACCGTCCCCGACGGTGCGGTAGCGAACCGTCCTGAGCTCGAGAGTTTCGCCCGCGCCCGGGCCGCCCCACGGTCCCTCTGCCAGCAACATCCCGTCGCGGCGGAACACCTCCCGCTGGTGGGAGTAGTAGATCGTCGGCAGCTCGATGTTCTCCCGCTGGATGTAGCGCCAGACGTCCAGCTCGGTCCAGTTGGAGATGGGGAACACCCGCACGTGCTCGCCGGGGGCGTGCCGGCCGTTGTAGAGGTTCCACAGCTCTGGGCGCTGTTTGCGCGGGTCCCACCGGCCGAACGCGTCGCGCAGGCTGATGATCCGTTCCTTCGCCCGCGCCCGTTCCTCATCCCGGCGGCCACCGCCGAACACCGCGTCGAACCGGTGCTCGTTGATGGAGTCCAGCAGCGGGACGGTCTGCAGCGGGTTGCGGGTGCCGTCCGGCCGCTCCACCAGCCGGCCGTCGTCGATCCAGTCCTGCACGTGCGCGACCACCAGGCGCAGCCCGAGCCGCTCCGCCAACCGGTCCCGGAAGTCGATCACCTCGGGGTAGTTGTGCCCAGTGTCCACGTGCAGCAGCGGGAACGGCACGGCGGCCGGCGCGAACGCCTTCGCCGCCAGGTGCACCAGCAGCGTGGAGTCCTTGCCGCCGGAGAAGAGGATCACCGGGCGGTCGAACTCGCCGGCCACCTCCCGGAAGATGTGGATCGCCTCGGACTCCAGCGCGTCCAGCGCATCGAACCTGGTCCCGACCTGCGTCACCGCCGGTGCGCTCCGTACCAATGATTCGCTTGCAAGCGCGCTCATGCGTGCAGCCCGCACTCGGTCTTCGCCCGGCCGGCCCAGCGCCCGGCCCGCTTGTCCTCGCCGGGTTGCGGCTTGCGGGTGCACGGTGCGCAGCCGATCGACGGATAGCCGGCGTCCACCAGCGGGTTCACCAGGATGTTGTGCTCGGCGATGTAGGCGTCCATGTCCTCGTCGCTCCACGCCGCGATCGGGTTGATCTTGACCAGCCCGAACTTCTCGTCGAAGGTGACCAGCGGGGTGTTCGCCCTGGTGGGAGCCTCCACCCGGCGGACCCCGGTGATCCACGCGTCGTAGCGGGCCAGGGTGTTCTGCAGCGGCACGACCTTGCGCAGGAAGCAGCAGCGGTCCGGCTCGCGGGCGAACAGGTCCTTGCCCTCGGCGGCGTCCTGCTCGGCCACGCTTGCCTCGGCCTGCGCGTTCACCATCCGCACGCCGTAGACCGTCTCCACCGCGTCCCTGGTGCCGATGGTCTCGGCGAAGTGGTACCCGGTCTCCAGGAACAGCACGTCCACGCCGGGGCGGGCTTTCGCCGCCAGATCCACCAGCACCGCGTCCTGCATGTTCGAGGCGGCGATCAGCCCGTCGCCGAAGGTGCGCGCGGCCCAGTCCAGCACCGCCTCCGCGCTGGCGTCCGGGCCGAGTTCCTCGGCGCCGCGCCGCGCCAGGTCCCGCAGCTCCTCGGCGGTGTACGACCGTCCGGGAGTCTCGACCTCGGTACTCGCCACAGTCATTCCGTTACCGCCCCTGACTTGCCCAACGAAGGAACCCCGATCCCGACCAACTTCACCGCGAAGGTGCGCAGGCACCCGGCGCAACGCCACGCCCCGTGTGGTTCTTCCACCGGTCGCAAGTCCTCCTCGCCGCAGTACGGGCAGTAAAACGGCACCGCGCGCTCGCTCATTGGAGATCGGTCTCGTCCGCGCGGGCGACCCACTGGGCGAAGCGTTCGCCGGCGTCGCGCTGCTTGGCGTAGTGGCGGACCACCCGGTCCACGTAGTCGCCCAGCTCGCTGGAGGCCACCTTCAACCCGCGCAGCTTGCGGCCGAATCCGGCGTCCAACCCGAGGCCGCCGCCCAGGTGCACCTGGAAACCGGGCACCTGGTTGCCGTCCGCGGTGGTGATGATCTGGCCCTTGAGCCCGATGTCGGCGGTCTGGGTGCGGGCGCAGGCGTTCGGGCAGCCGTTGAGGTGGATCGCGATGGGGGAGTCCAGGTCCGGGATGTCGGCCAGCCGGCTCTCCAGCTCGGTGACCAACGCGGCGGCCCTGCCCTTGGTCTCCACGATGGCCAGCTTGCAGAACTCGATGCCGGTGCAGGCCATGGTGTGCCGCCGCCACGGGGTCGGGTCGGCGTGCAGGCCCAGCTCGGCCAGCTCAGTTTTCAGCTGGTCCACCCGCTCGTCCGCGACGTCCAGCACCAGCAGCTGCTGCTGCACCGTGGTGCGCAGCCGCCGCGAGCCGATCCGTTCGGCCGCCTCGGCCACCTTGATCAGGGTTGACCCGGAGACCCGGCCGGCGATGGCCGCCGCGCCGACGTAGTTCAGCCCATCGACCTGCTTGTGCACGCCGATGTGGTCGCGCGGGCCGGTCCAGTGCTCGGGCGCGGGGCCATCGACCAGCGCGCGCTTCAGGTACTCGGTCTCCAGCACCTCGCGGAAGCGCTCCGGACCCCAGTCGGCCACCAGGAACTTGATCCGCGCCCGGTGCCGCAGCCGCCGGTAGCCGTAGTCCCGGAACAGCCCGACGACGCCGGCCCAGACATCCGCGACCTCGTCCAGCGGCACCCACGCGCCAAGCCGGACACCCAGCTTCGGGTTGGTGGACAGCCCACCGCCGACCCACAGGTCGAAGCCGGGGCCGTGCTCCGGGTGCCGCACGCCGACGAAGGCGATGTCGTTGATCTCGTGCACCACGTCGTGGCGGGGCGAACCGGAGATCGCCGACTTGAACTTGCGCGGCAGGTTGGAGAACTCCTTGCTGCCGATGTACCGCTCGACGATCTCCCAGATCGCCGGGGTGCCGTCGATGATCTCGTCGGCGGCGATGCCGGCGACCGGCGAGCCGAGGATCACCCGGGGGCAGTCGCCGCACGCCTCGGTGGTGTAGAGGCCGACCGCCTCCAGCTTCTCCCAGATCGCTGGCACGTCCTCGATCTGAATCCAGTGCAGCTGCACGTTCTGCCGGTCGGTGATGTCCGCGGTGTCCCGCGCGTAGTCCCGGGAGATCTCGCCGATCACCCGCAGCTGCTCAGAGGTCAACGCCCCGGAGTCGATCCGGATCCGCATCATGAAGTAGCGGTCGTCCAGCTCCTCGGGCTCCAGCGCACCGGTCCGGCCGCCGTCGATGCCCGGCTTGCGCTGGGTGTACAGCCCCATCCAACGGAACCGGCCGCGCAGGTCACCTGGGTCGATCGAGTCGAAGCCGCGGTGGGCGTAGATGGTCTCGATGCGCGCGCGCACGTTCAGCGCGTCGTCGTCGCGCTTGGCCCGCTCGTTCGGGTTCAGCGGCTCGCGGTAGCCCAGCGCCCACTGACCCTCACCGCGGCGGCGGGGCTCACCCGCCCCGCCGGCTCCGCCGGCTTTCCGTCCCCCGGTCGCCGGCGCCGGTCGGCGGGTAGCAGCCCCGGCTCGCTCCGTTGCGCCGGCCGGTTGTGGTGGAACCATCTGGGTTTGACCTCCAGGTCGCGGCGGGGAATCGCGGCAGACCTGGACCCGGGGAAAATGGCGCCAGTCGACCGGCTCCCCCGGCCGTAGTCACTCGTGGTGGGATTCGGCGCGGGTTAGACGGTGGACCGGCACATCGCGCTGGAGACACGCTGGAAGTCGACATGGCGGCGGGCCACCAGTCGCATGTCCAGGGCGCACGTCACAGTGTCCAGGGTGCCATCACAGTGGCCCTGCTGACTACCCACGCCGCGATGTTGGGAGAGCAGTCACAATGGAAGGTGATGACACGAACTTCCGCTGAGCCGCTCACCGCGGTATCGGCTTCCGCCCGGCCGGCGCCCGCCGAGCCGGCCTCCCTGCCCGCCGAGGCGCTGGCCGGGTTGGGCGAGCGACCCTTCGGCGTCTACGTGCACGTGCCGTTCTGCGCGGTGCGCTGCGGCTATTGCGACTTCAACACCTACACGCCGTCCGAGCTGGCCGGGTCCGGTGCCTCGCCGGCCGGCTGGCTGGACGCGATGCGCGCCGAGCTGGAGCTGGCCGCCGGGGTGCTGGGCTCGCCGCCCCCGGCGGACACCGTGTTCGTCGGCGGCGGCACCCCGTCGCTGCTCGGCGGGGACGGGCTGGCCGACGTGCTGGGCGCGGTGCGCGCCTCGTTCGGGCTGGCCGCCGGCGCCGAGGTGACCACCGAAGCCAACCCGGAATCCACCTCGCCGGAGTTCTTCGAGCGCATCGCCGAGGCCGGCTTCACCCGGGTATCCCTGGGCATGCAGTCCGCCGCGCCCGGAGTGCTGGCCGTGCTGGACCGCCGGCACACCCCCGGCCGCCCGGCCGCCGCCGCGGTCGAGGCACGCGCCGGCGGGATCGACCAGGTCAGCCTGGACCTGATCTACGGCACGCCGGGGGAGACGGATGACGACCTGCGCCGCTCGCTGGACGCGGTGCTGGCCGCCGGGGTGGACCACGTCTCGGCCTACGCGCTGATCGTGGAGGAGGGCACCGCGCTGGCCCGGCGGATCCGCCGAGGTGAGCTGGCCGCGCCGGACGACGACATATCGGCGGACCGCTACGAGCTGGTGGACGACACGCTCTCCGGCGCCGGGTTGGGCTGGTACGAGGTATCCAACTGGTCCAGCTCGGAGGCCACCCGGTGCCGGCACAACCTGGGCTACTGGCGCGACGGTGACTGGTGGGGCGCCGGCCCGGGCGCGCACAGCCACGTCGGCGGGGTGCGCTGGTGGAACGTCAAGCACCCGGCCCGGTACGCCACGCTGCTGGGTACCGGTGAGTCACCGGCCGCCGGGCGGGAGGAGCTCACCGCCGAGGAACGCTACGAGGAGCGGGTGATGCTCCAGGTGCGGCTGGCCGAGGGGTTGCCGGTGCGGCAGCTGGACGAGGCCGGGCGCGGTGCGGCGGCCCGTGCCGCGGCGGACGGCCTGCTCGAGCCCGCTGAGCTGGGCGCCGGCCGGGCCGTGCTCACCCGCCGAGGCCGCCTCCTCGCCGACGCCGTAGTCCGCGCCCTCCTCGGCAGTTAGCAGGGGTGGTCGGCGTAGCCGTCCCTGCGACTTCGCACACCCAAGGCTCACTTCGCATAGTGCCCGCAGATAGTGCCCGCGGTGTGCGAAGTGAGCCCCCGGTATGCGAAGTGGGAACGGCGTGCGGGGTGGCGGCGGCGTGCGGGACGGCGGCGGCGTCGGACGGGGCGTGGGAGAGTGGGGCGGTGAAGATCGCACCGTCGGGGGAGCAGTTTGTCATCGCCTCGGGCGCCCACCAGGTCACCCTGGTCGAGGTGGGCGGAGGTATCCGGGAGTACCTGCACGAAGGCCGGCACGTGCTGGACGGCTACCGGGTCGACGAGATGTGCAGTGGCGGGCGGGGCACTCCGCTGGTTCCCTGGCCGAACCGGCTGGCCGACGGCACCTACACCTTCCGAGACACCCGCTACCAGCTGCCGTTGACCGAGCCTGCCAGGCACAACGCCATCCACGGCCTGCTGCGCTGGACCAACTGGACCCGGCGGGCCGGGGACGAGTCGCACGCCGTTCTGGGCACCGTGCTGCATCCCCAGCCGGGTTACCCGTTCCCACTGGACGTCGCGATCGAGTACGCGGTTTCGGACGCGGGCGGTCCCGGTGAGCATCCCGGGCTCACCGTGACCACCACGGCCACCAACCTGGGCGAGCTGCCGTGCCCGTTCGCCAGCGGCCAGCATCCGTATCTGGCCGCCGCCGGCCAGACCGTGGACGAGGCGAGCGTGCGGCTGGGCGCGCAGCGGTGGATCTCCACCGACGAGCGGGGTCTGCCGGTCGGCAGCGAACCGGTGGAGGGCTCCCCGCTGGACTTCCGCACCCTCCGCAAGATCGGCGAGACGAGCATCGACCACGCCTTCACCGAGCTGGACCGGGACTCCGACGGTCTGGCCTGGGTGGAGCTGGAGGACCCGGATGGCCGGCAAACGCGCCTCTGGGCGGACCGGAACTACTCCCACATCCAGCTGTTCACCGGCGACACCCTAGGGCCGGACCGGCGGCGACGCGGCCTGGCCGTCGAGCCGATGACCAGCCCGGCCAACACGTTCGCCTCCGGGGACGGGCTCCTCGTGCTGGAGCCCGGCGAGTCCCTGACCACGGCATGGGGGATTCAGCCCGGCTGAGCGGGCCGCCCCGGTCGAGCCGAGACAAAAGTGGCGCGCGCCGCTCCGGCCGGCCGGTAGCGTGCCCGGCGTCGGAGGCGCATGGAGGGGACGGACATGCCGGAGTCCACCGAACTGGATCTGAAGCTGGCCTCGGGGACGGTGCACGCCCATCGCTGGGGCCCGACGGACGCGCCGCTGGCCCTGTGCGTGCACGGGCTGTCGGCCAACCTGCACGCCTTTGACTACCTGGCCGAGCGGATCGCCGGCCCGAGCCGTCAGCTGGTCGCGCTCGATCTGCGTGGCCGTGGTCGCAGCGAGATCACCCCGCCGGGCAGCTACGGGCTGACCGCGCACGCGCAGGACGCCCTCGAGGCGGCCACCCTTCTGGGCGCCGAGCGGTTCGACTACGTGGGTTGGTCACTCGGCGCGCTGATCGGGATCACCGCCGCCGGGCTGGCCGGGGAGCGGTTGCGGAGCCTCACCATGATCGACCACATCGGGACGGTCGACCCGGCCGCCTACGCGGCGGTGCGCGCCGGGCTGAACCGCCTGGACGCGGTGGTGGATGACCCGGCGGACTATCTGGCGGCCATCCGCGCCGCCGGGGTGGTCACGCCGTGGAGCGAGTACTGGGACCGGATCTACCGCTACGAGCTCGGCGAGCGCGCCGATGGCCGGTACTCCCCGGTCACCGACAAGGCGGCCTGCCTGGAGGACCTGGACCACGCCGCCACCGGCGAGGTGGTCTCCAGCTGGGCGAAGATCACCATGCCGGCGCTGCTGCTGCGCGCCACCGTGCCGTTCGGCGGTGGGCTGATCGTGTCCGAGGCGGACGCGGTGGCTCTGCGGCGCGCGGCGCCCGGCGTGCGCGTGGTCGACGTGGACCGCAACCACTTCGGGATCATGACCGACGACGGCATGGTCGACGCGACCGGCGAGCTGCTGGCGAAAGGCTAGCGTTCCACGACGTCCGCGACGCTGGTCCGTTCCGCCGAGGTCGACGTCAGGGCCGTTATAACGCCCGGACAACAGCCGTACTGTCGATGTCGACGGAAGCACCCGGCAAGGCAGCGGGGGCCGCCGCGCGGCCACAGATTGCTAGGCCGGTACCGCGCCGCGCAGGTCCAGCACGTCGAACCGGTGCGGGTTGGCCTCCCCGGAGCAGAGCGAGTGGCCGTGCACTCCCATCGGCCGGCGCCGCACCACCACCCGGTAGGGCGTGCCGCCGGCGTCGACCTCCACGGTGGCTTCGTCGCCCTGGGAGTCCACGGTGCCCGCGATTACCTCGTCCAGCCCGCGCAACCCGGTCCGTTCCCGCACCGCGATCTCCGCCACCTGGGCGAACGGATCGATGCCGACCCGGCCGCGCAGGTTGTCCAGTTCGACCTCGCCGCGCAGCGCGGCCTGGGCCACCGGCGTCGCCGAGGCCGGCACCAGCTGGCCGTACATGAACCCGTGCGGGGCGACGAGCAGGTTCCCGGCCCACCGGTCGCCGCCGAAATGGGTGCACTGCCAGGTCCGCTCGGGGAACTGCTCGGCCAGCGCGTCGGCCACCGGGCGGCCCAGAATCGCGCAGCAGGCGTCCTTGCGGCCGTGCACGCAGACCAACAGCAGCGGGCCGTCCACCGGTTCGCCGAACCCACCGTCGCCTTCGGCGATCGCCGGCAGGTCGAGTTGGGCCAGCTCGGCGTAACTGCCCACGGAGAGCCGCTCCAGCCAGCGCCGGCCCGGCCGGCAGCCGCCGACGAACACCGAGGGACGCTCCGGAACCGCGTTCCGCCCGGGCCGGCGGATGATCAGCACCCGGAGCCCGAGCCGGACGTGCAGCTCGTCCATCCGTTCCGGAGCTCCCGGTCCGAACGCCTCGGTGAGCACGCGTTCGCGCACGTCCGCCGCCCAGGGGCCGGCGTGCTCGACGAGCAGCACCGACTTGATCCGGGACGCTGTGCCGGTCGGCCGCTCGCCCAGTTGGCGAGCCAGCACCGCACAGTGCGGCAGCTTGATCGTGCTCACGGAATAAGGCTAACCTAACTTAAGAAGGTAGGGATCATCGGGTGGGTGCTTTTCTTGACGGCGTCGCCCTTCGCCCGCGTAGGTTACTGGGGGCCCTGGTACTTGGGCCTGAGTGATCACCGATAGGTGTGTCGGGGCATACAAGGGAGGTGACCATGGCTGACCAGGACGTTCTCTTGCTCGGAGTCGAGGAGGACACCGTCGTCGCGCGGCGTGAGACGAACGGTGACAACGACGGAGGAGACCGCAACTCGGACTTCGTCTGAGTCTCTAGTAG
>DATHIT010000440.1:0-6611 GCA_035489915.1 Pseudonocardia sp. | reverse complement strand
GGGCTGGGCGAACTTGGCGTGGGTGTGCTTGAGCCAGATGCCGTACGAGTTGCCCTCCTGCAGGTGCTTGATCAGCACCTTCCGGGCGTACTCGTCGCCCCGGCCCTCCGGGATGTCGAAGTAGATCTTCAGGAAGGCGTTCGTGTAGCGGTCGAAGACGGCGGGCATGCCGTCCTCGGTCATCAGGTAGACGTCCTCCAGCCAGTTCAGGTCCTCACCGGGGGTGGCCGCCAGCAGGTCCACGTCGTCGACGAGGGATCGGTCGAACTGGTACGGGAAGGTACGGCCGGTCAACTCCTCGGTGTCGATCCCGCTGCGGGTGGTCAGGTGCCGCGCCGCCGGGTCGAACGTCGGCGCGGGCAACTGCACAGGCTCAGACATCTCGCGGCCCCCGTCCGATCCCGTTGGCCAGTTGCTTGGCCAGCAGGTCCTTGATCTCGGCCAGGGTGCGCTCCTCGCTGACCCCGGGGATGTAGCTGGTGCCGGCCAGCGGGACCTTGGCCATCGCGGCCGCCTCGGTGGTCAGCGCGCACAGGTCCTCCGGCTCCAGGCTGTGCACGTTGGTCTTGCCGCATGCCCTGGCCAGCATCTGCACCTCCAGGGTCAGGGTGTGCAGGAAGTTGTAGACCCGCTCGGCGGCGGAGTCGACCTCCAGGCGTTTGCGCAGCTCCGGGTCTTGGGTGGCCACACCGACCGGGCAGCGGCCGGTATGGCAGTGGTAGCACTTGCCGGCCGGAACCCCCACGGTGCCCTCGTAGTCGGTGATCCCGGGCAGCTCCTTGTTGCAGTTCAGCGCCATCAGCGAGGAGTGCCCGATGGCGATCGCGGTGGCGCCCAGGGCCAGGCACTTGGCCACGTCGCCGCCGTTGCGGATACCGCCGGCCACCACCAGGTCGATCTCGTCGGCCAGCCCCACGTCCTCCAGGGCGCGGCGGGCCTCCGGGATGGCGGCCATCAGCGGGATGCCGGTCTCCTCGGCGGCGATGTGCGGCCCGGCCCCGGTGCCCCCTTCGGCGCCGTCCAGGTAGATGACGTCCGGCCCGCACTTGGCGGCCATCCGCACGTCGTCGTAGACCCGCGCGGCGCCCAGCTTGAGCTGGATCGGCACCTGGTAGTCGGTGGCTTCGCGGATTTCCTGGATCTTCAGCGACAGGTCATCGGGGCCGAGCCAGTCTGGATGCCTCGCTGGACTCCTCTGATCGATACCGGCCGGCAAAGAGCGCATCTCGGCGACCTGCTCGGTCACCTTCTGGCCCATCAGGTGCCCGCCGAGGCCGACCTTGCAGCCCTGGCCGATGAAGAATTCCACGCCGTCGGCCAGCATCAGGTGGTGCGGGTTGAACCCGTACCGGCTCTGGATCACTTGGTAGTACCACTTGGTGGACAGGTCCCGCTCCGGCGGGATCATGCCGCCCTCCCCGGAGCAGGTCGCGGTGCCGGCCATCGAGGCGCCCTTGGCCAGCGCCATCTTGGCCTCCAGGGACAGTGCCCCGAAGCTCATCCCGGTGATGTAGATCGGGATGTCCAGCTCCAGCGGTTTCTTCGCGAACCGGGCGCCGAGCACGGTCCTGGTCACGCACTTCTCCCGGTAGCCCTCGATCACGAACCTGGTCAGGGTGCCCGGCAGGAACATCAGCTCGTCCCAGTGCGGGATCGGCTTGAACATCGAGAAGCCACGCATCCGGTACCGGCCCAGCTCGGACTTGGTGTGGATGTCGTTGATCACGTCCGGGGTGAAGATCCGGCTGTGCCCCAGCACGTGCTTGTTGTCGGTGCCGTCGGCCATGCTCAGAGCACCAACTTTCGCTCGCTCGGTTCGAGATTGTCGTAGTTCCACAACTTCTGGCCACAGACGAACTTGCGGAACCGGTCCGGCTGGGGCATCCGATAGATGGCGAACTTGCGGTCGATCAGCTCCTGGTCGGCCTCGGTGAACTCCGCCTCCACGCAGTCCACGCCCAGCGAGGCCACCTCGCCGCCGACGTAGATCGCCCCGTCGTACATCGAGTCGCCCAGCCCCTGGCCCACGTTGCCGCAGATGATCTGCCGGCCGCGCTGCATCATGAACCCGGTCATCGAGCCGGCGTTGCCGCCGACGATGATCGTGCCGCCCTTCTGGTCGATCCCGGTGCGGGCGCCCACCTGGCCGCGGACCACCAGGTCACCGCCGCGCAGCGCCGCTCCGGTGAGCGAGCCGGCGTTCTTGTCGATCACCACGACGCCGGACATCATGTTCTCCGCCACCGACCAGCCCACCCGGCCGGTGATGTGGATCTCCGGGCCGTCGATCAGCCCGACGCCGAAGTAACCAAGGCTGCCGCCGATGGTCAGCCGGCAGCGGGTGAGCAACCCGACCGCGAGCGAGTGCTTGGCACCCGGGTTGCGCAGGGTCACCTCGGTGATCCCCTCGGTGTAGAGCAGCCGGCGCAGCTCCAGGTTGATCTGCCGGGGGGACAGCTCGGCGGCGTCGAACTCCGCGCTGGTCCCGGTGATCACAGCGGTCTTGGGTGCGGTGGCGTCCGGCTCGGCCAGCCCCCGGTGATCGACCGCGCGGGTGGTGGTTTCGGTCATCGGCTCCACACCAGCACTTCACGCTCGTAGGGGTCGTAGGTGTCGATCTCCCGGTTGACGATCGCCCGGATGGCCACCTCTTCCGACGCCATCGCGACGATGTCGTCCGACTCGTAGAGCACCAGCGGTTTGGCGGCCATCTCGTCCTTGGCCACGCCGAGCTCGCTCTCGGTCACCACGAGGTAGGTGAACACGCCGTCCAGGTCGTCCAGGCTCTGCTTCATCGCGGTCTCCAGGGACAGCCCGTCGGACATCCGCTGCGCGATGTACACGGCGATGATCTCCGAGTCGCACTCCGACTGGAACCGGTGGCCGAGCCGCTCCAACCGCCGCCGCCACTGGTGGTAGTTGGTCAGCTGGCCGTTGTGCACCACGGCCACGTCGGAGAACGGGTAGGCCCAGTACGGGTGCGCGCCGGCGATGTCCACATCGGACTCGGTGGCCATCCGCACGTGACCGATCGCGTGGGTGCCCCGGAAGGTGCTCAGCCGGTACTGCGCGGCCACCGTCTCCGCGTCGCCCAGGTCCTTGACGATCTCCAGCGAGTGCCCGAGGGAGAGCACCTCGGCGCCCGGCACGTCCTCCACGAAGTCGGCCAGTGGCTTGAGCTGCCCGTCGTAGCGGAAGGTGGCCCGGTAGGCGTAGTCGGACTCGCCCTGCACCCGGTCGATGGTGGCGCCCAGCTTGGCCAGCCGGGATTCCACCTCGCGCCGGCTGCGCTCCAGCCGCTCGTTGAAGTCGAAGTCGCGGAAGTCGGTCGGGTCGGCCAGCTTGAACCGCATGACGGTCAGGTCGCTGGGTGGGCCGTACAGCGCGAAGCCGGTCGAGTCCGGGCCGCGGTGCCGCATCGAGTGCAGCATGCGGGTCATATCGCTACCCAGGTCGCCGTCGCGGCCTCGGTAGATGATGCCGGCAATACCGCACATGAGGCGGTGCTCCCTTCGGTGGTGGGTCTGCGCGTCGGGTGGGGGCGGGCTAGGGCAGGATGTCCAGGTATTCCTTGACGTCCCAGTCGGTGACGGTGGCGCAGAACCGCTCCCACTCGTCCCGCTTGTAGTGGTGGAACACGTTGTACATCTCGCCGGGCAGCGCGCCGCGGATCACCTCGTCGGCTTCCAGCGCGGCCAGTGCGTCGCCCAGCGTCATCGGGATCTTGTGCACGTCCTTGCCGCTGGCCATCGCCTCGTAGATGTTGCGCTCCTCGGGCGGGCCGGGGTCCAGGTTGCGCTGGATGCCGTCGGCCATCGCCTTGAGCAGCCCGGCCATGGACAGGTACGGGTTGACCGAGGAGTCCACCGAGCGGTACTCGAACCGGTCCGGCGAGCTGACCCGCAGCGCGGTGGTGCGGTTCTGGAAACCCCAGTCCGCGTACAGCGGCGCCCAGAACCCGGTGTCCCACATCCGCCGGTAGGAGTTCACCGTCGGCGAGGTCAGGCAGGTCAGCGCGTCCAGGTGGCCCAGCACGCCGCCGATCGCGGCCAGCCCCAGCTTGCTGGGCATCCGCGGGTTGTCGCCCTCAGGCAGGAACGCGTTCTCCGCGCTGTCACCATCGCCCTGCCACAGCGAGATGTTGTGGTGGCAGCCGTTGGCCGAGACGCCCATGAACGGCTTGGGCATGAAGCACGGGAACAGGCCCATCTCCCGGCCCACCTGGCGGCAGATCTGCCGGTAGGTGGTGAGCCGGTCGGCGGTGGCCTCGGCGCGGTCGAACTGCCAGTTCAGCTCCAGCTGGCCGGGGGCGTCCTCGTGGTCGCCCTGGATCATGTCCAGGCCCATCGCACTCGCGTACTCGATGACCTTGTGGATCACCGGCTGCAGCTCGGAGAACTGGTCGATGTGGTAGCAGTACGGCTTGGTCTTGCCCTCCACCGACGGGGTGCCGTCCGGGTTGAGCTTGAGCCACATCATCTCCGGCTCGGTGCCCACCCGCAGGTGCAGCCCGGTCTCCGCCTCGAACTCGGCGTGAATGCGCTTCAGGTTGCCCCGGCAGTCCGAGCTCAGGTACCCGCCCGGGTCGGTCTCCTCCTCGCGGCCGCGGAACAGGGTGCAGAACACCCGTGCGGTCTTCGGGTCCCAGGGCAGCACGCAGAAGGTGTCCACGTCCGGCAGCCCGACCAGCTCCCGGGACTCCGGCCCGTAGCCGATGTAGTCGCCGTGCCGGTCGATGAACAGGTTCGCGGTGGAGCCGTAGACCAGCTGGAAGCCCTTCTCGGCGAACCGCTCCCAGTGCGCCGCCGGGGCACCCTTGCCCATGATCCGGCCGGTCACCGAGACGAACTGGTAGTAGATGTAGGACACGCCTGACTCGTCGATCTGGCGGCGCACCCGCTCGACGGCGTCGTCTCGTCCATCCTGGGCGAGGAACTCTTCGAGCGCGGTCGTCATGAGGTCTCCCCGGCTGGTCGCGCATGTGTGGTGGGTCACGTACTCTACGGGCAGTAAACTCTGTGCCGTAAGAGGTGACAACAGTTTGTTTGGGTTAGATGTCGGATGTGGGACTTGTGAGTATCGGGGCGGTTTCAGGACAGTCAGATGATCGGCCGGACTCGGGCTCTTCCGGTTCTGGTGTGGAGGAAGCTCTCGGCGCGGTCATCGCGGACCGGGTGCGGGAGTTCCGGCTGCGCCACGGCTGGACGGTCGGCACTCTCGCCGAGGCCAGCGGGTTGTCCAAGGGCATGCTCTACAAGATCGAAAATGCCCAGACCTCGCCCAGCCTGGCTACCCTGGCCCGGCTCTCCGAGGCGCTGTCGGTGCCGGTCACCGCGTTCTTCCGGGGCCTTTCCGAAGAACAGGACGTCATCCTGGTGAAGGCCGGCGCCGGGTTGGACATCCAGCACCGACGCTCCGGTCAGGGTCACCGGTACCAAACCCTGGGCACCATGCGGGCGCCGCACGACAGCCTCGAGCCGATGCTGGTCACCCTGACCACCCGGGACGCGGACGCCTTCCCGCTCTACCAGCACGCCGGCACCGAGCTGATCTTCATGATCGCCGGCAAGATGGAGTACTGCTGCGGCAGCGCCCGCTACCTGCTCGAGCCGGGCGACGCGCTGCAGTTCACCGGCGAGGTCACCCACGGGCCGGGCGAGCTGATCACACTGCCGATCCAGTTCCTCGCGGTCAAATCGGTAAACCCGAGCACCTGAACAAGGGCTGGCGCGGAGGGTGCGGGGCGGCGCCGGCACGCGGCGTCCGACCTGCGTGGTGTGTAGTTCGGTAACTCTGGGCCGGTCAGGCGGCTCGCAAGTCTGCCTGGCGTGCAGCTGGGTAACACGGAGCCGGTGTGGCAGCACCGGCCGATGTTCCTGTGCGCGACGTCAACTGGCAGTAGAAAAAGTCAACTGCATGTCGTAGCCTCCAGAACCGTCGGAGCCTGCCGACGGCCGAGGGGCCGGGTGCCGGCGGGTGCTCGGTCGGGAGGCGGGTGCGGTGTCGGAACCCGGACGGAACGGGTCGGCCAGGAGCGGGTGGAACAGCGCACGCAATGGATCACTGAACGGCTCGGCGAACGGCGCGCGGCGCAACGGCGGGCTGGCCCGCTCGGCCCGGTACTCGGCGTTCTCCCTGCTGCGGCACGGACTGCCCGGCTCGGCGGAGTGGCCAAGGGCCTGGCGCACACACGAGCTCCGGGACAGCTACGACGTGGTGATCATCGGCGGCGGGGTGCACGGGCTGGCCTGCGCCTACTACCTGGCCGCCAATCACGGCATCAGCAACGTCGCGGTGCTGGACAAGGGGTACCTGGGCGGCGGCGGCTCCGGGCGCAACACCGCGATCCTGCGCTCCAACTACCTGACCCCGGAAGGTGTCCGGTTCTACGACCGCTCGCTGGAGCTCTACCGCAACCTGGCCACCGAGCTGAACTTCAACGTGATGTTCTCCCGCAAGGGCCACCTGACCCTGGCGCACAACGACAGCTCGCTGCGCACCATGCACTGGCGGGCCGAGGTGAACAAGCTGCAGGGTGTCGACTCGAGCGTGATCGACCCCGACGAGATCAAGAAGCTGGTGCCGTACCTGGACACCTCGGCGGCCACCCG
>DATHIT010000439.1:0-30963 GCA_035489915.1 Pseudonocardia sp. | reverse complement strand
ACGGCGACGGTGACTCGGTCAACCCGCCGTCCTACTTCCTGCGCTTCCCGGACCGCCCGACCTCCCGGATCATCGCGCTGCCGGCCTCGATCGGTGGGCAGGTGCGGGTGGACGGCTTGAAGTGGATCTCCAGCTTCCCGGAGAACGTGGCCGCCGGCATCCCGAGGGCCTCGGCGGTGCTGATCCTGAATGACCACGACACCGGTTACCCGTTCGCGGTGCTGGAGAGCTCGATCATCAGCGCCACCCGCACGGCGGCGTCGGCGGCGTTGGCGGCCGATTGGCTCAGCCGCGGCCGGCAGCGCCCGACCCGGGTCGGGTTCTTCGGGGTGGGCCTGATCGCCCGCTACATCCACACCTTCCTGGCCGGCACCGGCTGGTCCTTCGACGAGATCGGCGTGCACGACCTGTCGACCGACAGCGCGGCCGGGTTCCGCGACTACCTGCATCGCGCGGACCCCGACACCCCGGTCACCGTGCACGAGGGCGCCGAGGCGCTGATCCGCTCCAGCGACCTGGTTGTCTTCGCCACCGTCGCCGGAACGCCGCACGTCAGCGAGCTGTCCTGGTTCGAGCACAACCCGCTGGTGCTGCACGTGTCGCTGCGCGACCTGTCACCGGAGATCGTGCTGGGCTCCACCAACATCGTCGACGACGTCGAGCACTGCCTCAAGGCCGACACCTCGCCGCACCTGGCCGAACAACTCACCGGCAACCGCGACTTCCTGGCCGGCACGTTGGACGACGTCATGACCGGCCGAGTCACCCTGCCGACCGATCGGCCGCTGGTGTTCTCGCCCTTCGGCCTCGGCGTCCTCGACCTCGCCGTCGGGAAATACGTCTACGACGAGGTGCTCCGCTCCGGCGGCCTGCACGTGATCGACGACTTCTTCCACGACCTACGACGCCACGGCTGAGCCGCCGCGGGCTCGACTGCTCCAGTTCCCGCCGCTCCGAGGAGGCGACCTTGATCCAGCTGTATCTGTTCGGCATCGCGACGCACCGAGGGCGGCCACGACATGGGTAGCGTGACCGGCTCCGTCGACCTGGCGGGTTGTGAGCGGCTGCAGTACGACTACGCATCCGCCCTGAGGACGCTGGGACCGCCCGAACCATTCACCATGTGGCGCTACCGGGAGCTGCTTCCGATCCCGGACGGTCCAGTGCGGTACCCGCTACCGATCGGTGGCACGCCGCTGCTACCCGTGCCGGCCCTACGGGAGAGTGTGGGCACGCCGCGGCTATGGGTTAAGGACGAGACGCGCAGCCCGACGGCGTCCAACAAGGACCGTGCGACCGCCCTCGTGATCGAGGACGGGCTGCGCCGCGGGATCTCCACGATCACCACGGCCTCCACCGGGAACGCGGCGGTGGCCACCGCCTTTGGCGCGGCGGCGGCTGGGATTCGGGCTGTCATCTTCGTGTCCACCGACTGTCAGCCGGAGAAACTGCACCTCATGACGCAGGCCGGCGCCTGGGTCTTCCAGGTGCCCGACGGCTACGCGGCCGCGGTGGATCTTTCCCGGTCCGCTGCCCGGACCTTCGGCTGGCTCGACCGCAATACCGGCGCCAATCCGTACACGGTCGAGGCGAAGAAGACGGTGGCGTTCGAGGTGTGGGAGCAGCTCGGCCGCCGAATCCCCGACGTGGTAGTCGTCCCTGTCGGTGACGGCCCGACCTTGGTGGCGCTCGACAAGGGCTTCGCCGAGCTGGTCAGCTGTGGCCTCGTCACGCGACAACCGAGGGTGATCGGGGTACAAGCCGAGCACTGCCAGCCGTTGGTGCGGGCCTGGCTCGGCACGCCCGCCGGGCCCGAAGAACTGGACCCCGCCGCCACGGTTGCTGACGGTATCGCGGTCCTGCGCCCGGCCATCGGGGACGCGGTGCTGGACGTGGTGCGCCGAAGCGGCGGCGGCATGGTGGCGGTCACCGATGCCGCGCTGCTGAATGCAGTCGGGACCTTGGCGAGCCGGGCTGGAGTGGGCGCCGAACCCGCCGGCGCGGCAGCCCTGGCCGGGTTGGCGGCCGCCCTTGAACGCGGCCTGGTGGACCGTTCGGAAACCGTGGTCCTGCTGGTCACTGGCCGGGAGGTGAAGGCGGGCGGAGCGCCTGCCGACCAGGGCCGGGTAGCCGTCGTGGAAACCCTCGACGAGGTCGAGCGGGTGCTGGCGGGTGATCGCTGACGGCCGCGATCGGCTGCTTTGCCAACCGGTACCTCGCCGTGCTCAGCTACGGCTCTACCACGAGGTATCGACTCCGGACGAGCAGTGGTTCGAGTACGTGGACTGCCACGAGCGGACCGGCTTGTTGGGCGCGCTGCGCGCCGCTCGCTGACCGCTAGCGGGTCGGGTCATTCCGCTGTCGGTTGGCCCCGCGGCGAGCGCGTGTTCGACGGTGTCGAACAGCCGCAGGGTCTGCTCCAGGTGGGCGTCCTCGATCGCGTGCACCACCTGCTTGTCGCCGTCACCGACGACAACTGCCAGGGGCCATGGACGGTCGGCCAGCGGCGACGCCGCGCCGGCGAGTGCCTCCAGTCCGGCCGGGCCCAGGAACGTCACCTCACTGAAGTCGACCACGGGGGCGGTGGACATACCGCTCGGGTTCAGCAGGATCTTGAGCCTGGACGCATCGACCCTGTCCACCGGGCCAGACACTTTCAGAACGCTGCAGCCGTTGGAAACTCGAGCCGACCACTGCATGCGACTCACTCCTTATCGCTTAGGGACAGAGCCCGCGGGCCTCTGGCCAACGCCGCCTCGCAGCCGGCCCGCCTGGCCCCGAGGTATCTTGCGCTCTAGCACACTTCCGACGCTACGCAGCAACAGGTAATCGCTCGGGTGCGCCAAGGTAAACGCTCGGCAAGATGATCCAGTCGACGACGTCCAGCGTGCCGTGCCGTCGAGACGGTGCTCACCTCTCAGATAGCTTGCGCACCCCCCGTCACACTGGGTTCGATGCACGGATGAAGCCCCACCAGCCAGCACCTGGCCCCGATATCGCTATGGACGGCGACGACAAATACGTGCTGTCCTACGCTGGCCTGCGCCGGGCAGTTGGTTACTTCGGGTTAGCCTTGCCTATCGTGGTCGTCGCGGTCGGGATCGCCCTGCCGCCTCACGAATTTCTGAGCTCAATCAGTGCGTACTACTACGTACCCTTCGCGGGAAGTATCTTCGTCGGCGCGCTCTGGGTAATTGGTATGTTCCTCTGGTTCTACGACTACCGACAGGCCGACAACTACCTGACCAGCGCGGCCGGCACCTTTGCCATCGGTGTCGCAGTATTTCCAACAGCCCCGCAGGATATACCGCGTACCTTTTTCAGCATCGCAACGGTCCACCTGGTGTGCGCGAGCCTATTCTTCGCGATCTTGGCGATCATTTCGCTGTTCTTCTTTACCCGTGGGGACGCCACGGGTCGTCCGCGCAAAAGGACCCGGAACCACATCTACGTTGCTTCCGGCTTGATCATCGTTCTCGCCCTCATCGTCGCGGGGTTGGGCCCATTCGTCCTGGGCAGGGAGCTTTACAGCCACCTGCACACACTGTTCTTCTGCGAAACCGTGGCCTGCTGGGCGTTCGGCATCTCCTGGCTGGTCAAGGGTGAGGCACTGTTCGGCGACCTCCCGGGGAGCCAGCAGGCAGATTAAGGCGTAGCGCGAGCGAGTGATTCCACCGGCGATAGTCCGCTCGGCCACCGGCTCGGTGGCTTCAGCTGTTGACGATGCGGCCGTCCCGCAGGTGGATGACCCGGTCGGCGACCCGCGCGACCTCCTTTTCGTGCGTGATCAAGACGATGGTCCGGCCGGCCTCGTGCAAGCTGACCAGCAACTTGATGATCTCTTGCCCGGTCGCGGTGTCCAATGCGCCGGTGGGTTCGTCGGCCACCAGGATCATCGGGTCGGCCACGAGCGCCCTGGCGATGGCCACTCGCTGCTGCTGGCCGCCGGACAGCTGGCTGGGCATGTGCTTCATCCGGTCACCGAGCCCGACCTGTTGCAGCGCCAACGTGGCGCGCTCCGTCCGGTCCCGGATCCCCGCGTAGACCAGGGGCAGTTCAACGTTGCGGGTGGCGCTGGTGCGCGGGATCAGGTTGAACGACTGGAACACGCAGCCGACCTTGCGACCCCGGATGCGAGCCAGTTCGCGGCCGCTGTAGTCGCTGACGTCCGATCCGTCCAGGAAGTACTTGCCTTCGGTCGGCGGGTCCAGGCAACCCAGCACGTTCATCATGGTCGTCTTGCCCGACCCGGACGGCCCCATGATGGTGACAAATTCGCCGGCCTCGATGGTCAGGCTGACCCGGTCCAGCGCCCGCACGGTCTCGACCGGTCCAGCCCGGTAGACCTTGCTGACCTCAACCATCCGGATCAGGGCACCGGAGGGCGCCTCGGGCACCGCTCGACCGTGTTCTCGCTGGTCAGGACCTGCGGTCTTCAGCGCCATCGCCACGCTCCGGTTGTGATTGGAGACACATGATCGTACGCCGGAGACTCCAATCGGGCGCCCGCCAATCAGGGGCAGCGCATGACCGCCGTTGAACCAAGCGAGGGCCATGCTGTGCCGCTGACACAGCGCGCGGTTAGCCCACGCAGCGGCCTGGGCCGCTGTGTCGAGCCGGTGGAGCTGTGTGCGCGGAAGATCCGCGCTACAGGTGTACGCCGGCGGCGACCACCGGCGCGAACCGGATCCTGCCCCCGACCGAGCAGCCGGTCGGGCTGGCTGTGATCGGCCTCACTCCACATCCGGCTGGACCGTCACATCAGTGTGATGGTTTGAGCATGACTGGGTACGCGAAACCGCGCCGCCGTACTGAACGTTTCAGGAGCAGAAGCCGATGGAAAATGAGCTCTACGACTACAGCCCGATCGTCGACCGCGAGCCGATCCACTGGCCGGGCGATGCCCGGGTGGCCTTCTATGTCGGCCTGAATATCGAACATTTCTACCTCGACCGCCCGTCGACGAGCCTGTTCGAATCGACCGCGTCGTTGGTCCCGGACGCATTGAACTACGGGTGGCGCGACTACGGAGCTCGAGTGGGCATCTGGCGGCTGATCGACAGCCTCGACCGACACGGCATCCGGGCAAGCGTCTTGCTCAACTCTGATGTCTGCGAGCGGTATCCACAGATCGTCGAAGCTGGCCGGCGCCGGAATTGGGCCTGGCTCGCCCATGGCAAGACCAACTCGACCCTGCATACGAACTTGACCCCCGACGAGGAGCGCATCGTGCTGGCCGAGATCGTCGGCACGATCGAGAAAGCAACCGGTCAGCGTCCGCACGGTTGGATGGGGCCCGGGCTCTCCGAGACCTTCCAGACGCCGGCGCTACTGGCCGAACTCGGGCTGAGCTACGTCCTCGACTGGACTAGTGACGACCAGCCATACCGGCTGAACATCCCCGGCATGCTGAGCGTGCCCTACACCGTAGAGCTGAATGACCTGGGCGTATTCATGGCGAAAGGGTTCACCGGGCCAGATTTCCTGCAGATGTTCAAAGACCATTTCGACCAGCTATACGCCGACTCGGCCGCCAGCGGCCGGGTGATGGCCCTGGCCCTGCACCCGTTTGTCATCGGACAGCCGTCCCGGCACAAGTACCTGGACCTGGCGCTCGGATACGTCGCCACTCACCCCGGCGTATGGCTGACCACCAGCGACGAAATCGCCGAGCACTACTCCGCTACGGCGAGCTGATCAGCTGATCTGGCGAGTCAGCCGTGGCGCAGTCCCGCGATGATGTAGGAGCGCAGGATTTCCGGTTTCTGCTCGGTGTACGCCTTTTCGGTCAGGTTGCGCACCCGATCGTCGAAGGCGCTCTGGGTCAGCGCGCCCACCGAGAACAAATAGGCCCAGTGGTAGAAGCCGTCGGGTTTGCCGGGTAGCGCCTCCCGCAGGGCCTTGATGAACTCGCGCGCCATCGAGTCGAACGGCTCGCGGATTTCCGGCCGTTGCTGGCCCGACGGGTCGGAGGCCTCGCGCAGCACCAGCCGGGCGAACCAGATGTCGTCGGGGTCGTCGTGCAGAACCAGCACCGGATCGACGAAAGCGCGCACGATCCGCTCCAGGGCATCATCCGCGCCAAGGTCGGGAATGGCGGCGAGCCGGTCCAGTCGCTCCTGGTTGACGTACTGCCGGCTGTCGAAGATCGCGCTGTACAGGCCCAGCTTCGAGGTGAAGTGGTAGACCACCAAGGAGAGCTGGGCCTCCGCCTCCGCGGCGATCTGACGCATCGTCGTGCCGTGGTAGCCCTCCTGCGCGAACACCTTCTCGGCCGCGCGCAGGATCGCCGCACGGCGTCCGCCGTCACTCGTCACCGAGCACGTCCCTTCATCGCTAATTCACTCTTGCTCGAGCCTACTAGACGTACGTACAGTCAGTCACTACGGGAACGAGGGGGTTCACCGAAGGGACTGGTCCAATGAGGGCTTCCACCAGATGGGTGGTGCTCGGCGGCGCGTTTGTGGCCTACATGTTCGACGCGCTGGAGATCTTGCTGCTGGCTTTTGCGTTACCCGACGTCCGCGCGGAGTTCGGGCTCACGCCGGCGCAGGGCGGCCTGCTCGCCACGGCGACGCTGCTGGGCATCGGGGTGAGCAGCGTGACCGTCGGCTGGCTCGCCGACAACTACGGCCGCAAGCGGGCGCTGCTGCTCTCGCTCGCGGTATTCGGAGTCTTCACCGCGGCGCTCGCGGTGGTGCCGAACTTCACGGTGTTCCTGCTGTTGCGCTTCGTCGCGGGGCTGGGCCTTGGCGGGGTCTGGGGCGCGGTGTCGACGTACGTGGTGGAGACCTGGCCCGCTGCCCAGCGGGGCCGTGCGGCCGCCTTCGTGCTGAGCTCGTTCCCGGTGGGCGGGGCGGTCGCCGCGTTGTTGGCCGGTGCGCTGCTGCCGAACTGGCGCCTGCTGTTCTTCCTGGCAGGGGTGGGCGTGGTGGTGCCGCTGCTGATCGTGGGCCTGTTCTTCCGCGAGTCGGCCGAATGGGTCGAGCAGAAGAGCACGCCGGTGAAGGTGGCGGAGATCTTCGCCCCCGGACTGCGCCGGCGGACGCTGCTGGGCACCGCCGTGGCCGGGCTGGCGTTGTTCGGCTGGTGGGGCGGCTCAACCTGGCTGCCGACCTTTCTGCACATCGAGCGTGGCATCCCGACGGCGACGGTCGCCCTGTTCATGACCGTGCTGAACCTGGGCATGTTCGTCGGCTACAACGTCTTCGGCCTGATCGCCGACCGGATCGGCCGGAAGTACGCGCTGATCCTCTCGCTGGCCGGAGTGGCGGTGACCCTGCCGCTCTACGTGGTTGCCGCCGACCGCACGGCACTGCTCTGGCTGGGTCCGCTGTTCGCCTTCTTCGCCGCCTTCACCGGAATCTTCGGTGCCTACCTCGGCGAGCTGTTCCCGACCCGGGTGCGCGCCACCGGCGCCGGGTTCTGCTTCAACGTCGGGCGCGGGGTGTCCGCCTTCGCCCCGCTGGCTCTGGGCGCGCTGGCCGGCGGAGTCGGGCTCGGCACCGGCCTGGTCGTGTGCGCGGGGTTCTTCCTCTGCGCGGCGATCGTGATGACCTTCCTACCTAACCTGCGCAGCGCGGCACCGGTTCCCGCGCTGTCCACATGAGAGCGAAGGAGCCTCATGCCCTCGTTCGTCGACATCTCTGTTCCGCTGCGATCCGGCATCGCTTCCGACCCGCCGGGCTGGCGCCCTGAGATCGAGTACTTCAGCCATCGGGACACCGTGGCCGACATGCTTGGCATGTTCCCCGGCGCCGGGCCGGAGGTCCTGCCGGACGGTGAGGGTTGGGCGATCGAGAAGATCTGGCTGACCACCCACTGCGGCACGCACCTGGACGCGCCGTACCACTACGCGTCCACAATGGACAACGGGCAGCGAGCGATCACCATCGACGAGGTCCCGTTGGAATGGTGCTTCCAGCCCGGCGTGAAGCTGGACTTCCGGGACCTGCCGGACGGCTACGTGGTGACGCCGGAGGACATCGACGCCGAGCTCAAGCGGATCGGGCACACGCTGCGCCCGCTGGAGATCGTCGTGGTCAACACCAGCGCGGGCAGCCGCTACGGCGAGGACGACTACCTCGCCCGGGGCTGCGGCATGGGCCGGGACGCCACCCTGCACCTGCTCAGCCAAGGCGTCCGGGTGACCGGCACGGACGCGTGGAGCTGGGACGCGCCGTTCACGCACACCGCCCGCCGGTATGCCGAAACCGGCGACGGCTCGATCATCTGGGAGGGCCACAAGGCCGGCCGGGAGATCGGCTACTGCCACATCGAGAAGCTGCACAACCTGGAAGCGTTGCCGCACACCGGATTCCGGATCTCCTGCTTTCCGCACAAGATCCACGCCGCCTCCGCCGGCTGGACCCGGGCGGTAGCCATCGTCGACGACCCCGAGGAGAACTCATGAAAATCGCCGCACTGCACATCGACGGCCAGTACCGGCAGGCGCTGGTGCGTGAGGACCGGCTGCACCCGCTGCCGGCCGGCACCGACCTGTTCGAGCTGCTGGCCGCCAAGCCCGGCGAGGAGGAAGTCCTGAGCCGGTGCGCGGCGCCCATCGCGCTGGTCGGACAACACCTCCTGCCGCCCGTCCGTCCGGCGTCCATCCGGGACTTCATCACCTTCGAGCAGCACGTCGAAGGCTCCTTCAAGGGTTCCCGCGAGCCCGCGGTCGTCCCTGAGTGGTACGAGATCCCGACGTTCTACTTCACCAACCCGCACGCGTTGATCGGGCCGCGTGACGACGTCCCGGTGCCGCCCGGCAGCGCCGTCTTCGACTTCGAGCTGGAGGTTGCCGCCGTCATCGGCGTCGACGGCCACAACCTGCCCGTCGAGGAGGCCGAAGGGCACATCGCCGGCTACAGCATCTTCAACGACTGGTCGGCGCGGGACCTGCAGATGCACGAGATGCGCGTCGGACTCGGCCCGGCCAAGGGCAAGGACACCGCCTCGACGCTCGGGCCGTACCTCGTGACACCGGACGAGCTCGAGCCGTACCGCCAGGGCGACCGGTTCGACCTCACCATGTCGGTGTCGGTCAACGGGACACTCATCGGGAAGGACTCGCTGGCCAACTCGGCGTGGTCGTTCCCGGAGATGATCGCCTACGCCAGCCGGGGCACCGTGGTACGGGCCGGGGACATCCTCGGCTCCGGCACCTGCGGCAGCGGCTGCCTGGTGGAACTCTGGGGCCGCAACGGCGGCGAACGGGTACCCCCGCCGCTCGCCGTTGGTGACACGGTAACCATGCACGTGGACGGCCTGGGCACCATCGAGAACTCGGTGGTCGCCGGTCAGCCGGTGCACCCGGTGCCCACCGCGCGCCGCAATCCCTGATCAGGCCTGGGGCTCCCGCTGTCCGCTGCCACCCGCTAGAAGATCACGTTGTGGCTCCGGCCATGGCGTCATCCGGCAGTAGGGCCAGGAGCTGTGCCGTGTGGCCGGGCAGCTCCGCATCCGCGAGGCCGGCGATGAGGTCCCTCAGCGGTACGGGCTGATCGAGTAGGAGTGCGTCGTTGGAGAGGAGCCGGGCGGGCACCGGTGTGTCGAGTTCGGCCTCGCTCAGCGTCGGGCCGCCCAGTGCGCAGAGGGCGTCGCCTTGGACACGGATGCGATCCCGTAGCCCGGCGTTGCCGCCGGCGAGCGTGATGACGTGCTGGATGGTCCAGGTGTCCTGCGATATGCGGTTGTCGTACGTCGTGTGTGCACCCGCCGAGACAGCGGAGACGGCGGCGATGGTGGCGGCATTGACCAGGGCGACGTGCGCCAGGATCTGATCGGCGTTCCACTCACCGGCCGGCGGGGTGGGGGTCGTGTCGCCGGCGTCAGCCACGGTGGCGGCAGCGTTCAGCAGGGCGAGGTAGGCGTCTCGAAGCGGGGCGGTGTCCATCATGTCCTTCTTTCTGTGGTCGTGCGCGGAGTGAATGCGGACTCAGGCGTGCGCGCGGTACATCTCCCAGGGCGCCTGCGGGAGGACGTCGCCGGTCTCAAGCAGTGACTTGAGGTTCGCCAACACGGCCGGCCATCCGTGCGAAATGCCGCTGAGCATCGCCTGATTGGCGAGATTTTCGTGGGTCACGGTGAGCCGGACGATGTCCTGGTGCGGTTCGACAAGGAAGGTGACAGCCGACGGTTCTCTTGGCGATTCGGCGTCGGGGGCGTCCTCGAAGGTGATGACCAAGCGCGTCGGGGGCTCGGCCTCGATCACTTGACCGGTGACATCGACGACTCCTGATCCGTCGACGCGTCGGTGCTCCCAGGCCGAGCCTGGCTGCCAGTCCGAAACGTTGGCGTGTCCCCAGTAGCGCGCCGTCAGGTCCGCGTCCGTCAGGGCTTGCCACACCTGCTCCGGGCTCGCCCGGATGTAGGTGACATAGACATAGGTCGGCACGGACGTGGGTCCGTCGGTCATGGCGTACTCCTCTGCTTGGTACTTGATGGCACTGATCGCTTGCAGGCGGAGCATGTCGAACCCCGAGATCCAGCGCTCCTCGATTTCGTGGATCGGCGCCGGATTGAGGTAGTGGAGCCGTTCCCGCCCGCGCCGCACGACGGTCACGAGGTTGGCCTGCTCAAGCATGTCGAGGTGCTGTGTCGCCGACTGGCGCGCCATGTCCAGACGTTCGCACAGCTCGCGCAGCGTCTGGCCATTGTGCTCGCGCAGACGGTCGAGCATGAGTCGTCGAGTCGGGTCGGCCAGTGCTTTGAAGACCGAGTCCATCGCTCTCGCTTCGAGGCTCACGGCAACATTATGCAGGTAATCACCTGCCTATTGTCAAGGCCCAGGTTGCCTACTCCGGGCAGGAGTGGACGACCTAGGCCTGTGTGGTGGTTCGGGTGGCGAGAGTTGGGGCTTGCGTGCTGGTCGGCCGCGGCTTGGCGCGGCCGCCCGCGATCCGTCAGGTCACCCGTTGACCAAATATGCAGGTAGGGCTACCGTTTAGCCGCCTGTCTGAGACAGACCGGCCTCTCTCAGGCGACGCGTCGTCGCACCCATGACGCGCCAGGCCGGATGCCGGCTCACCCGTGATTGCTCGTCCGATTTGCCGTCAGAGGTACCGCCGAGGGCGTACATGGCGCCCCGGGTTCGCTGTCCATGAGAGTTCTCAAAGGGGAGACAGTTCATGAGTTACGACCCACGCTCGGCCACCGGAATACCCACCGAACCCGTCGGCTCGCTGCCCCGAGCCACATCGCTGCAGAGGCTGTACGCGCAGTACGACGCCGGACAGGCCAGCCGGGAGGACCTGCTGACTGCCCAGGACGCGGCGGCGAAGGACTCGATCGAGCGCGGCGAAGCTACTGGCGCGCCGATCGTGTCCGACGGCGAGCAGCGAGCGTCCAGCTTCGCCACGTACCCCCTCGCCGACACCCTGGCCGGCACCGGCCTGGCCAAGAACCTGGCGGGCGACAACGGTCAGTTTTTCGCGATCTTCGCTGACGGACACCACCGGCAGCTGCCGCGCCTGACCGGAGGCCCGTTCCGCTACCAGACGTTCGCGGCGGACTACCTGAAGTTGTCCTTGCCTTACGCGAGCAAGCCGCTGAAGCAGGCTGTGATCGCGCCGTCGATGATGATGTTGCTCTATCCGCTCACCGGCGAGCTGCCCGGCTACTCGCGCGAGCAGTTCGAGAACGACATCGTCGACGAGTGCGAGAAGGACATCCGGCAGGCGTTCGCGGCCGGTGCCGCGCGGGTGTCGATCGACTTCACCGAAGGCAGGCTGGCGACCAGGGCGGACCCACGTAACCCGTGGACCGGGGCCGACCTGCTGCCCAGGTTCATCGAGCTGAACAACCGGGTGCTCGCGCGGTTCACCGCCGAGGAGCGGTTCAACATCGGCATCCACACCTGCCCCGGCGGCGACCGCGACTCGGTGCACTCCGCGGACGTGCCCTACAACAACCTGCTCGGCACCATGTTCGACCTCAACGCTGGCTACTTCCTGATCCAGCTCGCCAGCGAGCGGGACAAGGAGCCGGTGTACGAGTCGATCGGCGGGCACCTGCGTACGGACGCCGATGGGGTTGCCCAGACCGCCTACATCGGGGTGATCAACCCGTTGAACCCGAGGGTGGAGAGCCCTCAGGAGGTGGCCGATGCGCTTGTGCGCGCCGCCAACTTCATCCCGAAGGAACAGCTGGGGGCCACCGACGACTGCGGCTTCTCGCCCTTCTCCATCGACGAGAAACCCAGCCACGGCTCGCCCGACTTCGCTCGGGACATCGCCTTTGAGAAGATCACGAACCGGGTGGAGGGCTGCCGCCTGGCCGCGCAGAAGCTCGGTCTGTAGACCGCCGAGTCGGTGACGAGCCCGGCCTGACCCGGCCATCCCGTCGGGTCAGGCCCGGTCGCTGGCGGTCACGATCTCGAATCCACGGGCCGGGAAAAGTGTGCCGATGAGGAACTCGTGCACCGCATCGACGGGGTCGGCGCACACGTCGCTCGCCACGTGGACCCGCAAGTCGCGGTCCGCGGCGTCGTAGGCCGTTGCGGCCACCATCGCGCTTGTCGCGACGCCGGCCACGACAAGCGTGTCGACACCGCTACTGCGCAGCACCAGGTCGAGATCCGACCCGGTGAACGCGCTGGCCCGCTTCTTGGTGACGACGACGTCCCTGGGTTCCCGGCCCAGGCCAGGATCGAGCTCGACGCTTGCCGATCCCTCGTGGAAGTCGTCGCCCATCGCGAATATGGCCTGCACGCCCGCGTTCAGCGGGGAGACGTCCGCGCCGTTCACCCGCAGCTGCGTGCGCACGAAGACGACAAGATCCCCCCGCTCTCGGGCCGCGGCGGCGAGGGCGGCCGCACGCGGGACCAGCTCGGCCGCGAACGGGTAGTTGCGCGTGATGCCGACCTGAAGATCGCCGATGAGGACTGCCGACCTTGCCACGGAGCGGTTCACAGTCCGCCGGTCACGCTGAGGTTGTCGCCGGTGATGTTGACATTCGCGGGGGAGCCGAGGAAGAGGATCGCGCGGGCCACGTCTTCGGGTTGAGACAGCCGCCCGGTCGGGGTGTGGGCGATCGCGACATCGCGGAGCGATTGCGGAATCTCTTCGAGGTTGCGTTCGGTCATGGTCAGCCCCGGGGTCACGATGTTGACCAATATGTCGCCCCGGAGCTCCGCGATCAGGCCGTTCATCAGCCCGCCGAGGGCGGCCTTGGCGGCGCCGTAGATCCCGGTACCCGGAAGGGCCACCCGGCGGGCGAGGTCGGATGAGATCAGCACGATCCGCCCGTCACCTCGGGCGCGCATGGCGGGCAGCACGGCCTGGATGCAGGCGATCGTGCCCTCCAGCGAGCCCCGGAGGAGTGTTCGCCATTGCTCGGACGGCACGTCCTCGAACGCTGGGCCCGCCCCGGGCGCGGTGTCCGGATACTGCACCGCGTTGGCGACGAAGACGTCGATTCGGTCCCAGCGTCGCCGCACGGCATCGATCGCGGCGCTGATCGAATCCGGCTCGGACAGGTCGAGCCGGACCGCCAAGGCCTCGCCGCCCATGCCGACGATCTCAGCGACCACCTTCTGAGCCTGCTCGCTGGCCGTCCGGTAGGTGAGGGCAACCCGTGCGCCTTCGCCGGCGAACGCGAGCGCGGTTGCCCGCCCGATCCCTCGTGAGCCTCCGGTGATCAACACAACGCGGTCGGTCAGGCCGAGATCCATCTGCGCCCCTCAATACCGTCAGACGAATTGCCTGCCGAGAGAATCTTCGAGCGCAAGTGACACTGGTTGGCGGGCCGCGCTGTCGTCAAGGCATTTCTTGGCCCGACCAAGGAGCTTGGAAATGTTCCAAAACGAAAACGTACCCTGTTTTGCCTCTCTCCCGTTGGACCCAGAAGAGGGACCTTCAAGAGGGGGAATTGGACACGGTGAGATCGCCACGGTTAACTACAGGCGTCACACAAATCACACTATTCACTCTTATCGTGTCATTCTTCGCGCTTGCGGCAACTGGCTGTAGCGGTACGACGCGAGCATCCGCAACTGCTCGGGTGGAGCGCGGCACGGTTTCGACGGAAGTGTCCGCGTCGGGCGCGCTTGCGGCGGTGACGTCGCAGAACATGGGTT
The DNA here is from genome assembly GCA_035489915.1 of Pseudonocardia sp. GTDB lineage: Bacteria > Actinomycetota > Actinomycetes > Mycobacteriales > Pseudonocardiaceae > Pseudonocardia. The sequence continues at coordinate 16,886 of DATHIT010000439.1, read as the reverse complement.
TTGCCAAGGCGGCCCAGCTGATGCAACTGGATGTGAAGGTGGGCGACACGGTTCGCCCTGGTCAGGTCCTGGCGCGGCAGGACCCGTTCTCGTTCCAGCAGTTGCTGGCCCAGCAGCAGGCGCAGCTGGCCAACCAGCAGGCGATCCTGGACCGGATCGTGAACGGCACCTCGGTGGAGGGTGACCGCAGGACGCTGGACCAGGCGAAGAAGATCCTGGACGCGAACCAGGACCAGCGCGACGCGGTCCTGGACCGGGACCGCAACGCGGTGGACCGGGCCGAGCAACAGCTGGACATCGCGCACCAGCAGTTCGAGACGCAGCGGCGGATCTACATGCAGAACTGCGACCAGGAGGACGTGTCCGACGACCCGATGGCTGCCGACCCGGCGGACACCAGCTCGACGGGCTCGGGTTCCGCCGGTTCGGGCACGTCGAGCACGAACCCGTTGGGTGCGCTGACCGGCGGCCTGGCCAACGGGATGGGGTTCGCGCAGTGCCCGAACGCGAGGTCGACGTTCCTGAACGCCAAAAGTGCTTATGTGACGGCCAAGACGACCTATGACACGGCCAAACACCAGCTGGACGTGGATGACGCCCAGTACAAGATCCAAGTGGAGACCGCCCGGCAGAGTGTGGTGTCCGCGCAGAACGCGTTGGACTCCGACCGGTCCGACCGGGGTCCGAACATCGACGCGCAGGCCGCGCTGGTGGCAAATGGCCGGGCGCTGGTGGCCAATGCGCAGCGGGATGTGGACAACACGGTGCTGTATGCCCCGGTAGGTGGCACGGTGTCCGCGATCAACGGTGCGGTTGGTGAGTGGCTGGGGCCCGGCGGTGGTACGACCGCGTTGGCTCCGGGTACCGACGCCGGTATCCCTGGGGTGGGTGCGGCGGCCACCAGTGACCAGTCCTCGGCGTCCACCGCGCTGTCCGCGACCCGTCCAGGTGGTTCGGCGTTCATCGTGTTGAACAACGTGAACACCTTCCAGGTGGTGGTGCCGTTCGAGGAGTCCGACGCGGCGCGGGTGGCACCCAACCAGAAGGTCCGGGTCACCTTCGACGCGATTCCGGACCTGGAGCGGGACGGTACGGTGCTCTCGGTCGCGCCGGGTGGGGTGAACATCTCGGGCGTGACGAACTACTACGCCACGGTGCTGTTGACCAACACCGACCCTCGGCTGCGCAACGGCTTGACCGCGGAGACCGGGGTGCTGGTCAACGAGATGGACAACGTGTTGGTGGTGCCGAACTCGGCGATCATCCGCCAGGGCGGCCGGACGTTCGTCAACACCCCGGGCCCGGACGGCAATCCGGTACAGACCCCGTTCCAGCCCGGTGTGGCCGGCGACAACACCACCCAGGTGCTCTCCGGCCTGCGCGAAGGCCAGGAGATCCAACTACCCCAGGCCAATGTCTCCGCCAGCCCCGGCGCCGGCGGTGGAGGTGGTGGGGGAGGCCGCTAACCCGAAGGGGTAGGGAGGTGGCCCAGCTGGCCGAGTATCGTCAAATTGTCCCAGGTCACCCACCACTCCGCGATCTTGCCGTTCTCCATTCTCAGGACACCTGAGAAGTCGAAACTCGCCTTCTTCTCTGCAGGTGGAAACGGCCCCATCTGGCCCATCTGGGTGCCCTCGTAGGTCGCCCAGATGGCGGCCATGTCTCCATCTACCAAGATATGAGTGAAGGTTTGGACGTTGTCTGGAAACATCGCGGCGTCCTGCCTCAGGAAAGCCTTGAACTGGTCGAGGCTTCTGACGTCGAACGCCGGAGTTGCCTGACAATGGCGCACGAAGTCCGGCGCGATGAGTTCGTCGAGGAGGTCCAACTGTCGCGCGTTCATCGCATTCTCGAAACGCCGAATGAGGGACTTGGTATCCGCGAGGGTGCTGTGCATCCTCACTCACCTCCTCGTGTGGATCTCAGATCGGACGGCCGGTCCGGGCTTCGATCCAACAAGCCGGCCTACGTCCGGTCGATACGCACATCGCGCACGTCCCGCCGTGGCCGGGAAGGTTGGCCCATGCAGCTACTCCGCGACGGGTGCGCCAACTATGGCGACGACGGAGACCCGCTGGTCGTACGGGCTGGGTGGGAGATCTGTTCTTGCGGGCCTCGGCCCGCGGCCTTCTGCCAGACCAGCGCGACGTATTGATCGTCGGGATAGTGGGCGGTGAGGGTCAGCTGGTCAGCATGGAACTGGTAGGTGCGTACCATGTCGGTTCCGATCCAGTCGGGCATCACACTCGCCGTCACATGGTGCACGACTTCCGGCCCGTGGACGTCCCAGGTGGCCGTATACGCGGCTGATTTCATTGTCGCCGCGGTGTATCGGGCAACAGCGGGAATCCCGCCGAGAAAAAAGGCCAGGCGGCGGACACCGGTGCGTTTGCCGAACTCCTCGATTGGGGTGCCTACTTCGGGTCGGTTCGGGTCCATCAGGATGGCGTGCATGTAGCCGTCGTCGGTGTAGGTGATGTAGCCCAACGGTTCGGGACCATAGGGTTCCTCCACGCCGCGACCGGCGACCTTGGCTCGCATCGCGGCCAGCTTCCAGGTTCCGACGAACAGCTGCTGTGGTGCGGGGTGTTCCATCTGTGATCTCCCGTGATCAGTCGTTGTGGCGCGGGTGGCAGGTCAGGCCGCCGGGTCCTTTTCGATGACCGTGTCGAGGTCCGGCAGGGGGCGGGTGCATATCTCGTGTGCGTCCTCGGCCGGGACACCGAACATGCGCAACACGTCCTGGGCCATCAGGTCGGTGGCTTCGGCGTCGTCGCGCTCGGGCTGGCTGTGCAGTAGTTGGCTGAGGCCGAGCAGCGCTCCACCGGCGGCGACAACGGCGAGTTCGGGGTCACGGACGTGGAACCGGCCGGCTTGGGTGGCGGCGGTGATGTCGCGCAGTGCGCGGGGGGCGAGCCCTTGATCAGCGACGATCATGGCCAGGCCGTGGTTGCGCATGACCTGGGTGAGCTCGGGGTAGCGCTTGTTCAAGCGGCCGGTCAGCCGGAAGCTGCGGGCGAATCTTTCCGCGGGGTCGTCAAGGTCCGCGGTGAGCGCGTCCAGCAGGTTGCCGTGCGCTTCGAGGGATGCGTCGATCGCCGCCGCGTAGAGCTCCTCTTTGCTCTGGAAGTGGTTGTAGAACGATCCCATCCCCACGTCAGCCAGATTTGTGATCTCCAGGACCGAGACGTTGGGCGTGCCGGCGGCCAATAGCCGTTGCGCCGCTCTGACCAGCGCGGCGCGGGTCTGCGCGCGACGGCGCTCCGGTCGCGTCTGGGACGACTCGGCTTTGCGTGGCATGTGGTCACCGTCCGTTTCTCCACCGATCCACAACCGAGCGTAACAGGAAGCGTCAGCACTGACGAATTCGTCACAACCTCTTGCCTGACGGCCTCAGCATAACTGACGATATCGTCAGACGAGGGACGAGGAGCGACGGTGACCGACCATCACGGCCTGCACAGTGAGCACGGCGCCAGGAAGCGGGAGCACCCGGGCCGGGCGAAGAATCCGATCATCAAGGTGCACGATCTGGCATGGTTGGAGTTCCAGAAGCCGGATCTGTGGCGCGCGGAGCGGTTCGCGCACGCGTTCGGTTTCGCCACGACGATTCGCACCGCCGAGGCGTTGCACTTACGGGGAACCGACGCCGGGGCGCCGTGCGTGATCGTCCGCAAGGGTGCGCGGTCGCGGTTCCTCGGGCCGGCGTTCCATGCTGCCGACGTCGCCGATCTTCACCGGCTGGCCGAGGCGACCGGACAGAAGGTGACCGCGCTGCCGGAGTCCCTCGGCGGCGCCCAGGTCTTGTTGCGCGACCCCAGCGGGGCGCGGGTGAGCGTCGTGTCCGACCCCCGCCGATTCCCGGCCCTGCCCGAGCAGGCGCCGCACACTTTCAACTTCGGCCATGAGCTGGCGCGGACGAACGCCACGCAGCGCCCGCCGAGGGAGCCGGCGCAGGTGCGGCGGCTGGGGCATGTGGTGGTGCAGTCCACCAAGTACGTCGAGACGCTGGACTGGTACCTGACGCACCTGGGACTGATCGTCAGCGACTTCCTCTACTACCAGGGGCAGCGCGAGCGCGGCCCGGCGCTGAGCTTCATCCGCTGCGACCGGGGAGCGACACCCGCCGACCACCACACGCTGGCGATCGCGCTGGGCCCGTCGAACCGCTACGTGCACTCGGCATACCAGGTCGCCGACATCGACGCGATGGCCGCCGGTGGGCAGTTCCTGCGGGACGAGGGCTACCGCCATTCGTGGGGCATCGGGCGGCACCTCCAGGGCTCGCAGCTGTTCGACTACTGGCGCGATCCGGACGGTTTCCTCGTCGAGCACTTCAGCGACGGGGACATGTTCGACAACACCCTCGAACCGGGATGGGCACCTATGTCCGCGTCGGGCCTGGCCCAGTGGGGCCCGCCGATCAGCAAGGACTTTCTGGGCCTGGCCCCGGGCCGGGAGCCCTGGCGACAGCTGCGCTCGGTGATCAGTGCACTCCGCGACGACAACGAGTTCACCGTCGAGCGCCTTCGTGGCCTGCTGAAAGTAGCCAGCTCATGAGCATCTCAGTACTGCGTACCGCCGAATCGTGGTGGGTCCTCACCCCCGAGGGCGCCGCCAAGGTCACCACCCAGGCTGTCACCACCGGTGAGCTGCTCGCGGACCGGGCAGCCCTCGAGGCCGCCGGAGCCGGTGCCGACTCGGTGCCGGTCGAGACCCTGCCGCTGGTGTCGCCGGTGACGGTGCCGTGCCGGGTGGTGGCCCAGATGACCAACTTCGTCTCGCACGTCACCGACGCCGGGATGAACCCGGACAGCACCCCGCTGGCGTTCTTCCGCAAGGCCTCTGGATCGATCAGCGGTCCGCACGACGACATCATCAGGCCCGCCCACGTGCGCTTCCTCGACTACGAGGCGGAGATCGGGCTGGTCATCGGCCGCGAGCTGCCCGTCGGTACCACGCTGACCGCCGACAACCTGCCCGACTACGTCGCCGGGCTGGTGGTCACCAACGACGTGTCCGCCCGCGACATCCAGTTGCCCAAGACCCAGTTCTACGAGTCCAAGTCCTACCCGACTTTCACGCCGGTCGGCCCGGCGCTGGTCCTGATGGACGCCGACGAGCTCAAGCGCTTCGGCGACCTGCGCCTGCGGCTGCGAGTCAACGACGAGACGCGCCAGGACATGACGGTCGGCGGGGACATGATCTACCCACCGCTGCAAGCCCTGCAGGCCCTGTCGCGGTTCCAGCGGCTGGATGCCGGCGACCTGGTGCTGACCGGCACCCCGGTGGGTACCGCGCTCAGCGCCCCACCCAAGCCGGTACAGATCATCGCGTCACTGCTGCCGGCGCAGCTAAGGTGGAAGGCCTTCTTCAAAAGCCAGGCCAGAAACACCAGGTACCTGCGCCACGGCGACGTCGTGGAGATCTCGATCGCCACCGCCGACGGCGCCATCGACCTGGGCACCCAGCGCACAACCGTGATGGAGACCCGATGAACACGGCGCCCACGGGCCGCCATCGCCTGCCTGTGCTCGCCGCCGTCGCGGTCGTCGGCCTCGTCGCCCTTGCCGGGTGTGGGGTGGACATACCCGATTCGGGCCGAGCCGCCTCGGAGGACGGGTCGGCGCAGCCAACCGTCGAGAGCGCGAGCCAGCCGACCACGATCCCCGCCGCCCAAGCCGGCCACCAGTGGGCGCCCATCAAGACCGCGGCCATCACATCGGGAGTTCAGACCTACACCCAGGGCGGTCAGTGCACCGCCAACTTCGTCTTCGTCGATGACGCCGGGAACGTCTACCTCGGGCAGGCGGCGCACTGCGCGAGCACCGGCAAGGAGGACGAGACCAACGGCTGCAAGGCGGGTAGTCGCCCACTCGCGACCACCGTGACATTCCACCGGGGCGGCTCCCCGGCCGGGGGTGGTGACGTCATCGGTAGAGGTCAGCTGGCCTACAGCAGCTGGCTGACCATGCAGCGGGGCGGGGAGAAGGACGCCAACACATGCGCGTACAACGACCTTGCCCTGGTGAAGGTCGACGCCAAGTACGTACCTCAGGTCAACCCGAGTGTGCCTTTCTGGGGCGGCCCGGTTGACGTCAACACCAGCGGCACCAAATCGGGCGACCAGGTCTTCAGCTACGGCAACTCCAGCCTCAGGGCCGGGCTCGCCGCGCTGTCGCCACAGTCCGGCGCAAGCCACGGCGACGACCCGTCCCTCGGCGGTTGGTCACACACGTTGACCTCCCCGACCCCCGGAATACCCGGCGACAGCGGAAGCGCCTACCTCGACAGCGACGGCCGGGCGCTCGGCACGCTCTCCACGCTGGGCCTCTCATTCCCGGTAATCAACAACGTCGGCGACCTCGACCGAGAGCTCACCTACGCACGCGCACATTCCGGCATCCCCGGCCTGAAGCTGGTCCTGGGCACCGAGTCGTTCGATCCCGCGCGGCTGGACAACTGCCTACGCTCCAGTCCGCCGATCCCGCCGCCATCGCCGCCCGGATTCGGGCCACAAGCCTCCGGGACCACCCCCACTGCCTGTACCGCCGGCCGGTAGCGGCAGGTGGCCGGGCTCGCGTCATGACGATCACGTGGTGGGGGTCGTGCCTCCGTCGATCGCGTACTCGACCCCGGTTATCCAGGAGCTGCGATCCGCGACAAGGAAGGTGACAAGTTCGGCGATCTCTTCCGGCGAGCCGGCGCGTCCCAACGGGATACCACCGAGCGCCTTCATCGTCTCGGCGCGAGCCTCGGTGCGAGGGATACCGCGCGCCTGAGCGATCTCGCTCATCTTTGTCCGGGACCCCTCGGTCTCGACGTAACCGGGGGAAACCGCGTTTACCCGGATCCCGGAAGGGGCGAGCTGGGTGGCCAGGCCCTTGCTGTAGTTCCGCAGGGCAGCCTTCGCTGCTGCGTGGGGCATTGGCCCCGCCGAGGGCATCGTCGCGGCGATCGAAGTGACATGCACGATAGCTCCGCTGCCCTGCGCGATCATCGACGGCACCAGAGCGCGGTCGAGGCGCATCGGAGCCATCAGGTTCAGGCCGAGAGCCTGGTCCCAGTCGGAGTCATCGAACGATGTGAGCGGACCTACGATCACTCCGCTGCCACCACCTGCATTGTGCACGATTATGTCGATCCCCCCGAGCGTCTCCATGACGAACTCCGCGATGGTCGTGGTCCCGGAGGTCGTGGCTATGTCAGCCGCGACGAAGGACACCTTCCCCGCAACCGCCGGGCTCGTCGATGCCGAGCGGGCTGTGGCGACGACCTGCGCGCCCGCCGCGGCCAGGCGAGCTACCACTCCCGCGCCGATCCCCTTTGTGCCTCCGGTAACCAGGGCACGCTTGCCGGCCAGTTCCGAGGCTTCGACAGTTGACGGTGACCTACGAGCCATTCGCTTTTCCTCCCCTGCTGTGCGGGTGAAACCACCCACTCCCGCAGCGAAGCGTCGCCCGTCCCTCAAGGGGAGAGTCAAGGACTTGACCATTTCCTGAGAGCACGGCTAAGTCAGGGCTCATCAACCTTGACTCTAGGTCTCTAGGACACCTAAGGTTGACAGTGATCAACGAGAGGCGGATACACGTCGCGGGGGTCGTTCGTCGAACGGGAGCTGCTCATGACCCAAGTACGTGTTGAACAAGGAGTCCTCGGCGGCAACCAACGGGCAGGCGTGTTCCGGTTCCGGGGCGTGCCCTACGCCGCCGCGCCCGTGGGGAAACTGCGCTGGGCCGCGCCGCGGCCACCTGTGGCGTGGGACGGGGTACGCGACGCGACGAACTTCGGCAACGCCGCGATCCAGACCGTGGACACCGGCGTGGACCTCGGGGCGCAACAGAGCGAGGACTGCCTCTACCTCAATGTCTGGTCCGCCGCACTGGACCCGAGGGCCGGCCAACCGGTCATGGTCTGGATCCACGGCGGCGGCTTCCTCGGCTGGGCGGCCTCGATGCCGGAGTACCACGGCAGGGCCATCGCCCAGCGTGGTCTGACCGTGGTGTCGTTCAACTATCGGCTCGGCGCGTTTGGCTTCCTGGACCACCCCGAGACGGGCGGGAACTTCGCCGTTCAGGACTGGGTCGCGGCGCTGGAGTGGGTATCCCGCAACATCCGTGCCTTCGGTGGTGACCCCGACAACGTCACCATCTTCGGCCAGTCCGCCGGCGCGACGGCGGTACGGACGTTGCTCGCCACCCCGTCCGCGCACGGGTTGTTCCACCGCGCGATCCTGCAAAGCGCTGGCCTCGAGCGTACGGCCGCCATGCCCGACACGGGCCGCCAGCGTGTCCGGCAAGCCAGCGCCCGGTTGGCCGAGCAGCTGGGCGGAAGCGACATCGACCATCTCCGCGAGGTGCCGGTGGACCAGGTGCGCGAGGCATCTCGAGTGCTGTCAGGCACCATGCCGTCGCCTGGTCAGGTGCATACCCCCGCCAACCTGGTCTGGTGCCCGACCGCGGACGGGCAGGTGGTCGGTGAGGATTTGTCCTGCTGGCCGACGGATGTGCCCGTGCTGTTTGGCCACACCGAGCATGAGGCGCGATTCTTCATCACGCCGACCGGCCCCTACGGGGCGCGCGGTGTCGATCCCGCTCAGCTCTATACCCCGAATACCGTGGCAAGCATGGCGAAGGTCCTGGCCGGCCAGCGCGCCGACAATATCCTGGCTCACCTCGCGGGCAGCCCGTACGAGGCATTGGCGGAGCTGTACACCACGGCCATCTGGACCGAGCCGGCGCTCGCCTCCTACCGGCGTTTCGCCGAGCTGGGCCGGGCAACCTACGCCTACCGGTTCGCCCGGGTGTCTCCCGGCAACCGCCGTACCGGCATGCTCGCCTACCACTGCGCGGAACTGCCCTACCTGTTCGGTCACCTCACCCCGGCCGAGTGCTACGACGAGGTGGACGCCCAGGTGTCCGACATCCTCGAGCACGCGTGGACGGAGTTCGCCCGTACCGGCGTGCCGAGCAGCCCTGACGGGACAACCTGGCCCGCCGCCACCATCGCAACACCCCAACTCACGGTGATCGACGACGCGGCACGCACCTGTCCCCTCGACAACAGCGCCATCACCGAGATGATCAATTCCCTTCGATCCGGTGCCGACAACCGTTGAACTCCGGGCGGTCACCCGTCACCTGGATAGCAGGTCACTGGACCCGGTCCCTTGACGGACATCGCCGCCACCCGGGCCCCGTCAACCAGGATCCGGCACGAGACGATCGTGGCCCGGCCCGCCGCGCGCGCGGTCACGTACGCCCCGAGCATCGGCCCGGTCGGGATCCGCACGACCGTTGACCACGGCGCCGGGACGTCGAACAGGTTGTGCACTCCCGCTAGGTCGACGTAGGTCACGTCAACCGCCGGCCCATCACTGCTCACCTCGTACTCAACTGTGGTGAGCGCAGGGCTGGGCGGGGTGTGGTGCGGAGAAGCCGCGACAACCGGCGGTGGTTGCGCCGGCGGTAGGGCACGGTCACCGCGCTGCAGGGCAGCGGCGAGCAGCGCTGCCAGAAGCACCACGCCGGCCAGCCCATACCCGACCGCCACCGCGCGCGGGTGGTTCCGCGGTGCGGCGTGGCGACCCCGTCGGCGGTATAACACGGCGTCAGCTCCGGTTGCCGCGGCCGGGCTCGTCTCGGGCAGCTCGCTGGCAGCCAGCTGTCGGACGCATGCTCGACCAACTCCTACATATCCACGACCATGCTGGCCCCCGCCGGCCGCGGGCGCATCGGCTCGACAGGCGAACGCCGAACCCTGGGGATTAGCCCGGGCAGCACATGTCAGCGCCTGCCGCGTCCGACCCGCGAATGGCACGGCAGAGCGCGCCTGAACCTCGCGCCTGGTCGTCACGCTCCGCGATGCTCTCCGTCGGTCGCCCCCTGGTGCGGTGAAGCCCAAAGCTATAATATTGACGGTCGTCCATTAGGGCTTCTACGGTCCCGCCCCGTGACAAGTAACCTGTCCCGACGGGGGTTCCTGGGTACTGGGCTCGGCGTGGCCATCACGGTGGCATTGCCTGGTTCGAGTTTCGCCAGCGATCGGCCGGCTCGGCCGTCCGCGGCGCCGGAAAGCGGGCTCACCTTCGCCTCTCCGGAGTTGACCCCTTACGTCGATGAGATGCCGGTCCCGCCGGTGCTGCAGGGCGATCGGACGTTGTCCATTGCCGCCTCGAGCCACCGGTTCCATCGCGACCTCGGCATCGCGCCGACCTGGTCCTACGGCGGCCAGGAGTACCTCGGGCCCACCATCGAGGCGCACACCGACCAGCCGATCCAGTTGATCTTCGACAACAAGCTCGGCAAGCACCTGTTCGCCGCCGACGTGGACACGAGCCTGGACGGCGCGTCGGAGGAGGACCGCACCAAGCCGCGGGTGTCGGTCCACCTGCACGGCGCGGTCACCCCGCCCGACATGGACGGGCACCCTGAGGACACCTTCCTGCCCTCCACCTCGATGACCTACCGACACCACAACGCCCAGCAGGCGACCAACCTCTGGTACCACGACCACGCGATGGGCATCACCAGGCTCAACGTGGTCGCCGGGCTGGCCGGGATGTACTTCCTGCGCGACCGGTACGACACCGGCACCTCGTCGAACACGCTCGGACTGCCCAGCGGCGACTTCGAGATCCCGCTGATCCTGGCCGACCGCCGGTTCCACGACGACGGGTCACTGAACTTCCGCACGGTGCGCTACGTCGAGCAGGGACACTGGGAAGGCGGCCAGATCGGCGACCGGATGACCGTCAACGGCGTGGTGTCACCGTACTTCCGGGTCGCCAGGGGCCTCTACCGGTTCCGCGTGCTGAACGCCTCGAACGCGCGCGGGTACAACCTCTTCTTCACCAACCGCATGGCGTTCTGGGTGATCGGCAACGACAGTGGCCTGCTCAACATGGCGGCACACACCACATCGGTGCGGGTCACTCCTGGCGAACGGGTCGACCTCATCGTCGACTTCTCCGGACTGGCCAAGGGCGACCAGGTCGAGCTGACCAACGACCAGGAGGAGGCGGCCGAGGTCGTCGCCGGGACCGGTGCCGAGGTACTGCGCGACCTGGTGCGGTTCATCGGTACCGGCGCCACCGGGCACCGCACGGCACTGCCGGACACCCTGCGCGGCGGCTCCGGACAACCGTCACCGCTCGGGCTGGTGCCGCTCACCCCGCTGCGACGGACCCTCTCCCTGACGCAGGATCCCGCCCGGACCTGGCCGCCGCTCAGCATGGCGTTGAACAACCTCTGCTACATGGACGATCCGATCGTCAAGGCGACTCAGGGCATCACCGAACTCTGGGAGATCGTCAACTCATCACCCGAGGATCACCCGATCCACCTGCACCTGGTGAACATGCGGATCCTCAACCGCCAGTACTTCGACGTCAACGCTTACCTGGCCGCCAACCCGAGGCCGGACGTCGGCACCTATTGGGCACCCTTGGCCGACCCGTTCCTCAGAGGATTGCCGATCCCGCCAGAAGCGTGGGAATCCGGGCAGAAAGACACAATCCGCTGCCCACAGAACATGGTTACCCGCTTCGTGGTGCGCTTCCCCACCGCGGACGAACTCGGGTTCGACCCCGACGCCACGTTCCAATCACCCGCCGGCAAGAGCATTCAAGGCTACGTGTGGCACTGCCACATCATCGACCACGAAGACCAGTGCATGATGTCCCGCTACCGGATCACCTCTGGCTTGAACATCCCCATCCCGTCACTACCCGTCCCGTCACTGCCTGGGATCTGAAATGGCATCTCAGCATTCCCCAGGACACGAGTTCCCTCCACGCGAGCAATTTCTGACAGTGGCGGAGGTTTCCAGGATGCTTCGGGTCTCCAAGATGACGATATACCGCCTGCTGCATGCCGGAGAGATTCAATATGTACAGGTAGGGCGCTCGTTTCGTATCCCGGCCGAGGCCGTGAGCGTCATCCTCGAAAACCGGACCATGTTGGTTACACCCAAGGTGCGTGAACCCGGCCCGTCCGGGTAATCCGCAAAGCCGCGATGATCTGGCCAGTGGGGGGTGTCCAGCCGTGATTCCGGTGACGACGGCCGCCGTTCGATCGGGCGGCCGGCGTCCCGGGCGTCGTGTTTGGTCAGACCGCGGCGCTGCCCTGAGCGGCGCTGCGCTCGGTCCAGTCCACGTGGCGAAACATCGCTACCTTGGCCTTTCGCGGATCCCGGCTGCGGAATGCGCAGATCAGATCGACCTGGGCGGCGCCGAGGGACTCGTCCGGGCTGCCCGCCCCAACAGGGGCATGCTCACGATGGTCGAGGCCGAACCGCAGGTAGCGTTCGGTGGCGTGCCACAGCATGTGTAGCAGCCGCAGATCCCAGGTGGTGGCGGCTGGGCCCAGCAGCGCGCCCAGCAGCTCGCGGTGCGCTTCGTACCGGTCCTCGGGTTGGTTCCGGTTCTGGCGAGCCTCTGCCAGGCGGAGCTCGTGCATGTCGAGGTCAGTGGGGGAGATCAACAGGCAGGCCCTGCTGGCCAGTTCTGGTTCGATGCGCCGACGCAGTTGGCAAAGGCTGTGGAGGTCGTCGGAGCTCAGTGGCGCAACTGACGTGCTGCGACCCCGATTGATGACTACCAGGCCTTCTCTTTCCAGGCTACGCAGCGCTTCGCGGACCGGGATGAAGCTGACGCCCAGCTGTCCGGCGAGATTGCGCAGCGAGAACACCTGACCGGGTCGCAACTGGCCGGACAGGATGGCTTGCCGAATCTCCGTGGTGGCCCGGTCCACGAAGGAGGGCTCATCGAGTTTGTGGCCGAACACGTTCGTGCGGGTCATGAGGCCGTCCACCGGCGGCGACCCGCCGCGGGGGCGCATTTCAGTGGCATGATCTGGGCGAATTTCTGAGGTGATGACCTCCGGAGGATTCGACCGCGCGTACCCGGGCTCTTGTTCAGTCTGCGCATCGCTACCACCCCTTCTCGGCTAATCAATGGCCGGGCAGCTCGTTCTGGCCTCAGCGGTGGGAGTCACACTGACCTGTAGGGAACGTCACCGTCCGTGATTGAACAGATGTGTTCAATGGGACGGATGTTAGCAGCCCTTCTCTAGGTAGGGGCTGCGCGGCGTGGCTTTCGACCGATTGAGTGGCCTGATCCGTGCTATCAGGCGGCTCCGCTGGATCTCCGGCCCGCGTGGGAACCAAACCGGTCAACAGTGTCTTTCGATGAACAAATCTGTCTACTGATGAACGCTGATGTACCGTATGCGCGCGAGGGGGCGCCTGTCGGACCTATGCCGGGCGTGCAGCCGGGCGGGATGATCCACCGAGATCCCTAGCGCCGCGACGATCAAGGGGGCGTCCTGATGGCCTCGACCAAACGGCGAATCCATGCGGCGGCGGTGCGGCTGTTCACCGCCAAGGTTGGCACGCAGCTGACGATGAGCGAACTGGCGAACGAGGCGCAGGTGGCCCGCGGCACGCTCTACCGCAACATCGACTCGATCGAGCAGTTGTTCGACAACGTCCTCGCCGAGCTGTGCACTGAGCTGCAGGAACGCGTCTCATCCAGCTTCACGGAGGACGACGGCGGGGCGACGCGCATCGCCACCGGCCTGCGCATGACGGTGCGGTACGGCTACCAGGACCCCGCGGTCGGCCGGTTCATGGTGCGGTTCGCGCTGAGCGAGGACTCGCTGCGGTCGGTGTTGGCCGGCCCGCTGATGCGTGACCTGCGTGCGGGTGTCGCCGAGGGCCGGTTCCACATCGACGAATCCATGATCATGAGCGCGGCTGCGGTTATGATTGGAGCGCTGGTGAGTGCCCTATCGATGGTCCTCGAAGGCCACCAGACCTGGCGGGACGCCGGCTCCTGCGCCGCGGAGCTCGTGCTGCGTGCGTTCGGCGTCGACGCGGCCGAAGCCCACAAAATCGCCACCGCCGACCTGCGAGCGCTCCGACCCCGCCACGCCGATGATCACTCCGCGCCGCCTCGACGCTCCGCGTAGAGGTTGGCGGCTATCCCATACACCTTCGGCCCAGCTAGTGTCCCGTGTCCGAAGTCTCTTCACCGTCTCCGGCGCCCAGACGACGCCTGGCGGCGTTCTCGGACCGCCTGGATATGCCCGATATCCAGGCGGTCCTCGGCCTTGCCAGCCGACGCCTGGATCACCGGATCCGGCAAAGGAAATCGGACACGAGACACTAGGTCGGACGCGAGGCCGGTCGGCTTGTCGCGCGTCAGTTCCACGAGCCACGGGGTGGAGACATCAGATGTCGAGGACGAGGCGTGGCGTGCAGGCGCGGGAGACGCAGATCATCATGCAGTCGTTCGCCTCCCTCGCGTCCTGGTCGAGGATGGAGTCGCGGTGGTCGGGGACACCCTCGAGGACGGGGGTCTCGCAGGTGCCGCAGGTGCCCTCCGCGCAGGATGACAGAACGCCGACGCCGGCCTCCTCGACCGTCGAGAGGATGGACCTGTCCGGCGGGACGGTCAGGGTGAGTTCGCTCTGCGCGAGGTAGACCTCGAACGCCTCGTGCAGTACGGGCTCGCTCAGCGGCTTGGCGACGAAGCGCTCCACGTGCAGGGACCCCTTCGGCCACGCGGCGCAACGTTGCTCAACCGCGGCCAGGAGGGGCTCAGGTCCGCAGCAGTAGACCTTGGTGTCGGGCCGCGGCCGGCTGAGCAGGCCGTCGAGGTCGAGCAGCCCCTGCTCGTCCTGCGGCCACACGGTGACCTTGTCGCCGTACCCGGCGAGCTCGTCGAGAAAGGCCATCGACGCGCGCTGCCTGCCGCCGTACACGAGCTGCCACTGCGCCCCGGCCGCTTCGGCGGCCTGGACCATCGGCATCATCGGGGTGATGCCGATGCCACCGGCGATGAACAGGTAGCGCGGCGAGTCGACCAGCGGGAAGTTGTTGCGGGGCCCGCGGATCCGGACGACATCGCCGGCCCGCAGCTGGTCGTGCACGTACAGCGAGCCGCCGCTGCCGTTGGGATCGCGCAGGATTCCCAGGCGCCACACGTGGTGGTCGTCGACGTCGCCGCACAGGGAGTACTGCCGCGTCGCCGCGCGGTCGAGGATCAGGTCGACGTGGGCGCCCGGTTCCCACCGCGGCAGCGGGTGCCCGTCGACCTCGTGCAGCGTCAGGGCGACAACCCCGTCCGCGACAACATCCTTGCCTTCGACGCGGACCACGGCCTCGAGCTCGCGGGTGGCGAGGGTGAGCCGCGTGCTGCGGTGCTGCACCAACTCGACGTGGGCCGGCGGCACCAACGCCGCGCGCACCGGGAGGACCGGCTCCGACGGGACGATCCGCACGGGCTGCTTGGCGAAGCCGCGCACCATCTGCTTGGCCCAGCGCTCGGGCGTGCCCACGACGCGGATCTCCGTGCCGTCGAGGCCCGCCAGAAGCTCCTCCATCGCGACCTGGGCGGTCAGCCGCGCGAGGGGAGCCCCCATACAGGAGTGGATGCCCTCCCCGAAGGTGAGGATCTTGTTGTCATTGGTGAAGGTCCGGAACAGGTCGAACGTGTCGGGCTCGGGGTAGCTGCGTTCATCGCGGTTGGCCGATCCCATGAGCACCATGACCCGGGAATCGGCTGGGATGGTGACACCGGCGATGGTGAGCTCGGCTGTCGTCTGCCGGCACAGGTTCTTCGCCGGGCCGTCGTAGCGCAGGGTCTCCTCCACGAAGTTCTTGATCATCACCGGGTTCTGGTGGAGGTAGCCCTGCAGGGCGGGGAACTTGTCCAGGACCGCGACGCAGTTGGTGAGCAGCGCGGCCGGAGCGTCGGTGGACGCGGACAGGACCAGGTGGGCCAGCCCGACCACCTCCGCGTCCTCGAGAACGCCGTCGGCGCGTGCGAGCAGGATCTGGCTGATCACGTCCGGGGTGTCCGCGGCGGCGCCGGCCGCGATCTCCTCCTTGCGCAGGCGCATGACCTCTGCGATGTGCTCCTCAGCCTCGCGGTTGGAGCTGGCGGCGTCCTCGGGGATCCCGAACTGGCCGACCGTGCGGGCCATCGAGCGCATCAGGTGCTCCTGCCAGAACCCGGTGTCCGACGCCGGTGCGCCGATCAGCCGCATCGAGACGCCGAACACCAGCGGGAGGGCGATGTCCTGGGCGAAGTCACCGCCACCGCGCTCACGCAGCTTGGCCAGGAGCTCACGGGTGAGCCCTCGGATGTGCTCCTCCATCGCCAGGATCTCGCGCGCGGCGAACGACGGGCGCACCACCGCGCGCAGCACGGCGTGGTGCGGCGGATCCTGCGCGACGAGATTGCCCGCGCCGTAGGAGGCGTGGGTGCCGTCCATGTCGTTGCCCAGCGCGTTGACCATCTGCTCGTGGTTGCGCAGACACGCCTTGACGTCGGCGTACCGGGACACCACGTACAGGTCCCGGCGCGCGTTGTAGTAGACCGGCGCGCGGTCGCGCAGCTGCCGGTAGATCTCGTAGGGGTGGTCGAACGCGGCGTAGGACAGCGGGTCGTAGAACACGGCGAGGTCGCTGGACCGCTCAGTCGGGGCGGGTGCGGACGCAACATGGGACGGCGGGGCGAGGGTCATCTGCGGCCTCACAATCGACGGCGGCTGTGGCGACTCAGGTACGGTACTAGAGCGCTCTAGAACGAAGGGTAGAGCGCTCTAGAGAGGCCGTCAACAAGCAATTCAGACTCTGGGTACGGGCTCCGCACGGTGCGCCGGCCCAGTAGAGGCGCGGACGATGAGCTCGGGGGAGAGGACGACCTCCCTGTTGGCGATAGGCGCGGTGGTCGGCGTGGTCGTCAGTCGCGCCACGCTGCGGTCGACGGCCAGCCGGGTCATCTCCTCGGCGTCCTGGCGGACGGTGGTGAGATCGAGGTGGGGCAGGCGCGCCAGCGAGCTGTCGTCCCAGCCCACGATCGAGACGTCGGCCGGAAC
>DATHIT010000438.1:0-9705 GCA_035489915.1 Pseudonocardia sp. | reverse complement strand
GCGCACTTGGCGCAGCTCCCGGACAGCGCCACGTGGGTGGCGTCCAGCCGGAAACCGAAGCCGTTGCGCAGCTGGCCGGCCAGCTCGTCGAGCATCTCGGTGGGCACCTCGGCAACCTGGCCGCACCAGTGGCAGACCAGGTGCAGATGCTCGTGCTCGCGGACCGAGTAGCTGGGCGCGCCGTGGCCGAGGTGGGTGTGCCGCACCACGCCGAGCCGCTCCAGCAGGTCCAGCGTGCGGTACACGGTGGTGATGTTGACCGCCGGCGCCAGCCGCTGCACCGAGGAGCAAATCTGTTCCGGGGTGGCGTGCTTGAGTTCTTCGACCGCATCGAGCACCAGCTGCCGTTGCGGGGTCATTCGGAACCCGCGTTCGTGCAATGTCCGACGCAGCGTCTCCACCTGGTCAATGGTAGTCGCGTCGACCGCATCGTCCGAGCTGGTCACGCAACGACGTCGGATCGTTGGGTCCCCCAGTAAATGCGACGAAGGTCACGCCGTAGAGTGAAGCCCGCGAACTGCGAGCGCATTCTCCCTACGCTCGGCTCTGACCCCCGAGGATCGGGCTCCCCCGGCTCCTTGGCCAATGCCACCTCACGGAGGCGACCGAATGTCCGCTGACCACGGCGACAATCCTGTCCCCGGCCGTCATACGACCGATGGAGAGACCGCCGCCGCGCCCCGCTTCGACGTCGTTGTGCGCGGCTACGACCGCCGTCAGGTTGACGAGCACATCGCCGGCTTGGAACGGACGATATCGCGGCAGCGCTCGGATCTGGATCAGGCGCGCGAGAGTGGCGCGCGATCTGGGCCGGGCACCAACGGCACCAGCGGCCCGAAGACCGACGAGCGTTCCCGCGCCGGCGCGGCGGCCCTGTTCGGTACCGGCGGACGCCCTGGTGGCGGCTCCGGCGCGGACAGCTCCGGTGGGCTCACCCCCGAGATGATCTCTGCCTTCACCACCCGCCTGCAGTCCATCCTGCAGGCCGCGGAGGAGGAGGCCGAGGAGGTCAGGACGAACGCCCGGAACTACGCCCGCAAGGAAGAAGACGCCGGTCGCGCGCGGCTGGCCGAGCTGGAGCGGCGCCGGGAGAACACGCTGGCCGATCTCGCCCGGGTACGCACCCAGCTGGAGGGCGTGCTCGACACCGCCAAGCAGGAATCCCCGATCGGCGCGAACCTGCCGCCCGGCACCCCACCCCCCACGCCGCCGCACGGGCTGCCGCTGCGCGGCGACAAGGCACCTGGCGGGCCGGGGCGGATGGACCCGAACAAGCGCACCGAGCAGACCGGTCCTCGGCTGGGTTCGCTGCCGGTGGGCGACGGCAACCGGCAGCGCCCATCGAGCCCCGGGCACCAGCCGGTAGGTCCGGACGGCGGCCAGGGCCGCCCGCTGCCCAGCCGGCAGGCGCCAGGCCAGGGCGCCAGGCCGCCGGGCTCCGCCCCGCAGGGCAGCCCGGTGCACCAGTCCGGCGCACAGAACGTGCCCAGCGCGAAGCCGAGGCCGACGCCGTCCCCGCGGCCGAGGGCCAACCCGCCCGCGCCGGATGGTGCCGGGGTCTCCGGGGGTACCCCGCAGGGCACCCGGGAGGCGTCCGGTCGGGGTCCGGCGGAGCAGCACGCACGCAACGGTGTGATCAACCGGGAAAACGGTGCCCCTCCGGGCCGCGGTGACGATCCGGACGGCCGCCCGTCCTTCGGCAGCGGGGCACGCTGACCGGGTGCCAATCCGAAGTAGGCCGGTGCTCGCCGCGTACCGTGCGCGGTCATGGACCACCTGACGGTCTCCCCGACCCAGCTCGCGGTGGCCGCCGGCCTACTGATTGTGCTCGTCGTACTGGTCCTGCTGATCGTCCTGATCGCCCGGGGCAGGCGCCGGCGCCGCCGCAAACGCGCCGAGGCCACGTCGGCCCCTTTGGCGTCCCCGCCCACCGAGCCCACCCCGATGGCCATATCGATGCCGGAGCGCCCAGGCCCGGCCGCCGTTGATCGGGCGCCGGTCCAGCAGGCCGCCTACTGGTCTTCCGCCCCTCCCCAACGACGGTCGGCTGCGGAGCCCAGGTTCGAACCGACCGAGCCGGACCGCACCGCCGATCCCGCCCCCGCCGCTGTCGCTGCCGAGCCGGTTGACTCGAACTCGGCTGCACCGGCGCCCCAGCCGGGGCGCAACGGCATCGCCAGCGCGGCGAATCCGCCCGCGGACCAGGACCACGGCTACCGGGCCGCCGGCCCGACCTCGGCTGCCCCCACGATGGACGCCAAGGACCGGTTGCTGCGGGTGCTGCTCGCCGACCCGGTACGGGCGCTGCACGCCGTCGGTGACCTGGAGGCGTCCCGAGGGCAGCTGGACCGGCTGAACGAGTCGGTGCGGTACCAGCGCCGACAGCTCGCCGACGCGGCCCGCCGGCTGCGCGGCGCCGGCCTGACCCCGGCCCAGGTGGCCCAACTCGCCGGGTTCGGCGAGGGCGAGCTGGTCACCCTGCTCGCCGAGCACGCCCCCTCACCGACCCCTCGACAGCCCACCAGGGCCCCGGAGACCCACTGAGCCGGGCGGCCGACCTCAGCGAGGGCTGAGCTGGACCTGGGTGCCGGGGCGGGCCTGGGCCAGTGCGCCCAGCGCGGACTCCGGGACCACCCCGACCACCGGGTAGCCGCCGGTGGTCGGCGCGTCCGCGAGAAACACCACGGGTTGGCCGCTGGGCGGGACCTGCACCGCGCCGGGGCGCACGGGCTCGCTGGGCAACTCCTGGCCGTCCCGATCCGCCGCCCGCTCCAGTGGCTCACCGGCCAACCGCAGCCCGATCCGGTTGCTCGCCGGGCCGACGGTCCACACCGTGCCGCGCAGCGCACCGGCCGGGTCGGCGAACCAGTCGTCCCGAGGCCCCAGCAGCACCGGCACGGTGACCAGCGGGGGTGGCACCGAGGCCGGCACCGGGCTGGCGTCCGCCGGTGCGTCACCCGCCGTCCCCAGCGCCAGCCGGTCGCCGTCGGAGACCTTCGCCGGCCCGAGACCGGAGAGCAGGTCGGTGCTGCGGCTGCCGAGCTCCTCCGGCACGTCCAACCCGCCCGAGCAGGCCAGGTAGCTGCGCAGCCCGGCGTCCGGCACACCGAGCTCGAGGTGCTCGCCGGCACGCAGGTAGACGACCTGGTGGGAACCGACCGCCCGACGCTCCGCGCCGCCGCCGTGGCGCCACACCGGCACCGGCGGCCCGGTCACCGCCACCGTGCAGTTCGACTCCGCGCGCAGCTCGAGCCCGCCCAGCAGCACCTCCAACCCGGCGTGCCCCTCCGGGTTGCCGACCAGCCGGTTGGCCAGCCGCAGCGCGTCCCGGTCCAGCGCGCCGGAGCGCGGCACCCCGATGTGCGCCTGCCCGGGCCGGCCCAGGTCGGTGATGACGGCCAGCGGCCCGGCGCGCAGCACGGTGACCGCCCGATCGGTGGCCATTCAATCCACCGGCTCGAACCGAACCCGGGCTCCGGGGGCCAGCTTGGCTGGTGGGTTGGCCGCCGGGTCGAACATGACCTCGTCGGTGTGCCCGAGCAGCCGCCAGCCCCCCGGTGAGCTTCTCGGGTACACCCCGGTGAACTCGCCAGCCAGGCCCACCGAGCCGGCCGGCACACTGGGCCGGGAGTCGGCCAGCCTGGCTTGGCGCAGCGGCTCGGGCAGCCCGGTCAGGTAGCCGAATCCGGGGGAGAAGCCGCAGAACGCCACGGTGTACTCCGCCGAGCTGTGCAGCTCGATCACCTCGGCAACGGACAGCTCGGCGGTGCGGGCAACCAGCTCCAGGTCGGCCCCGTCGTAGTGCACCGGGATCACCACCTCGGTGGGCCGCTCGCCCGAGTCGGGGTCCGCTCCCTCGCCGGGCTCGCCGGCCGGGTCCTCGGAGATCAGCCCTCGGACCAGGTCGACCGGAACCCGGGCACCGGCCGCGGCCTCGACCAGCACGGTCCGCGCGGCCGGCACCAGCTCGACGATGCCGGGCAGTCGGCCGTCGGCCGCCGCGGCCCGCAGTGCCCGGTACGCCGCGGTCACGCTGGCGCTGGAGGGCAGCTCGATGAGCAGCCCGGAGGCGCCGTAACGCAGCAGTCGCACGGGCCGCGACACTACCCCGCGCGGGGTAGTTCAGCCGGCGATGCGCTGGAGGCGGGCAGACAGGTGGGCCTGCAGGGGCTGGCCCTCCATGGCGCGCTCATCCACGTACGCCAGGTCGCCGCCCTCCACCAGCCCGTAGAGGCGCTGCGCGGCGTTGACCTCCTTGGCCGTCTGGGTCCGGACCACCGCGTCGGCGACCAGCTCCCAGGAAACCGTGGTGCGTGGCTGGCCGTAGAAGATCTCCACGATGCCGGTGGCGTGCGCGATGAGCACCTCGATGCTGTCGTCCGGCTGCGGGCGCCAGAATCCGACCTCCCGGGCCGCCGGTCGCACCACCTCGCCACCGGGCCCGTCCAGCAGCCAGGCCTGCGAGGTGTAGCTCAGGAACGGGCGCCCGTCGTGCGCGAACACGATCTGCTGGCCGAAGTGCTGGGGACCATCGATGGTCGGGTACCCCACCTCACCCTCGCCGCGCCACACGCCCACCAGCGGGAGCAACGGAACGCACAGCGGGTGCAGGTCCGGGCCCTCGCGCAGGTTCGCGGTGTCCGGCGGAATGGGCAGGTCATCGAACACCGGGATGTTGCGCCGTGCCGCCTCGGACAGATCAGGGCCGTTTGACAGGTCGGGGCCGTTCGACAGGTCGGGGCCGCTCGTCGACTGCTCGCCGCTCATGATCGCCGTCCCTCGCGAAGACTCCGGTAGAGCAACGCGGCGCTCAGCCAGAGCAGCACCGCGCAGGCGGCCAGCAGTACGCCGGTCAGCATCCAGGACACGCCAGCGGAGCGTAGTCGGGTCTGGAGCCAGCGGCCTGAACGGGGTGAACCGGGCGTGTGGCGGCACGCCAATTCGGGTGAAGGCGGCCGTTTTCTTGACGCCCCGCGTCCAAGCCGCCTAGCGCTGTTGCGCGCGCGGCACCCCGCTGTGGCTGTGGCGCCGGCCGCGACGGCCCGCACGAATGGCTGACTCCCGTGAGCACTCAGATCTGCCTGCGCTTTGTCATCGACGGCATCCGCGACACCATGGACCACTACCGCGACGGCGCCCTGCCGCTGCACCGGCTCAGCTGGGAGCTGCACAGCCGGATCAACACTCTCGTCCCGCACGCCCCGGCGGTGTGGATCGACCAGCTGCGCGACCTGCACCGCCGGATCGCCGAGGTGCATGCGCGGGGCGAGACCGGCGCGCTCGGCGAGCTGGAACGCCGGCAGCTGGAGGACTCGCTGCGCCGGCTGCGCGCCGCCCTCGAAAGCGCCTACCGTGACCAGTTGTGACCGCCGCGAACCCGCACCCGGCAGCGCCGCTGGCGAACGACACCCCAGCGGACCCGGCCACCGCACAGGTGCATGACCCGTCCACGTTTCTCATCGGCCCGCCGCTGGCCGAGCTCGCTCGGCTGCGCCGGGAGCACGGGGTGGTCTGGGTGGACGAGCCGGCGCTGCTCGGCTCCCCCGCCGGGCCGGGCTACTGGCTGGTGCTGCGGCACGCCGACGTGGAGCGGGTGCTGCGTGATCCGGGCACGTTCTCCTCCTCGCTCGGCGGCACCCAGATCCGCGACCCGGCCACCGGCGAGGATCTGACCTACGTGCGCCGGATGATGCTGAACATGGACCCGCCGGAGCACTCCAGGCTGCGCCGGATGCTGTCCCGGTCGTTCACGCCGCGCGCGGTGGCGGCGCTGACCGACCGGATCGCCGGACACGCCAGCGGCCTGGTGGACCGGATGCTGACCAGCGGCGGCGGCCCTGATCAGGGCACCGTCGACTTCGCCAAGGAGGTGGCCGCCGACCTGCCACTGTTCACCCTGGCCGAGGTGCTCGGGGTGCCGGCGGAGGACCGCTGGCTGCTGTTCGACTGGTCGAACCGGGTGATCGGTTGGCAGGACGAGGACTACGCCAGCAGCGCGGCGTTCGACGGCACCGGCGGCACCGAGCTGGCCCGCCAGGCGCTCGCCCTGCGCCCCGCCCCGGACGCCACCGGCCGGATGCCCGACCCCCGGTCCCGCTCCGGCATGCCCGACCTGTACGCCTACGCCCACCTGCTGGCCGAGCACAAGCGGCGGGCGCCCGGCAGCGACATCATGTCGATCCTGATGAGCCAGCTGGACGGGCCGGACGGGGCGGTGTCGCCGGAAGAGTTCGAGAACCTGTTCTGGCTGTTCGCGGTGGCCGGCAACGAGACGCTGCGCAACGGCATCCCCGGCGGGATGATCGCGCTGCTGAGCCACCCGGAGCAGCAGCGGGCGCTGCGCGCCGAGCCGGACCTGCTGGACGGCGCGGTGGAGGAGATGCTGCGCTGGTGGACGCCGGTGATGGTGTTCCGCCGGACCGCCACCGCCCCGGTCACGCTGAGCGGGATCCGGATCAGTGCCGGCGAGAAGGTGGTCGTGTCGTTCCTCGCCGCGAATCGGGACGAGTCGGTGTTTTCGGACCCGGACTCGTTCGACGTGCGGCGGGCGCCTGGCCGGCACCTGGTGTTCGGCCACGGCCCGCACTTCTGTCTGGGCGCGGTGGCGGCCCGGACCCAGATGCGGGCGCTGTTCGGTGAGGTGCTGCGGCGCACCTCGTGGCTGGAGCCGGCCGGCGATCCGGCGCTGCTGCGCTCCAACTTCCAACGCGGGGTGAAGCGGCTGCCGCTGGCCTGGCGCCGCTGAGGTCGTGAGTGGCGATGGTCGTCATAGCGACCATCGCCACTCACGACCCCTCAGCTGGCCCATTGCGGCATCCGCATGCCGTGCTGGTTGGCGTAGGCCGCGGTCGATGGGGATTCCCAGTCGGCCAGCAGCTCGTCGTCGGGGCGGTAGACCTCTACGCCGAGTGGGCGGCACACGTCCAGCGGGTCACCCGCGTCCGGGCCCCACAGCGGCACCGAGAGGTCCCCGCCGGGGCAGGTGGACAGCGCACAGAGCACGTCGATCTCGGCGAAGAACTCCAGGAAGTCGCCGCGCTGGGCCGGGCAGGCCTTCATGAAGTACCGGTCGTCGTCGTTCAGCCCGGTGCACTGGAACACGTTGAGCACGTCGTGCACATCCAGCTCGGAGAGCCCGTACGGCAGCACCGCCCTGGTCAGGTTCGAGTGGCAGTGGAAGTCGAAGTCCTCACCGGTGAGCATCCGGTTCACGTACGGGTCGCAGCGGGTGCCGAGCAGGTCGTGCACCCGACCGCCGTCGGCGTCGGTGCCGTAGTCGGCCAGTGAGTCGTTCGTGATGGTGACCAGCGGGCGCAGGTACGGCAGCGTGGACCAGAGCCGGTCGTAGGTGGACACGTGCGCCCGCTGCAGCTGGCGGGTGCGCGACGCCCACATCCGCTCGCGCGGGTTGTGCCGGTTCCAGATGTTCAGGTCGCCCACCTGCGCGCCCTCGACGGCCACGATCCGGCAGAGCGAGCCGGCCGGCACCGTCCAGGCCCGCCCGCTACGGATCGGGATGACGAACGACTCGACCTGTTCCCGGCAGCCCTCCGCGATCTTGGCGTAGAAGGCGCGATCCACCTCGAGGGCGCCGGCGCTGGCCTGGTAGGCCGCCGGGTAGTTCCCCATCATGTTCCTCTCGTGTGCCGTAGCAACATCCGCTCGGAGTCGTCCAGGTAGCGGCGCAGCGCCGCTCCGGCGGCGGCCCGGAAACCGGCGCGGACCAGGTCGCAGATCTCCCGATCCCTCGACGTCCACGGCTCTTGGAAGTCGGCTTCATCGGCGGCGGCGGCGAACGCCAGCCGCTGCTGCGCGGTAACCCCGTGGAAGAACCCGTCCAGCATCGGGCTGCCCAGGGTGGCCACCAGCGCCTCATGGAACCGCAGGCTGGCGGTGCCGACCACCCGCCAGTCGCCCTGGGCGGCGGCTCGCTCGGTGAGCCGTACCGCGTCCTCCACAGCGTCCAGTGCGGCGGCGCTGGCGGCCCCGCTCTCCTCGACGGCGCGCAGCTCGATGGTCCGGCGGACCAGGTAGAGGTCCCGGATGCGGGCCTCGGAGACGGCCGCGACGACCGCGCCCTTGTAGAGCTGTGCCTCGATCAGGCCCTCGGCGCCGAGCAGCCGGAGCCCCTCCCTGAAGGTGTTCCGGGATACCGCGAACTCGGCGGCCAGCGCCGTCTCCCGCAGCGGTGTGCCCGGGGGCAGGGCGCCGGACAGGATCTCGTCGCGCAGGCTCGCCGCCACCCGCTCCGCGCTGGGCATGATCTCTTCGACGGCACTGAGCGGCACGAGGCTCAGTTTAGAACTTTCGTTCAACAAAACAAGCTCCAGCACTAGCCCCGCGGGCACGTTCTTATGGGTTAAGAGTTAACTGTCGCGGCCATTGACATCTTTTGTTGAACGAAATTAGTCTCACCGGACGGGTAGACATGGTCGGGGGACCCGGCGTGGTCGAGCTCGGGAGGAACCTGATGGCGGGGGAGAAGGGGGCCCGCCGTCCTGATCCCACCGAGCTCGACACCGCACCCGCATCCAGCCCGCTGAGCATCGACAACGCGCCGCTGAGCCGATTCCACCACCGGCTCACCCTGTATTCGGGCGGCGGCCCGCTACTGGACGGCTACGTGCTGGGCATCATCGGCCTGGCCCTCACCCAGATCACCCCGCAGTGGCAACTGACCCCCGCCTGGCAAGGCGCGCTCGGCGCTTCGGCGTTGATCGGGCTGTTCCTCGGTGGCCTGGCCGGCGGATACATCACCGACCTGGTGGGCCGGCAGGTGATGTACACCCTGGACCTGAGCCTGGTGGTGGTCTGCTCGGTGGCCCAGTTCTTCGTGGCCGGCCCGTGGTGGCTGCTCGTGCTGCGGCTACTGGTCGGCGCGGCGGTGGGCGCGGACTACCCGATTGCCACCTCGCTGCTCGCCGAGTTCGCCCCTCGGCGACACCGGGGCAGCATGCTGGGCTGGCTCACCACCATGTGGGCGATCGGCAACGCGGTGGCCTACCTGGTGGGCGACGCGCTGCTGGCGCTCGGCCCGGACGCCTGGCGTTGGATGCTGCTCTCCCCGGCGATCCCGGCCGCGCTGCTCATGCTGGGCCGCCTCGGCACCCCGGAGTCGCCGAGGTGGCTGCTGTCCAAGGGCAGGGTCGAGGACGCCAAGGCGGCGCTGGCCAAGGCCCTCGGTCCGGATGCGCGGCTGGACGATCTGGGTGAGCCCCCGGCGCGGACCAGCCTGCGCGCCCTGGTGCAGGGCAACTACCTGCGGCGGACCATATTCGTCGCGGTGTTCTGGACCTGCTCGATCTGGCCGATCTACGCCATCTACGCGTTCGGCCCGGCGATGCTCACCGCGTTCGGGCTGACCGGGCCCGGCGCGGACACCCTCGGCTCGGCGGCCATCGGGCTGCTGTTCATCGTCGGCTGCGTGGCGGCCACCCTGCTGGCCAACCGGTGGCCCCGGCGGCGGCTGCTGATCTGGCCGTTCGTCGTCTCCACCGTCGCCCTACTGCTGCTCGGAGTGTTCCCGGCCGCGCCGGTGCCGGTGATCGCCGCGCTGTTCACCGTCTACGCGGTGGCCGTCGGCGGCCCCACCATCCTGCAGTGGATCTATCCGAACGAGCTGTTCCCGACCTCCGTGCGAGCCACGGCGGTCGGCCTGGGCACCACGGTCAGCCGGATCGGCGCGGCGCTGGGCACGTTCGTCAC
>DATHIT010000437.1:0-12151 GCA_035489915.1 Pseudonocardia sp. | reverse complement strand
CTGCCGGACGTGCTCGACGGCAAGATCGAGCCAGGCCGAGTGTTTGACCGCGCCATCAGCCTCGAGGAAGTCCCGGACGGCTACCGCGCGATGGCCAGCCGCGAGGCGCTGAAGGTGCTCATCCGCCCCTGACCCGGCTCGTCAGGTTCAGCCAACACCGCTGTATCGCGCTGCTTCGCCCCAACGGCCAGGTTCAGCTGCAGTCCCGTCACCAGCGACCCCTCACTCCGGCGTTTCCCGATGTAGTGGACGCGCTGGCCGACCGGTTGCCCGCCGGGACAGTGGTAGACGGCGAGCTGGTGGTTATGAGCGAGCACCGGCTGGACTTAGTCGCACTGCAACGCTGGGGGTCAGATCAGGTCTTTGACCTGGCCGTTCTGTGGAGCCGCCTCGGGGAGTCGAACCCCGGACCTACGCATTGCGAGAGAGGCGCGCTGACGCTCTACACCACCGAGCAGCACTGATAGCGCACCGCAGGTCTCGGAGCGAACTGGGAGAACAGGCCTCGTCATGCCAGCCGTCATGCCAGCGGAGGTCTCGATATCGGTGACTAGAACAACACCCGAGCTGCGCATCCAGAATGCGTGGGTCAGACCTTGGGCCGTGCCACCGGCTGCTTGAGGTCGCGTCCGTCGGTGGTCTTGCCGAGGTGCCCTGGACGCGGCGAAGAGCTCCGTTCAGCCCGCGGCGGCGGAGGGCATGCAGCTCGGCGTGCCGCCGGGTCGTGGCCGGGCGCCGACCCTCCAATCGGCGTACGGTCTGCGCTGCTGGCTCGGCGGCTGGCCTCGGCCCGATCCGTTGCCCCAGTCAGCGGCATCGTCACACAAGGGCGATCAGGGCTACGGTCGTCGGGTGCGGTTGGTCGATCGCTGCGCGGAGAAGCAGGCGCTCCACGAGCTGCTCGACAGCGTGCGGGCCGGGATGAGCGGCGCGCTGGTCCTGCGGGGGGAGCCCGGAGTGGGGAAGTCCGCGCTGCTTGACTATGCGGTCGAGCGGGCCGCGGACCTGCAGATCCGCCGGACGGTCGCGGTCGAGTCGGAGAGGACCCTGGGTTTCGCCGCCGTCCACCAACTGCTCTTTCCCCTCCTACCCGCTGTGGATCGGCTGCCCGAGCCGCAGCAGCGGGCGCTGGACGTGGCCTTCGGGCTGGTGAGCGGGCCGCCGGCCGATCCGTTCCTGGTCGGCTTGGCCGTGCTGACGCTGCTGTCGGATACGGCCCGGGTCCGGCCGGTCTTGTGCGTGGTCGACGACGCGCAGTGGCTGGACGACGAATCCGCCGACACCCTCGGCTTCGTGGCCCGCCGGCTGCTGGCCGACAGCGTCGGAATGCTGTTCGCGATCCGAGAGACCATGGTGCCGGACCCCCGTCTGCAGGCGTTGCCGGGTCTTCGGGTCGCCGGCCTGCCGGAGCCGGACGCGTACGAGCTGCTGGCGAGGGCGGTCGGCCGACCCATCGCGGCGGGAGTGGCGCAGCGCATCATCGCCGGGACCAGTGGCAACCCACTGGCCATCGTCGAGGCCGCGGCCGAGCTCACCCCGGAGCAACTGCGCGGACAGATGCCGCTGCCCGAGCCGCTGCCCGTCGGTCACCAGCTCGAAGACCTGTTCGTGCGGCGCGCGCGGGAACTTCCCATGGACACCCAGACGCTGCTGTTGCTGGTCGCGGCGGAGCAGCCGGGCCGGGGCGATCGGCTGTGGCAGGCGGCCGCCGCGCTGGGCATCCCGGAGTCCGCCGCGGTGCCGGCGGAGGCGGCCGGGCTGGTGGCCTTCGGCCCGGAGGTCCGATTCTCCCACCCGCTCGTCCGCTCGGCGGTCTACCACGCCGCGGCCCCGGTCCAGCGGCGGCAGGCCCACCGGGCCCTCGCGGCGGCCTGCGATCCGCAGCTCGACGCGGTTCCCCAGGCCTTGCATCTGGCCGCGGCCACCGCCGGGCCCGACGAAGCGGTCGCCGCCGCGCTGGAGGCGGCCGCGGATCGGGCCAGGAGCCGTGGCGGCTACGCCGCCACGGCCGCGCTGCTGGAACGCGCGGCGCCGCTGACCCCCGACGAGGAGCGGCGGGCCGAGCGCCGGCTATCGGCAGCGCAGGCCCACCTGCTCGCTGGAGGGGTCGACCGGGCCGAGACTCTGCTGGCCGAGGCCGCCACGGGCCTGCGCGATCCGCGGTCGACCGCGGAGGCGACCCGGCTGGAAGGCAGGATCCAGTTCCACCGCGGGCAGGTGGCCGCCGCCGCCTCCACCCTGGTCGGTGCGGCACGGCGATTTCGACCGCTCGACCCGCGCGCCGCGAGGGACGCGCTGCTCTTCGCACTCGAGGCCGCCGTGTTCGCCGGATGGGCGCCCAGCACCCCTCTCCTGCACGAGATCGCGCGGACGGCGCGGGACCTGCCCCCGACGGGCCCTCCGGACTCGGCGGCCGATCTGCTGTTGCGGGGCTGCACCGCACGGGTGACCGGTGGCTATGCGGCAGCCGTGCCGGCGTTGCGCCGCATGGTCCAGGCCTTCCTCGCGGATGAGGTCGACCCCGGCGTCGCGCTCCAACGACTGGAACTGGCCGCCGTCTTGGCCGCCGATCTGTTGGACGACGCCTCGGTGGAGCGGCTGACCGCGGACTGGATCGACCGGGCCCGCGCAAGCGGCGCGTTGGCCAGGCTGGCCGCCGCGCTCGCTTTCCGCAGCGCCTACGTCGACGGGCCCGCCGGACGGCTGGCCGCGGCCCGGGCGGCCGAGGCGGAGGCGCACGAACTGGCGGAGGTGACCGGCAACCCCAGCGTCGTCCCGCCCACGGGCGCCCACACGCTGCTCACCCTCGCCCTGAGCGGCCGGGAGGCAGAAGCCCGGGCGACCGCGGCGGCCGTCGCACGGGAGGCCCCGGGCCGGGGCGCCGCCGGTGAGATGGCCATGGCGGCGTCCTTCCTCGGCGTGCTGGAGATCAGCCTCGGCAACTACGGCGCCGCCCTCAGCTGCCTGGACCCGGCGTACACCGACGACACCCCGCTCATCGGCACCCAGGCGCTGCCCGAGCTGGTGGAGGCCGCCGTCCGCGCCGGGCGGCGAGACCTCGCAGAACGCGCACTCCGGCGTCTGGCGGCCCGCGCGACCGCGACCGGCACCCCGCTGGCCCTCGGGCTGCTCGCCCGCTCCCGGGCCCTGCTGGACGCCCCGACCGAGGCCCGGCAGGAGTACGAGGATGCGCTGCACCTGCTCGGCCGGACCCGAGCCGCTCCCCAGCTCGCCCGCACCCACCTGCTCTACGGCGAGTGGCTGCGCCGCCAACGCCGCCGGCGGGAGGCACGCGATCAGCTGCACGCGGCCCTCGACATGTTCGACGCGATGGGCCTGCCCTGCTTCGCCGAGCGGGCGCGCGTGGAGCTGCAGGCCACCGGAGAGCGCGCCCGGAAGCGCGAGGTAGGGACCCTCGAGGAGCTGACCCCCCGGGAGGCGCAGATCGCCGCCCTGGTCAGCCGAGGAGAAGCGAACCAGGAGATCGCCGCCAAGCTGTTCGTCAGCCCGAGCACCGTCGAATACCACCTGCGCAAGGTGTTCCGCAAGCTCGAGGTGACCTCCCGCACCCAGCTCGCCCACCGCGTCATCAACCACGGCCTCGGCGCCCTTCCCCCGATCCCCGCCCCCGAGCGGCGTCCGCTCCCCGACTCACACCGCTGACCCACGCGGGCCACGCCAGATATCCGGTGAGGCTACGGATTTCGTGGATCCGTAGTGACGGCTGACCGTTGACGCGCTGCTGGGCGAACCTCCCAGGCCAGGCACCGACCCGCTAGCCGCAGCCGCCCCCGAGCGGCGTCCACCCCTCGACCGACACCGCTGACCCCGCGCGGCCACCGAGCGCCGGTCGTCGGAGCCGCGAACGCCCATCCGGGCGGGACCGGTGGACTACGGATTTCGGGGATTCCACGCCGTCGGCCGGGCCCTAGCGTCGTCGGCACCGGGGCCGGGTCAAGCGGTCGCCAGAGGTCGAGGCCGTTCAAGCCTTGGACTGGGCGGAGGCGACCGACGGCGAGGCCGTCGGCGAGGTCTGGGGTGACAGGTGCCGAATGACCTCGTCGATGGTCGCCCTGGGGCAGCGGAGGTGCGGAAGGAAGGGGTTTTGCCCATGCGGATCGTCGTGGATCTGAATCGGTGCCAGGGGTACGTGCAGTGCGTGTTTCTGGCCGATGAGGTCTTCAAATTGAGTGGTGATGAGGCGCTTACCTACGAGCCGAACCCCGATGACGCGCGGCGCCTGCAGGTTCAGCGAGCCGCTGCGGCCTGCCCGGTGCAGGCGATCGTGATCGACCGCCTGGAAGGAGTGTGACGTCATGACCATGCCGGCAACCGTCGCGGAGCTGGTGCGCGACTTCAGGGCCAACGGGCGGATCGTCATCGTCGGCGCCTCGCTGGCGGGGCTGCGGGCCGCCGAAGCCCTGCGCGGGGAGGGCTTCACCGGGTCTCTGACCATCATCGGGGACGAGCCGCATGAGCCCTACGACCGTCCCCCGCTGTCCAAGCAGGTGCTCAAAGGTTGGGTGCCGGCCGATCACACCCGGCTGCCCCGCTTGCGGGCAGTGGATGCGCAGTGGCGGCTTGGGGTGGCTGCCACCGGGTTGGACCGGGCCACCAGGCAGGTGTGCCTGGCGGGCGGCGAGCAGGTCGCGTACGACCGGTTGCTGATCGCCACGGGCACCCGCGCGCGGCAGTGGCCCAACCCGACCGAGGCCGCCTTGGAGGGGGTGTACACGCTGCGCTCGCGTGATGACGCCGCGCGGCTGCAACAGGCGCTGGCCGCGGGGCCGTCGCGGGTCCTGATCATCGGCGCCGGGTTCATCGGCTCGGAGATGGCCTCGGTCTGCTGGGAACTCGATATCCCGGTGACCGTCGCCGAGCGGGGCTCGGCGCCGCTGGTCGGCGCGCTCGGGGGGGTGATCGGCGAGATCGCCGCGGAGATGCAGCGCGACCACGGCGTGGACCTGCGCTGCGGGGTGGGCGTGTCCTCGCTGGAGGGCGACGCGAGCGGACACGTGCGGCGTGCTCGGTTCTCGGACGGGACCACCGTCGAGGCCGACGTGGTGGTGGCCTCGCTCGGGTCGATCCGCAACGTGGAATGGCTGGAGGGCTCCGGGCTGGCGGCCGGCTTCTGGGGCATCGGCTGCGACGCCGGCGGTCGCGCCTTCGACATCAACGGCGTGGTGACCGACACCGTCTACGTGGCGGGGGACGTGGCGCGTGCGCCCCACGTGCTGTACGAGTACCAGTTCCTCGCGATGGAGCACTGGGACAATGCCGTCTTCGGTGCTGAGGTCGCGGCCCACAACATGGTGAACGTCGATCCGGACTACTATCCGCATCTGTTGCTGCCCAGCTTCTGGTCCGGCCAGTTCGGCGTCAACATCAAGTCCGTCGGCGTGCCGCCGTTCGGCGACGAGATCGTCTTCACCCAGGGATCGGTTAAGGAGCGGCGCTTCGCCGCCGCCTACGGTCGTCGGGGCCGCATCGTCGCCGCCGTCACCTTCAATAACGGCAAGTGGCTGGAGCACTACGCGCGGCTGATCGAGCAATCGGCTCCGTTCCCGCCCCCGCCGCCGGGTTGGGATCGGCCCGAGGACATGAACCCGATGCCGGCCGAGTTCCCCGCGCTGGGCGTACCGACGGCGGCCCCCGATGTCGTCTTGACCGGCCACGACCCGAGCGAGCGTAGGGCCGAGTTCCGGTCTCGACGCCGCTGACGCGCCCCCTCGAGACCAGCGTGTAACCGGACAGCTCACAACAGGAAGCAGAGCATCATGGCCGTGGAAACCCCCTGGCAGCAGGCCCTCCGCAACGCCAACCGCGCCAAGCCGTACCCGTTTTATGAGGAGCTGCGGAAGACGCCGGTGTCGCGGCAGCCGGACGGCAGCTATGTCGTCAGCACCTATCGAGAGCTCGTCCAGCTGCTCCACGACCCCCGGGTCAGCTCGGATACGAGGAAGCGCCCGGGGGCGATCCTGGGGGTCGATCCCCTCGAGGCGACGATCATCACGGAGGACCCGTCCGAGCACGATGTGGATCGCCGCCGGATGATGCGGCATTTCGGGCCGCCGGAGTGTCCCCACATGATCGCCGGCATGGAGCCCGAGATCCGCCGCATCTTCGCCGGGCTGCTGGACGACATGAAGGGCAAGACCCGGATCGACGTCGTCGACGAGTTCGCCTTCCCGGGGCCGGTGACCGTGATCTGCAAGGTCCTGGGCGTGCCGCTGGAGGCCATCCCGCGCTTCCACGACTGGATCGAGACGGCCCTGGACGGGTTGGACCTCGGCCCGGAGGCGAGCGACCCGGAGCAGGAGCGCCGCGCAGCGGCGGTTCCCGCTCAGGTGGCCGAGCTGAGGCAGTTCATGGCCGACCTGTTCGACCAGTACCGCAAGCAGCCCGGCCCGGGCATGTTCTCGGGGATGGTCAACGATGACGGCCCGGAGGGGCGCCTGCCCCAGGAGTCGCTGGTCAACAACGCGATGCTCATGCTCTTCGCCGGGCATGAGACCACGGTCAACCTGATCGCGCACAGCGTGCTGTCCCTGCTGCGGCACCCCGACCAGCTCGAGAAGCTGCGCCTCCGACCGGAGCTGATCGTGCCCGGGGTCGAGGAGCTGCTGCGCTTCGAGTCGTCGGTCCAGTTCTGGCCCACCCGCTCCGCCGTCGAGGACATCGAGATCGCCGGCACCACCATCCCGGCGGGCGCGCCGATCTTCCTGTGCTACGGCTCGGCGAACCGCGACCCGGAACGGTTCGAAAACCCCGACCGACTCGACCTCGAACGCCCGAACAACGAGCACGTCGGCTACAGCCAGGGCATCCACTACTGCTTCGGCGCTCCGCTCGCCCGGCTGGAGGCCCAGTTCGCGGTCAACGAGTTCTTCCGCCGCGTGGAGAACCCGCGGCTCATCGAGGACCCGCCGCCGTACCGCCACAACCAGATCTTCCGCGGCCCGCGCCACCTCTGGGTCGACATCGACGGGATCCGCGACTGAGCGTCCGATCAAGGAACCGAAAGGAGATCAGCAATGCGAGCATTGCAGATCGTCCAAGCGCAGAAGCCACCGGAGCTGCGCGAGGTGCCGGTGCCCGACCCGGGCCGGGGTAGGTCCTGGTGAAGGTCGGGGGGCCGGCGCCTGCCACTCCGACCTCCCGCAGCTTTCCCTACCTGGTTCCCCCCAACCTCGATCCGCCGGACCGGATGACCGTCTTCGCCGCGCTGGCCCCGCCATCGGAGGAGTCACCATCATCAACGAGCTGACCGAGGACGACCGCCGACTCCCCATCAGGTCAGCGGCATCCGGGCCGCAGCCAGACTGATCCGCGACAAGTCGCGGCTCGCCCGACCTCTGTGCACGTACCGCACGAGCGTTTCTACGCGAAGCTGTGGCGCGGGTGACGGAGCCCACCATGTGCGAGAGACTCGGTCCGGAGGTCTGCGGACGAGGAGGTCGGTAGCGATGGCGCGCGTTGACAGCTCCCGAGTACTCGAGGCGAGCACGGATGCGGTATGGCAGGTCGTTGCCGATCCCGCGCGACTGGCCGACTGGGTCCCGACCGCTCGGTTTGCTCGGCCGGAGCGCTCAGACAACGTTCATCTCGAAGGTGAGTCGCACGGCCATCCGTATTCGGTGACTAGCCCCTTCCACACGGACCCGGCGCGGCACCGCTTGGATTGGAGCGCCCCGGACGCACCGGGCTACGAAGGTTCACTGCACGTTGTGGATCACGACGGCGACGCCGAAGTCCAGATCCACCTGAGCATCCCCGACGATCGGATCCCACCATCGGAGGAGGTCCTCGCCGAGATCCAGCGTGGGATGGAAGAGGCGCTGGACCGGTTAAGTGCGCTCCTGACCTCATAAGGGCGTCCGAGCACCCCACCACCCGGGCTACCGACAGGACAGCCGGAGAATTCGGCGCGGTGGGCATTGCGGGACGTTCCCGTTTGGTCGGCGAGCTCACCCGCGGCCGCTGGGCGCTGCCGTGGCTGGGTGGCAGCGGGAGCGACTACTCGGGCTCGGGAAGCTCGGCGACAGGTAGTGGCGCGTACGCGAGAGCGTGCGCCTCGTCGTAGGGCGTTCCCAGCATGCGCAGCATTTGCTCGGCGAGTTGATCACAGGCCGAGTCATCGACCAGGTCGGGGTCGGTGAGTGCTAGCTGCAAGGTGGCCAGCAGTGCCCCGGCAACCGCGGCGCGGGCCAGTCGCGGGTCGGCCGCCCGGAACCGGCCGGCAGCCATGCCTGCGCGGATGTCGCGCAGCGCGCGGGGGGCCAGACCTTGCTGCGACTCCATGTAGTTCATCCCGTGCCGGATCAGCACCGCCGATATCTCCGGGCGACCGCGGCAGAGCCGAAGGGTCAGCCGCAGCGACTGGGCGAACGACAGCGCCGGGTCCTCAACATCGACGCTGAGCTGGTCGAGCAGCTCGCCCAGTTCATCGAGCACGTCGGCGACCGCTGCCTCGAACAGCTCAGGCTTGCTGGAGAAGTGATTGTAGAAAGATCCGAAGCCCACGTCGGCAGCCTCGGTGATCTCCTGGACGCTCGCCTGCGGGGCGGTGTCGTCCGCCAGCATCGCACGGGCGGCGTTGATGAGTTTCTTGCGCGTCTGAGCCTTGCGCCGCTCAACCCGGTTCAGCGGCGCGGCGCCGGCACGGGGATTGGAACCGTTGGTCATCCTCACATGCTATCTCATAGATGATGGTTCCATCATTTCTGATCCCAGCATCCAAACTCTGTTGACGCTCCGACACATGACTGATACTTTCATCAGCACTGATTGAACCATCCTATTCCAAAGCCGCGAGCGGGCAGACGACCGGACGCCTTCGTCCCCGACGTACGTGCCCGACGGTCGCGCGCCACTGCCATGGAGGACGCAAATGCAGCACAGCCCCGGCGAGCCCCCGGCCGCGACCGCAGCCACCGGCTTAGACATCGGCCATGTCACGCCTCGGAAGCACGGCACCGGCCGCTCGAAGTGGGACGTCAGCACGCTGCGTGAGTTGTGGCGATTCAAGGACTACGGCTGGCCCGAGCGGCGGGCGCTGGTCTTGGGGGTGCTGATGCGC
Source organism: Pseudonocardia sp. (assembly GCA_035489915.1). Lineage (GTDB taxonomy): Bacteria > Actinomycetota > Actinomycetes > Mycobacteriales > Pseudonocardiaceae > Pseudonocardia. The sequence goes on along the minus strand of DATHIT010000437.1, from coordinate 3,072 downwards.
GGCGGGCAGCTGGCTGGCGATCTGGCTGCCCCCTGGCCGCTGGCGCTGGTGATCGACGACCTGCTCAAGGGCCAAAGCAAGGGCCACGGCAAGAGCGGCGTGCTGCACACCGTCGCCGGATGGTTCGGCGGTTCGCCGATGGCGATGCTCGCCGTCGCCGCCGCCGCGGTGCTGGTGATCACCGCCGTGTCCGGGGTGTTCTCCTACCTGGGCGACGTGTTCATGAGCGGGGCTGGCCAGCGGATCACCTCGCGTATCCGCGCCGACGTGTTCGCCTACACCCAGCGGCTGCCGATGGCCTTCCACGACCGGCAGACCATCGGCGAGTTGTCGAGCCGGGTCGTCTCCGACACCTCCCAGGTGGAATCGAGCCTGCGTGATGTGTGCACCGACCTCGTCCCGTCCGTGCTCACCCTGGTCGGCACCGCCGCGGTGATGGTCGTGGTGGACTGGCGGCTCGGACTGATCGGGCTCGTCGTCGCCCCGCTGGTGTTTCTGACCGCCAACCACTTTGCGCGGCTGACCCGGCAGTACGCCCGTCGCAAGCGCGCCGCCACCGGCGACCTGACCGGGCTCGTCACCGCGTCCCTGCAGGGCATCCGCACCGTGCACGCCTTCGGCAACCAGCACGTGCAGGACCGGCAGTTCGCCGCCCAGAACGACCAGGTGCTGCGGCTGTCGCTGCGTTCGGTCGACGTCGGCGCCCGGTTCACCCCCACGCTCCAGCTGGTGGGCGCGGTGGGCACCGGGCTGGTGTTGTTCGTCGGCGGCTACGGAGCACTGAACGGGTGGTGGCAGGTCGGGGTGCTGATCGTGATCACCAACTACCTCAAGAACATCCTCTCGCCGATGAAGACCCTGGCCAAGCTGGCCCCCAGCTTCACCCAGGGCGCCGCCTCCGCCCAGCGCATCGCCGACATCCTCGACCAACCCACCGACCACCAGGGCACCGTCGAGCCGCTGCCGGCCCGGGTGAACGGCCGGATCGAGCTGCGCAAGGTCGGCCTGGACTACGGCACCGGGCGCGGCCCGGTCTTCTCCGGAGTCGATCTGACCGTCGCCCCCGGCGAGCGGATCGCGCTGCTCGGTGACAACGGGGCCGGCAAGTCCACCCTCCTGTCGCTGATCGGCGGCCTGTACCGCCCGACCCACGGCCAGGTGCTGCTCGACGGGCATGAGGTGCCCGACGTTCCCGAGCACTGGCTGCATCAGCAGGTGGCCATGGTGCTGCAAGACACCTTCCTGTTCTCCGGCACCCTGGCCGACAACATCCGCTACGGCCGCCCGGACGCCACCGACGCCCAGGTCGCCGCCGCCGCCGAGGCCGCCCTGGTCAACGAGTTCGCCGACCAACTGCCCGACGGGCTGGACACCACCGTCGGCACCGGCGGCATCGGGCTGTCCGGCGGGCAACGCCAACGCGTCGGCATCGCCCGCGCCCTGCTCGTCGAGGCCCCCGTGGTGCTGCTCGACGAACCCACCACCGGCCTAGACACCCACGCCGAACAGCTGGTCGTGCAAGCGCTGACCCGCCTCGTGCAAGGCCGCACCGTGATCACAACCACCCACCGGCCCGCGGTGACCGCCCTGGCCACCCGCACCGTGTACCTGCGTCGCGGCGGCGTCCTGCAAGCCGAGCCGGCTGCAAGCGAGACGCACGCCCCGGTTCGCGCAGCCGTCCCCGCCTAACCTCCCGCCACCCACACCACCGACATCACCCCGGCCCCGTGCCGACCCGACCACCCGACCCCCACGCCCGCCCCCATCACCCTCGGAGCCCGCGATGACCAGCACCTCAACCGACACACTCGCACCGGGCGCCCACCGCGCCCAGCCCTCCAGCAACGCCAAAACCTCCAACCGCTCACCGGCCGCGCCGGCGCCCTCGGCCGGTGAAGTGGTACTGGCCGCGCTGCACAAACAGACCAAGGCGCTGCGAAGAGCCGAGCACCGGGTGCGCGACAACGATCCGAAGGCAGTCACCCAGATGCGGGTGACCAGCCGCCAACTGCGTTCTACCCTGCGCGGCTTCTCCCGCATCCTCGACCCGCGCGCGACCCGCCCCCTAGTCGCCGAGCTGGCCTGGCTGGGCCGCCAGCTCGGCGAGGAAAACGACACCCACGCCACCATCGAAGAGTTGCGTCGACACTACGACGCGCTGCCTGAAGAGTTGATCGTGGGCCCGGTGGCCGACGACGCCCGCCGGGAACTCGACCAGCTAGTCGCCCAGGGCGCCCACACCACCCAGGCCGCGCTCGACAGCCCCCGCTACGCCGCGCTACGCCAGGCGCTGGACCGGCTGCTGGCCGACCCGCCCTTCACCGAGCGCGCTACGCGGCCCGCTGCCCAGGAGCTGCCCAAGAGCGTGGCCAAGGCGCTGCGCAAACTCGACCGCCGCCTGGCCGACGGCCAGGCATTGCCAGCCGGGCCGCAGCGCGATGAGGCGCTCCATGAGGCGCGCAAGGCCGACAAACAGCTCCGCCACGTGACCGAGATCGCCGCCCCAGCCGTCGGCAAACCCGCCCGGCGGCTGGCCCGGCAGGCCAAGAAGCTTCAAGACCTGCTCGGCGACTACCAAGACGCCGTCGTAGCGCGCCCCCTGCTGCACCAGCTCAGTGCCGCCGCGGCGGCCAACGGCCGGCCGGTCAGTACCTACTACCTGGTCGATGCTCTCGAGCAAGTCCGCACCGATCGCGTCCTGCAGAAGCTCCCCCACCGCCTGAGCAGCCTCCACGACAAAGGGGCCTGGCTGCCCAGCGCCGCGGGCTAAGGACCCGCCTACGAGTGACGATTCGCCAGCAACCCAGAGGAGTAGTCGTGAGCCTTCACCACGGCACCCACAGCGACCTGCACACCGACCACGGTGCCCTCAAGGGCGAGCACCCCGGTCGGGCGAGAAACCCGATCATCAAGGTGCACGACCTGGCCTGGCTCGAGTTCCGCAAGCCGGACCTGGAGCGCGCCGAGATCTTCGCGCACGCCTTCGGCTTCACCACCACGCTGCGCACCACCGAGGAGCTGCACCTGCGCGGCACCGACGCCGGGGCCCCGTGCGTCATCATCCGCAAGGGT
>DATHIT010000436.1:0-3992 GCA_035489915.1 Pseudonocardia sp. | reverse complement strand
CCGGCGGCGTGAACGTCAACGCGGTCGCCCCGGGGTACGTCGCCACCGACAACACCGATGCCCTGCGCGTCGACCCGGACCGGTCACGGGCGATCCTGGACCGCATCCCGGCCGGTCGCTGGGCCCGCCCGGAGGACGTGGCCGGCGCGATCGTGTTCCTCTGCTCACCGGCCGCCGATTACGTGCACGGCCACGTGCTCGCCGTGGACGGTGGCTGGCTGGCCCGGTGACCTGGGGCTCGCCCTAGATCGGCTCCGGTCCCTTGTACTGCCACGTGACATAGGAAATGCCGCCGTTTAACCCATTACGCACAGCGCGGGGCCGGACGGGGTCCACCGGCCAACGACTCGGGGCCGCCCCGCCCGACCGACCAGCCCGGCGTTACCGAACTACACACCAGGCATGTCGCGCGCGTCCCGAGCCTGCTTGCTGTGCAGCTCGGCAACAACAGGCGGCCACGCGCGCCACAGCCCGCGACCCGGCCGCTACCCGCTATCCGGCGCGTCGGCGCCGAGCGAATCCGCGGCGGGCTCAGTCCCAGCTGACATGGGCGGCGCGCAGCTGGGCTGCCCTGGTGCCTTCGCGCAGCGAGCGCACCGGGCGGGCCGGCGCGAACTCGGTGAGCTTCTCCAACAGCTCGCCCACTCCTCGGCCGGCCAGCCGGTAGTACCGCCGGCCCTGCGTCTCCACCCGCAGCAGGCCCGCGCTGGTCAGCCTGCCCAGATGCCCACTGGCCGTCGACCTGGAGACCCCGGCCCGCCCGGCCCGCTCGCCGGTGCGTCAGGGCTTGTCGAGCTCCGAGGTGCGGCGCCCGACCAGCAGCGTCACCGGGAGCGCCACCGTGGCGATGATGGCCGCGCACAGGAACGCCGCCCGGGCGCCGCCGACGTCGACACCGCCAGCCGCGTGTGTGGAGGCCAGCGCCATCACGGTGATGAACAGCGCGGTACCGGCGGCGCCGGCCACCTGCTGCAGGGTGGACACGATCGCGCTCCCATGCGAGTCGAGCTCACGCGGCAGTTGCCCCAGCGCATCGGTGAGGAGCGGGGTGAGCATCAGCGAGAGCCCGATGACCAGCACGACATGCATCGCGATGATCACCCACAGCCGGGAGGACGCGTCCAGCGTGGTGAACGCCCAGAGCGCGGCGGCGAGCACCACCCCGCCCGGGAGCACCAGCGGACGCGCGCCGACCTTGTCGTACAGCCTGCCGATCACCGGCCCGAGCAGGCCCATCACCAGACCGCCCGGCAAGACGGTGAGTCCGGTGACGAACGGGCCCACGCGCAGCACGTCCTGCAGGTAGAGCGGGAGCAAGATCAGCACCCCGAACAGCGACATCATGCTGAGCACCATGAGCACGACCGAGACCGCGAACGGCCGGTGCGCCAGCGGCCGCAGGTCCAGCAGAGCCCGCCCGGCGCCCTGCAGCCGCAGTTGCCGAGCCACGAAAACGGCCATCGCCACCGCGCCGATCACGGTCGGCAGCCACGGCGGAACCGGAGCATCGCCCCGCGCCGCCTCGCCCACGCTGCTCATCCCGTACACCAGGCCACCGAAGGCCACCGCGGACAGCGGCACGGAGAGCACATCCAGCGGCACCCGCCGGGTCTCCGCCGCGATCCGCAACCACGCGGCGCCGGCCGCCAGCGCGAGCAGCGCGATGGGCAGCACCACCCAGAACATCCACCGCCACCCCAGCACGGTGAGGATCACGCCCGAGAGGGTCGGGCCGATTGCCGGAGCGACGGCGATGACCACGGTCATCGTGCCCATCGTGGACCCCCGCCGCTCCACGGGCACGAACCTGATCACCGACGTCATCAGCAACGGGACCATCACCGCCGTCCCGGCGGCCTGCACAATCCGTCCGACCATCAGCACCGGGAACCCGGGGGCCAGCGCGGAGATCAACGTGCCCAGGCTGAACAGCGACATCGACATCAGGTAGACCAGCCGGGGCGGGAAACGCTGCAGCAGGAACCCGGTCACCGGGATCACCACCGCCATGGTCAGCAGGAACCCGCTGGTCAGCCACTGGGCGGTGCCGACGGTGACGCCGAGGTCCGCGATCAGCGCGGGCAGCGCGACACTCATGATCGTCTCGTTGAGGATCATGACGAACGCCGACGCCACCAGCAGCCAGATCACCAGCGACGGGCTCGTGGGCGAGGGTGCGCCCACGCTGTCGTCCGCCGGCGATGCCGCTGAATCCGCGTCGGTGCGGCCGGTGGTGGGGCCGGTCATCGAGCCGTCTCCTGTCGTCGCCGAGACCCGCACAAGCTCCAGCACGAGGCGGCCGGACGGGATTGCGGCCCGCACGCTACCCACGTCCGGCCGCTGTCAGCCACGGAGTTTGCGAGGGGCTGAACCGCCGCGGCATCGGGGGTCAGGTGAGTACTTCGTTGAACAGGTCGAGCATGGCTCGCCAGGAGCGCTCGTCGGAGGGCTGGTGGTATTTGATGCCCGGCAGGACGTTCGCGCCCGGGCGCGGGTGGGTGAAGCTGTGCTCCGCGCCGCCGTAGATGTTCATCCGCCAGTCGACGCTGGCCGCGCGCATGTCCTCCTCGAACGCCAGGCGCGTCTCGGCGGGCACAATCGGGTCTTCCGAGCCGATGCAGACCAGCACCGAGCCGCGGATGTTGACGCTGTCCCTCGGCCGGGACGGGGTCAGCCCGGGGTGGAAGCCGACCACCGCCTTGAGATCGGCGCCGCCCCTGGCCATCTCCAGCACCATGGTGCCGCCGAAGCAGTAGCCGATCCCGGCCAGCCGCGCCGGGTCGGTGCGCGGTTCGTTGGTGAGGATCTCCAGGCCGGCGTTGCCCACCTCCCGCACGTAGTCCAGGTCGGCCCCGAACTTGCCGATCCTGTCCATCATCTGTGCCGGGTCGGTGAACACCTGGCCGCCGCCGTAGTAGTCCAGCGCGAACGCCACGTAGCCCAGCTCGGCGAGCCGCTCCGGTCTGGTCCGCTGGAACTCGTCCAACCCGTTGCCCTCGTGCGCGATCAGCACCCCCGGCCGCTGCCCGGTGCCGTCCGGAACGGCCAGCCGGCCGCGCATCGTGGTGCCCCGCACGCTGTACTCGACGTCTTTGGCGATCACCATTCGTAGCGCCCCTTTCCGGTAGTCGAGGCGAACGTTAGGGCGCGCGGCGGCCGGCCAGCACTGTCTTTCGCTGCCAGCGCACATCGCGGGGTGCCGGGAGCGGTCTCCGCGAATCGCCCATATCGCGCCGATGGCTGATGCAACCCATTGCCCGGCGCGCTCCGTCCTAGGGTCTGCACAGACCTGGCGAACGGAGATCTCAGATGAAGCGTCCCCTGGCCACCGCGGCCATCCTTGCGCTCGGCGCGCTCGTGGTTACCGCGTGCTCCCGAGGCGTCCCGCCGACCAGCGTCGGGGAGGCCAGCGGCCTGGGTATCACCGCCCGAGGCCAGGGCAGCATCAGCGGCGCGCCGGACACGGTGACCGTCGTGCTCGGCGTGCAGACGCAGGGACCGAGCGCCAAGGGTGCTCTCGACGCCAACACCCAACAGGCCACCGCGCTGATCGACATGCTGAAGAGCAGGGGCGTGGCCGAGGCCGACCTGCAGACCAGCCAGCTTTCAGTGAATCCCTCCTACAACCCGGCCAACGGACGGATCTCCGGCTACGAGGTCACCAATCAGGTCACCGCGACGCTGCACAACATCGCCGCCGCCGGCAGCATCATCGACGCCGCCGGCGACGTGGCCGGCGACGCGGTTCGGGTCCAACAGCTGAGCCTCTCGATCGACGACGACAGCGCCATGCGGGCCACCGCGAGGGCCGATGCAGTCAAACAGGCCCAAGCTCAGGCCCGGCAAATGGCCGACGCGGCCGGAGTGCGTCTCGGACAGATCCGGTCCATCTCCGAGGTCTCCGCCCCGCCGCCGAGCCCGTTGGGCCGGCAGTCGATGGACGCCGTGGGGTCGGCCGTCCCCCTCCAACCCGGCACCCAGAAGCTCACCGT
>DATHIT010000435.1:0-2169 GCA_035489915.1 Pseudonocardia sp. | reverse complement strand
CTCCCGCAAAAGACGGATCCGGACGCGGGCCGCCTCCTCGGGGTCGTGTTCGAAGCCGTTGTGCATGTCGGGGTGGTCGAACCCGACTTGGAACACGGCATCGCCGGCGAACGTCATCCGGTCGCTGCCGGACCTGAGGCGGACCACGCTGTGCCCGGGGGTGTGGCCGCCGGTGCGGGTGACAACCACCCCTGGTGCGACCTCGTGCTGCTCCTCGAACGTCCGCAGATAACTGCGGTACTCGCGCAAGAACCGCTGCGCGGTCGATTCAAGCACCTCCGGGAAACCCTCCGGCATGGAGACGAGGGAGAAATCGGGCTTCGCCCAGAACTTGACCTCGGCGGCGGCCACGTGGATCCGCAGGTCCGGACGCAGCTGCTCCTTCACCCCGTCGACGAGCAGCCCGCCGACGTGGTCCATGTGCAGGTGGGTCAGCACCACGTCGGTCAGGTCCGCAAGATTGATGCCGGCGGCCTCCAGTCGATGGCCCAACTGCCCCGCCTTCGGCAGGTTCGAGTTCAACCCGGCCCCGGCGTCGATGAGGATAGTCTTGCCGCCGCTCCGCACCACGACCACGTTCAGCGGCCAATCGAGCATTTCCGGCGGCAGCATCAGCTGGTCGATCACGGCCTGCCGGGCAGCCGGGTCGGCGGTGGCGACCAACACCTTGGTTGGCAGCGACAGCACCCCGTCGCTGATCACCAGCACGTCAATGTCGCCGACCTTCAGCGCGTAGCGCGACGGGACCAGCTCGTCGTGCATCGGTCTGCCAAGGTGTGAGGTGGGTGAGGTAGTGGCTAGGCTCATGTTTGTCTCCTCTTTCATGGTAAGGTCGCTGGCTAGTCTTGGTTGAGCAGGCCGCGCAGCCAGCGGGAGCGCGGCCCGTTTCGCGTGCAGGCTCTAGAAGAAGCCAGCCACATCGGTCACACGCTCCGGATCGGCAGAGGCCAGCGCGGCGGCGCGCTCGGCCTTCGGCGGATAAATCCAGACAGTGTTGATCTCCTGCTTGGTCTTCTTGCCGACGTCGCCAACCATCTTCACCTTGCGCTCCCAGCCGAGCGTGAACAGCGCGCCGGCCTCTCCGAGGTCGAGACAGGTGACGTAACCCTCCTGGTGATACGGCCTGGTCGGTACGCCCAGCAGTTCGGCCGCGGCATTGTTGCCGGCAAACGCGCCCATCCGAGTGGCGTGCTGGCATGACATCAGCGCGTAGTTGCCGTCATCGTCGCATGCGGCGCGAGCGGCATCGCCGGTGGCGAAGACGCCGGGCACCGACGGCACGCGCAAATCGCGGTCGACCAGCAGACGGCCGAAATTGTCGCGCTCGGCGGGGATTTGCTGGGTCAATGGGGCGGCGCGAATGCCGGCCGCCCAGATTACGGTCTCGGTTTCGATATGTTCGCCATTGGAGAGCGTAATGCCGGATTCGTCGAGCGCTGCGACGCCGGCGCCGAGCCGGGTCTCCACACCGAGTCTGCGCAGGGCGTTCTCGATGACGGGGCGAGGCCCTTCGCCCATGTCGGGTGCGATCGCCGTGTTGCGGTCGACGATGATGACGCGTGTCTTGGCATCCTTGCCGAGAATCTCGCGCAATCGCGAGGGCATTTCGGTGGCCGCCTCGATGCCGGTGAAACCGCCGCCGGCCACGACGACCGTGTCGCGCCCGTTCACCGCCGGCCGGTCGGCCAGGCTGTGCAGATGCTTGTCGAGCGCGAGCGCATCATCGAGCGAGTCGACGCTAAATCCGTGCTCGGCGAGACCCGGAATGTTGGGGCGGAACAGCCGGCTACCGGTGGCCACGACCAGCCGATCGTAGGAAAGCGTCTTTCGCGTACCCTTGCCAGTTGTGACTTGCACCACACCGGCTTTGGTGTCGACGGTCTCGGCGCTGCCTTGCACATAGACAACGTCGATCGCCTTGAGCACATCCAGCAGCGGCGCCGTCAAGGTTTCGGGCTTCGGTTCATAGAGCCGCGGGCGAACCAACAGGGTCGGCTCCGGAGCAACCAGCGCGATCTCGAATTCCTCGGGCGAAACGCCCTGGATGTCGCGCAGGCGGGCAGAAGAAAGTGCAGCGTACATGCCGGCGAAGCCGGCGCCAATGATGATGAGTCGCATGTGGTTTACTCCTGTGGGTTGGTTTTCTCGGACGTACCCGCGTCGCCGCTG
>DATHIT010000434.1:0-2104 GCA_035489915.1 Pseudonocardia sp. | reverse complement strand
GGTGAGGGTACGGCCGGAGAGGTGCTGCAGCGACTGGGTCTGCGGGAGATGGACCCGAGGGTCGCGGTCGGTGCGTTGGCGGGGGTCCTGGACGCCGGAGAGGCACTGGTCACGGTCGCGGACATCGACTGGGACCGGTTCGCGCCCGTCTTCACCGCGCGGCGACCCAGCCCACTGCTGGCCGAGCTGCCCGAAGCCCAGCAGACCCTCGGCGACGCCGAGAGCTCGAACGATGGCACGCAGGCGGTGGCGAGGACCGAGTTGGGTCGCCGGCTGAGCGACCTCGACCGGGCCGAGCAGGAACGGATCCTCACCGATCTGGTTCGGGCCGAGGCCGCCGCCGTCCTCGGGCATACCTCGGCCGATGCGGTAGCGCCCGGACGGGCGTTCAAGGACCTGGGCTTCGACTCGATCACCGCGGTCGACCTGCGCACCCGGCTGAACACGGCCACCGGCCTCAGATTGCCCGCCACCCTCGTCTTCGACTACCCCACGGCGGCCGCGGTCGTGCAGTTCCTGCGGACCGAACTGCTCGGCGTCCTGGCCGATGTCGAGACACCGATCGCGGCCCACACGGCGGCGGACACCGGCGAGCCGATTGCGATCGTGGGTATGGGTTGCCGGTTCCCGGGCGGTGTCCGCGAGCCGGAGGATCTGTGGAACCTGCTGGTCGCCGGGACCGACGCGATTTCCGGGTTTCCCACGGACCGTGGTTGGGATGCCGAGGGCCTCTATGCCGGCATGCAGGACGAGGCGTCCACCACGCGCGTCGGCGGTTTCCTCTACGACGCAGCCGACTTTGATCCGGGGTTCTTCGGGATCAGTCCGCGTGAGGCACTAGCGATGGATCCGCAGCAGCGTTTGCTGTTGGAGACGGCGTGGGAGGCGCTCGAGCGGGCCGGGATTGATCCAGGGTCGTTGAAGGGTACGGCGACCGGGGTTTTCGCTGGTGCGAGCTTCGGTGGGTATGGGTACGGCCTGCCCGAGGAGGGCGGCTCCGAGGGCTATCTGATGATCGGCAGCGCGACGTCGGTCATCTCCGGTCGGGTTTCCTACACGCTTGGGCTGGAAGGCCCGGCGGTGACGGTCGACACGGCGTGTTCGTCGTCGCTGGCCGCGTTGCATCTGGCGTGTCAGGCGCTGCGTTCGCGTGAGTGCTCGATGGCTCTGGCCGGTGGTGTGGCTGTCATGTCCATGCCGGGTGCGTTTGCGGAGTTCGCCCGCCAGAAGGGGCTTGCTTTCGACGGTCGGTGCAAGGCGTTCGCGGCTGATGCGGACGGTATCGGCTGGGGCGAAGGCGCCGGGATGCTGGTGTTGGAGAGGTTGTCCGACGCGCAGCGCAACGGGCACCGGGTGCTGGCTGTGGTTGCGGGTAGCGCGATGAATCAGGACGGGGCCAGTAACGGGCTCACCGCGCCGAATGGTCCGTCCCAGCAGCGAGTGATCCGGACCGCGTTGGCGAATGCCGGGTTGCGGGCGGATCAGGTCGATGCGGTGGAGGCGCACGGCACCGGGACGGTGCTCGGGGACCCGATCGAGGCCCAGGCGCTGTTGGCCACCTACGGGCAGGACCGGCCGGAGGGCCAGCCGCTGTGGCTGGGGTCGGTCAAGTCGAACATCGGGCACACCCAGACCGCGGCCGGGGTGGCCGGGATCATCAAGATGGTGCTCGCGCTGCGGCATGGGCAACTGCCGCGCACCCTCCATGCCGAGGAGCCGAGTCCGCACGTGGACTGGTCGGCCGGTGAGGTGCGGTTGCTGACCCAGCCGGTCGACTGGCCGGTCAATGGGCGTCCCCGGCGGGCCGGGGTGTCGGCGTTCGGGGTCAGCGGTACCAACGTGCACACCATCCTTGAAGAGACCCCTCGGGTGTCCGGCGCGGCCGGCTCGGCCGTGCACACCGACGCCGATCCCGACGATCCGGCTGGCGAAGGTGCCCCCCAGGACACGACAGGTGCCGGCCTGCCGGTGCTGGCCGGGCCGACGGCGGCGTGGCTGGTCTCGGCACGGTCCGGTGCCGGCTTGGTGGCGCAGGCCGGCCGGCTCGGTGAGTTCGTGGCGGCCCGTCCGGAGCTGGATGTCGCCGAGGTGGCCTGGTCGCTGA
>DATHIT010000433.1:0-2824 GCA_035489915.1 Pseudonocardia sp. | reverse complement strand
GGGCGCCGACCCGTTCCCGGCCGGGTCCACCTCGATGAGCGGGGCGCCCACCGCGATGGTGCTGCCCTCGGCGCCGTGCAGCCGGGCGATCACCCCGGCGTACGGGCTGGGCACCTCGACCAGGGCCTTCGCCGTCTCCACCTCGGCGACCGGGGCGTCCACCGCGACGCTGTCCCCGACGGCCACCAGCCAGCGCACCAGCTCGGCCTCGGTCAGCCCCTCACCGAGGTCGGGCAGGGTGAACACCTGGGGAGTCACGCGTCCTCCCACTGCAGCTCGTCGACCGCGTCCAGGATGCGGTTCACCCCGGGCAGGAAGTGCCGCTCCAGCTTGGGCGGCGGGTAGGGGATGTCGAAGCCGGTGACCCGGCGCACCGGGGCCTCCAGGTAGTGGAAGCAGCGCTCGGTCACCCGGGCGGCGATCTCCGAGGCCACCGAGGCGAACCCGGGCGCCTCCGCGACGACCACCGCGCGACCGGTAGCGCGGACCGCCCCGGCCACCGTCTCGTCGTCGAACGGCACGATGGAGCGGACGTCCACCACCCCGATGTCCCTGCCCTCGGCGGCGCCCTGCCGGGCGGCGGCCAGCGCGATGGGCACCGAGGGGCCGTAGGCGATCAGCGTGGCGTCCCGCCCGGACCGGCGAACCACGGCCCGCCCGATCGGCGGGACCGCCAGCTCCAGGTCGACCTCCTCCTTGCTGAAGTAGTGCTTCTTCGGCTCCAGGAAGATCACCGGGTCGGGGCTCTCGATCGCCGCCCGGAGCAGCCCGTAGGCATCGGCGTTGGTCGCCGGGGCGAGCACGGTCAGCCCGGGGGTGTGTGCGTAGTAGGCCTCGGAGGAGTCGCAGTGGTGCTCCACCCCGCCGATGCCGCCCGCGTAGGGGATGCGGATGACCAGCGGAACCCGCAGCTTGCCCCGGGTGCGGTTGGCCATCTTGGCGGCGTGGCTGACGATCTGCTCGAACGCCGGGTAGGCGAACGCGTCGAACTGCATCTCCACCACGGGGCGCATCCCGTTCATCGCCATGCCGATGGCCATCCCGACGATGCCGGACTCGGCCAGCGGGGTGTCGAAGCAGCGCTGCTCGCCGAAGGTCTCGGTGAGCCCGTCGGTGACCCGGAAGACGCCGCCGAGCGGACCCACGTCCTCGCCGAACACCAGCACGGACTCGTCGGCGGTCATCGCATCCCGCAGCGCCGCGTTGATCGACTGTGCCATGGTCATCTTCGTCGCGGTCATCCGGACACCTCCTCGTCGGCCGCCAGCTCCGCGCGCAGCAGCTCCCGCTGCTCGGTGCGTTGGCCGCTGGGGTGCACCGTGACGTGCTCGAACAGCTCCATCGGGTCGACGGTGACCTCGGCGGCCATGCCGGCCCGCAGGCGCGCGGCCATCTCCTCGGCGGCGGCGGTGATCCCTGCCTCGCCCTCGGCGTCCAGCGCGCCCTGGTCGACCAGGTAGGCGCGCAGCCGGGTCAGCGGATCACGCGGTACCCAGTGGCGCACCTCGTCCTCGGTGCGGTAGCGGGAGGCGTCGTCTGCGTTGGTGTGTGCCTGGATGCGGTAGGTGTCCGCCTCGACCAGGGTCGGGCCGGCGCCCTGCCTGGCCCGGTCGACCGCCTCGGTGAGCACCACGGTGAGTGCGGCCAGGTCGTTGCCGTCCACCTGGATGCCGGGCACGCCGTAGCCGACCCCCTTGGCGGCCAGCGAGGGCGCCACCGATTGGCGGGCCAGCGGGACCGAGATGGCGTACTTGTTGTTCTGCACCAGGAACACCACCGGCGCGGCGAACACGGCGGCGAAGTTGAGCGCCTCGTGGAAGTCGCCCTCGCTGGTCGCGCCGTCGCCGCAGAGCGCCATCACCACGGTGTCCACGCCCTTGAGCCGGGCGGCGTGCGCGACCCCGACCGCGTGCAACAGCTGGGTGGCCAGCGGGGTGGCCTGCGGCGCCACCTTGTGCGCCACCGGGTCGTAGCCGCAGTGCCAGTCGCCGCGCAGCAGGGTGAGCACCTCGAGCGGGTCGACCCCCCTGGCCACCACCGCGGCGGTGTCCCGGTAGGTGGGGAAGAGCCAGTCGCCGTCGGCCAGCACGCTCGCCGCCGTGACCTGGCAGGCCTCCTGGCCGTGCGAGGACGGGTACACCGCCAGCCGGCCCTGCCGCACCAGGGCGCCGGCCTGGTCGTTCAGTCGCCGGGCCGCCACCATCGCCCGGTAGCCGCCCAGCAGCACGTCCGGGGCCGGCGGCGCGGGGGAGTCGGCCACCCGTTGGCCGTGTTCGTCCAGGATGCGGACCAGTGCGCTGGCGTGGGGTGGTTTCGCCATTTCGATACCTCCACGCGGGAAGACAACTAGCTCAGATCGTCCTCTCACTTGGGCAAAACGGCCATGTTCTGGGAGGATTGCGAGACAACTTGACGGCCGGACGGGCGCCGCGGTGTCATCCAGTCCAGGAACCGACCACTTGAGGGGGAGGAGGTGAGACAGATGGCCGAAAGTCTCGATGAGATTGATCGACACATCGTGGACGCGCTGCGGGTGGACGGCCGGTTGTCGGTGCGGGCGCTCGCCGAGCGGGTCCGCATTTCCCGGGCCAACGCCTACGCGCGGCTGGACCGGTTGACCAGGTCCGGGGTGATCACCGGTTTCACCGCGCTGGTGGATCCGGTCCGGGTCGGGCTGTCCACCTCCGCGTACGTCACGCTGTCCGTGCGGCAGAACTCCTGGCGGGACCTGAAGGCGCGGCTGGGCGAGATCCCCGAGGTCCGGCACATGGCCCTGGTGGGCGGCGAGTTCGACGTCATCCTGCTGGTGCGCGCGGCCGACAAC
>DATHIT010000432.1:0-24417 GCA_035489915.1 Pseudonocardia sp. | reverse complement strand
CGTGCCCAGCACGCCGCCCTTGCGCACAATCGCGCCCCGGCGGATCCCCGCCTGGCCGTTCAGCATGGGTATGACATTGCGGATGACCGAGGGATCGCTCTGTTGGCTCAGCGCCGCCACGTCGTCGTCGGTGAGCGTCCTCGGCCCATTACCGCCTGGCTTAATCGCCGCGGTGCTCGCTACGGTAATGGGTGAGACGAGGCTATCGAGTGCCTCACCGTAAACGTGTTGCACTCCGGTATTCAGCCCATGCATCGCTATCACCAGCGATATACTCAACACGATTCCCAGCATCGTGAGAGCTGTGCGCAGCCGGCCTGCTCGCATGCAGTGCAGGGCAATGCGGAGTGTTTCCCTGAAGTGCGTCATTGCGCTCCCTAACCCCCCGGTTTCTCCCCGGACTTTTTGCGCGCTTACTCCGCGCCGCCTCGGTGGCCACGGATCTTGGCCAGCACGTGCGAGCGGATCTCCAGGAACTCCGGCTCGGCCTTGGTCCGGATCTGGTCCCGGTCCGGCCCCAGGCCGACCGGCAGCCGCGTCTCGACCCGGGTCGGCGAGCCGCCGAGGACCAGGACGACGTCCCCGAGGTAGACCGCCTCGTCGATGTCGTGGGTGACCAGCACGATGGTGATGTTGCGCCGGATGCGCAGGCGCAGCATCAGGTCTTCGAGATCCGCCCTGGTCTGGGCGTCCACCGAGGCGAACGGTTCGTCCATCAGCAGGGCCTCGGGACGGTAGGCCAGGGCCCTGGCGATGGCGACCCGCTGCTGCATACCGCCGGACAGCTGCCAGGGATAGAGCTCGCCATTACCGGACAGGCCCACATCGGCCAGGGCGGCCAGCGAACGCTCGCGGCGCTCCCGCTTGCCGACGCGGCGACCGCGCAGCGGCAGCTCGACGTTGTGCCGCACCGACATCCACGGCATCAGCGATCGGCTGTAGTCCTGGAACACCACGGCCAGCCCTTCCGGCGGCCCGGTGACCGGGGTCCCGTCCAGCACGACGCACCCAGCACTGGGTGTGACCAGGCCGGCCATGCAGCGCAGCAGCGTGGTCTTGCCCGCGCCGGACGGTCCGACGATGGTGGCGATCTGCCCGCGGACCACCTCGAAGTCGACCTCGTCGAGCACCGCCCGGGTGCCACCCGGCACCGGGTACTGCTTGCTCACCCCCTGCGCGGCGAGCACCACCTCGGCGGGCCGCCGGGTCGGCTCGATCATCGCCGGCTGAGTGATGGATTCCGACATGGTCAGCTCCCTGGGGTTGTGTTCATTGCCCGGTGCCGCCGCAGCACAAGCTGCTCCACCCCGCGGAAACCGATGTTGAGCAAGTAGCCGATCACCCCGAGGGCCAACATCCCGGCCCACATCTGGGGGATCTCGAAGTTGCGCTGCGCCTGCAGGATCGCGTAGCCGATGCCGTCGGTGGACCCGATCATCTCGCTGAACACGATGATCGTGATGGCGATGGACAGGCTGGTCCGCAGGCCCACCATGATCCGTGGCGCCGCCGACGGGAGCACCACGCCGAGGATCCGCAGATGTGCCGGCACCCGGTAGCTGCGCAGCACGTCCAGCTTGATGGCGTCCACCGAGCGGACACCGTCGATGGTGTTCAGCAGGATCGGCCACACCGAGCCGTAAGCGATCAGGGACACCTTCATCTCGGAGCCGATCCCGAAGATCAGCAGCCCGATCGGCAGCAACGCAACACCTGGCACCGAGCGGAGGAACTCCACGATCGGGCTCACCGCATTCCCGAGTGGGCGCACCAGCCCCAACACGGTGCCCAGGACGACGCCGATGAACGCGGCGAGCAGAAACCCCTCGGCGAGGTTGCGCAGGCTGGGCAGCACGTTGGCGGCGCCAGCCTCGCCCAGCCAGTCGTCCCGGAGCGCCCCGAGAATGCTGTCCAATCCGACGAAGTAGAGCGACGCGCTGCCCGAGCTGGCGACCCACCAGCCCGCGAACAGCAGGATCGGCAGCCAGAGCTCGACCGCGATGCCGGCCAGCCGCCGCCCGGTCAGCCACGCGAAGGTCGCTGCGACACGTGCCACGACAGCACCCTCCTCTCCACCCGGGCGAGCACCGTGTTGATCAGCACCCCGAGCACCGCGCTCGCCGCGACCAGCGCGAACAGCCTCGGTATGTCGCTCGCGGTCTGGGCCAGCGCCATCGCGGCACCGAGTCCCGGAGCGCCGCCGATCACTTCGGCGCCGATGGTGAGCAGCAGCGCCATGGTCGCGGCGATCCGCACCCCGGTGAACACGAACGGCGCCGCGCTGGGCAACACCACGAACGCAGTGCGCAGCCAGCGCCCCAGCCGGTAGGAGCGGGCGGTTTCCCTGGCCACCAGGTCGACCTGGTGCACCCCGTACATGCTCTGCAGCAACAGCGGCCACACCGCGCCCAGCACCACCAGCACCAGTTTCATCTGCGTCGTCGCGCCGTAGAGCAGCAGCGCCAGCGGGACCAGCGCAACCGGCGGGATGGTGCGCAGGAAGTCGATGGTGAACCGGCAGGACCGGTAGGCCAGCTCGCTGGCGCCCAGCAGCAACCCGACCGGCACCGCCAGGCAGATCGACACCAACAGCCCCAGTGCCCAGCTCAACAGGGTGAGCCCCAGCGCCTGCCAGAACTCCGGCCCGCCGAGCACACCGACCAGGCTGACGCCGATCGCGGCGGGTGACGGGATCACGTCCGCCGCCAGCGCACCGGTCGAGGACAGCAGCTGCCAGAGCGCCACCACCCCGAGCACGGTCAGCACCTTCACCCCGCCGGCTCCCCCACCGCGTGCTCCGGCGCGCCGGAGCAACGCGCCCGGCGCGGTCACGGACCCTGCTGGGTGATCATGGCGGCCAGGTCCACCGGAGCCGTGATCACCCGGTAGCGGACCATCAGGTCCATCACCCCGGTCAGCGAGGCCTGGCTGAGCCGGTCGCCGTTGAACACCGGCAGGACGATCCTGCCAAGGACGTCCGGCGGGGTGGCCGTCGACGTACGCCCCACCGTGCGCACCTGGTCGGGGTGCTGCCCCAGATAGCCGCCGGCCTCCGCGATCGCCTCGGCGAACGCCCGCACGGTGGACTGGTGCTCGGCCGCGTACCGCTTCTCCGCCAGGTAGATCACCTGGGGCGACCCCGGCACCGCCTCAGACAGCGGAGTCGCGATCTTGCGCAGGCCACCATGCACACCCTGCGTCGAGTACGGCTCGTTCTCCGCGGCGGCATCCACCTGCCCACGGGACACCGCGTCGACCATCTGCGGCAGGGGAAGCTCGACGAACTTGACCGCCGAGGAGTCGCCACCGGACTTGTCGATGGCGCTCATCACGGTGATTTCGGCGAGGCTCTTGAGGGCGTTCACCGCCACCGTCCGGCCGGCCAGATCCCGCGCCGAGGCGATCGGCGAGTCGGCCCGCACCAGGATGGAGCTCGAGTCGGTCGCCGCCGCGTCGGACGTCACGCTCCCGGTCGCCACCACGGTCACCGGGATGTTCTTGTTGGCCGCCACGATCGCGCTCACCGGGTCGGCGGCGGCGAATTGCAACTGCCCGTTGAGCAGCAGCGGGATGGCGGCGGCGCCGGACTGCACCACGGTGAGCTTCGCGGCCAGCTTGCGCCGGGCGAAGGCGCCGGCGCTGTCGGCGTAGTACAGCGACGCATTGGACAGGGTGGAGCTGGTGCCGACGGCGATCGGCGTCGAGCCGTCGGCATTCTGGGCCGGGGCGGCGGATCCGCAGGCCGCGACGACGAGCGTCAGAGCAAGGAGTCCGGCGAGGGCAATTGGTCGTCGGATCATGGTGATCTCCCGCGACAGTGGGGGTGAGGCGCAGCTCGGGTGAGTGGTCGTGGAGGTGGAGCGCCGTGGTGGTGGCGTGGTGGCGTGGTGTGGCTAGGTCGCCGGCGGGATGGAGATGTTGCTCCGGAACACGTTGTCCGGATCCACGCCCGCCTTGATCCGCCGGAGGCGGTCGTAGCTGGGCCCGGCGAAGACGGCCTTGGCGCGGTCCTGCTCCTCTCCGAGGAAGTTCAGGTAGCCCGAGTCCGAGCCGACCGAGTCGAGCGCGGCGTAGGTGGCCCGGGCCCACGCGATGTAGGTCGGGTCCTCGACGGGATCGGTCCAGGTGGCGACGGCATTGAGGATGTAGGGGTGGTGGCGGCCGCTGAACGCGGTGGCGTCCTCGGCAACCCGACCGACCGCCCCGCCCAGCCGGATCAGCTCGATCTGCGAGAAGTCCCCCGGTTGGGACCGCGCCGCTGCCCGCAGCACCTCGACCGCGCCGTCGTCCACCCTGGTCAGGTAGCGGGACTTCAGGAAATTGCGCAGCCCGTGCGGATTCTTGTCGTCCTGCATGGTCTGCTGCTCGAGGTAGTCGCGAACCACTACCCGGGAGAACGCCGGTCCAGCTCCCTCGATCAGCCGCCGCACCACCGGCTCGCCGCGCTCCAACGGCCCGGACCAGGCCGCGTTGATCATCACGATCGGCCCGTCGGCCAGCTCGGCGGGCACCGCCATGCCGGGTGGCGGGCTGCCCCGCAGCACCAGCACGGCGCCGACCTCGTCCGGGGCGTCGGCCATCAGCTCGGTGTAGTGGGCAACCGCCCGCTCCAGGCTGGACAGCGGGAACACCGCCTGGCCGGCCAGAAATCCGGTCACCTGGTGCAGGGCGAGCTCGAACGTGGTGACCACGCCGAAGTTGCCACCGCCCCCGCGCAGCGCCCAGAGCAGCTCCGGGTGCTCGTGCTCGCTCACCCGCAGCAACCGGCCGTCCGCCGTGACCAGGTCGGCCCCGACGACGTTGTCGCAGGTCAGCCCGAAATGGCGGTGCGTCCAGCCGACCCCGCCGCCGAGGGTGAGCCCACCCAGACCGGTGTGCGAGATCACGCCGGCCGGGGTCATCAGCCCGTAGCGCTGGGTGAGCCGGTCGACGTCACCGAGCAGGCTGCCACCGCCGACCCTGGCCCGCCGGCGGGCCGGGTCCGCCACTCCGCCGCGCATCCCGCCCAGGTCCACCACCAGGCCGTCACACAGCGACAGCCCGGCCACCTGGTGTCCCCCGCCGCGCACCGAGAGCGGCACGCCCACCTCCCTGGCGGCGCGGATCGCGGCGGCCACGTCGGCGGCCGAGGAGCAGCGCGCGAACAGTGCCGGGCGGGTGTCCACCGTGGCGTTCCATACCTTCCGGACCGAGTCGTAGCCCTCGTCCTCCGGGCCGAACGTGGCGCCGGCGAAGTCCGCGCCGAGGTGGCCGCGCAGCGCGGCGGTTGCCTCCGAGGTGATCGCGCCGGTCATCGGCTCACCGCCCCAACCGCGGGCGATGGGGTGATCGTCAGCAGCGGGAAGCCCAGCGCCCCCGGCCCGAGCCGGCGGCGCCCTTCCAGGTGCCCGTGCTCCAGCCGCGCCCGGTAGGCCGGGCTCATGTCCTCGGGCAGCCAGTCGAACTCCTGGTCCAGCTCGACCTGCACCGCGCCGACACCGGGCAGCGCCTCGAGCAGCCGGTAGGCCTCCATCGCGAACGGGGCGCCCATCAGGCAGCCGTACTCGGTCACGCCGATGACCACCCGCAGATCGGTCGCCCCGGCGGTTCCGGTGAGCTCGACCCGGCGGATCAGGCCCATGTCGTCCAGCCCCGCCGGTGAGCCGGCGCCCACGCTGCACGGGTCGACGATCGTGTTCAGGGCCGCGCGCACTCCGTCCTCGGTCGGGCCGCCGGGCGCGGCGCGGCCGGTCATGCCGCGCTCCACGGCGCGGTGAGCTGCTTGCGCATGCCGATCGAGTCGGTGGACAGCTTCGTGCGCAGCGCGGCCACGTCCCAGCCCAACAGCCAGGCGTGGTTGAGCCCGAGGATCTTCTCCTTGATCTCCGGGGTCAGCTCGGGGTAGCCGTACTCCTCCTGCATCTGTTTGGGGATCTCGAACCGCCAGAACATCTCCAGGAACGGCTGCGGGTGCCGGGCGGTGGCGCCGGACGACCAGAAGATCCGGTCCTGGCCGCCCCAGAACAGCAGTTGGCCGAGCAGGTGGGCGAACCGGGCCGGCTGGCGGGCCATCAGGAAGGCGGAGCTGTTCTCCAGGTTGACCGCGACGTTGGGGAACCGGGCGATCTGGAAGGCGGTCTCCTCCAGGTAGGCCAGTCCGCCGTGCACGATTTCGAAGGTCAGGTCCGGGAACGCGGACGCGGCGCCGGCCACGTCCCACGGCGCGAACGGCTCGCTGGGTACCTGGCCCTGCGGCAGCGCCTTGTGGGTGGCGACCACCTTCACCCCGAGCTGCTGGATCTTCTCCAGGATGGGGAAGGCGATCTCCGGGTCGTCCAGGCGGTAGCTGTGGATCTCGCCCTTGACGATGTCCATCGGGTACATCTTGATCCCGACCACCTTGTCCTCGGTGACCAGTCGCTCGGCCTCCTCCAGCGAGCCCGGTTCCCAGGGGCTGATCGGCCCGTACAGCTCGACCCGGCCCGGCCACCGCTCCCGCATCGCCCGGCCAACCGAGAGCGGCGAGCCGCCGTCGCGGAAGATCCCGTAGAGCGGCGTCCCGTGGTAGACGCACATGTCCGTGTCGCTCTCCTCGAACAGCGCCCGGCCGAGCAGCTCGGGGTCGTGGCCCCGGCGGAACCGTTCCCTCGGCAACAGCCACTTCGGGTCGCCGTCGGGGACGATGTTGGCGTGCCCGCCGTAGAGCATGTTGGACAGCGTCTCGGCGACCCGCTCCCGGTACGGACCGGGCACGAAGTTGTCCTCGAGGGTGTTGTACCCGTGCACCGTCGAGTCGAGGACGAACACGTCTTCCAACGGTCGGCTCGCCTCGGTATCCATTGCTCGGCTCGCCTCGGTCGTCTCAGCGGTCATCAGGTGCTCCTCGCGATGGCCAGTGGTGGGTGGTCGGCGGTCAGTTCGACCCAGCGACGCTGCGCGCTGGACTGTTCGATGGCGGCCAGGCGGCGGTCCACCGCGAGGCCGTCCCGGAAGTCGGGGGCGACCGGGTGGCCTTCCGCGATTGCCCGCCCGAGGTCGTAGAGCTGCACCGCCTGCGCCGCGTCCAGGCCGACCGCGACACCAGGCACCAGGTTGAGCAGCCGTCCGAGCCGCTGGTCGGGGCCGCTGTACACGGTTCGGAACCCGGTCGCCGTCGACTCGGCCAGCTGGACCTGGCCCAGCCGGTCGGAGACCAGCCGCGCGCTGCCTTTGCCGCCCAGTACCTCGATCTCCAGGTGGTGCTTGCGACCGAACGCGGCCCAACTGGTCTGCAGCACCCCGTGGGCGCCACCGGCGAAGCGGAGCAACACGTCGGCCGAGTCGGAGGCCCGCGCGTCGGTGCCGACGTCGGACTGCACGGACGCCGCGACGGCGGTGATCTCCCCGACCAGGTAGCGCAGCAGGTCGATCACATGCGGCCCGAGCGCGTGCACACTGCCCGACCCGGCCCGCGCGCCGTCGAACCGCCAGCCGACCCGCGTGGCCGGGTCGGCACCCACATCCCTGGCGAAGTACGCCCGCACCGTGTGCGGCCGCCCCAGCCGCCCGTCGTCGATCAACTGACCGAGCAGCTCGGCGGCCGGCGTGCGCCGGTACTGCAGGCCCACCATCGCGGTGACCCCGGCCCGCTCGATCTCGGCCAGCGCGGCCTCGCCCTGCTCCACGGTCTGCGCCAGCGGTTTCTCGCAGAGGATGTGCTTACCGGCGCGCGCGGCCGCGATGGCCACCTCGGCGTGGCATTCATCGGGCAGGCAGATGTCCACCAGGTCGACGTCGTCCCGGTTCACCGCCGCCCGCCAGTCCGCCTCGACCGCCGGGATCGCCGCCCGGCGGGCCACCGACTCCGCCCGGTCGATGTCGGAGTCGGCAACTACCACCGGCTCGAGCCGGATACCGTGTCCGGCCAGCAGCCCTGCGGCCCGGCCGTACTCGGCGGCGTGCATCCGGCCGGCCCACCCGGCGCCGACCAACGCCACGCCGAGCCGGCGGTTCATCCGTCGCTCCAACCGGCGACCAGGTCGTTGCTCAGCCGGCCGACGCCCTCCACCTCTGCGACGATCGTGTCGCCGGGGCGCAGGAACTCCGGTGGCTCCCGGAAGTAGCCGACCCCGCCGGGGGTCCCGGTGGTCACCACGTCGCCGGGGCGCAGCGTGCAGTAGTGGGTGATCTTCACCAGCAGCTCCGGGATGCGCCACGTCATCGCCCCGGTGTTGGACTTCTGCCGCACCTCGCCGTTGAGATAGGTGGCGATGCCCAGCCGGTAGGGATCCGGTACCTCGTCGACGGTCACCACGTGCGGGCCGACCGGCAGGAACGTGTCCGGCGACTTGAGCAGCATCACCTGGAACTTCACCCGCTCCATGACCTCGCGGGCGCTGATGTCGTTGACCACCGTGTAGCCGAACACGTGGTCCATCGCGTTCTCCAGGGTGAGCCGGCGCGCGGTGCGGCCGATCACGACCGAGAACTCCACCTCGTAGTCGGTCTTGGTGTCCGGGTGCGGGATCACGATATTGTCGTCGGGCCCGATCACCGCGCTGGACAGGAACGGAATGAAGATCGGGTCGATCACCTCCATTCCGACCCGCGCCGCCTCGGCCGCGTGGTCGGCGTAGTTGCCCCCGGTGCCGATGACCTGCGCGCGGCGCACCAGCGGCGGGAGCAGCCGGTCCGGGGTGACCGCGTCGGCCGGGTCGGGGCTGAAGGTCCGAACCGCCGCGAGCGGGTCGTCCAGCGCGAACAGCGACTCGAAGTCCGGCCATGGCGTCGGCACCACGGTGTCGTCGAGTACCGCGCCCAGCCGGTCACGGCCGTCGAGGTGGTATCGCGCGAGTCGCATGCTGGTGCTCCTTGGGTTGGGGTGGCAGCGCGTCCCTCAGGTCCGGCCGAGCTCATCGACGACGGTGTTCTCGATCTCTCCGAGGTCGGTGATGCCGGCGCGGACGACGTCGCCGGGGTGCAGGTAGCGCGGCGGGTCGAAGTCGCCGCCACCGCCCGGCGGGGACCCGGTGAGGATCAGGTCCCCGGGGTGCAGCGTCACCACGCCGCTGACCTCGGCCACCACCTCGTCGACACCGGACACCATGTCCTTGGTCGGGCAGTCCATCCGCGGTTCGCCGTTCACGCTGAGCCACACCCGCAGTGCCGAGGGGTCGGCTATCTCGTCGGCGGTGGTCAGCCACGGACCGGTGGGCAGGAAGGTGTCGAAGTTCTTGCCCCGGAACAGCTGCAGGTAGAACGGGATGGTGGCGAAGTCGCCGAGCATCTCGTCCTTGGCGGTGACGTCGTTGGCGACCAGGTAGCCGGCAATGTGTCGCCGGGCCCGCTCGGCCGGGATACGCCGCCCGGTCCGGCCAATGACCACGACGAGCTCGACCTCGTAGTCGAGCTGCTCGGTCTCCCTCGGCCGGATGATGTCGTCCCTCGGTCCGACCAGCGTGCTCGGCGCCTTGCCCACCAGCATCGGTTTGCTGGGCGGCACCCCACCGGACACCGAGGACTCGACGATGTGCGAGCGGTAGTTCGCGCCGAGCATGACGATCTGTCGGGGGCGGGGCACCGGCGGGCCGAGTCGCAGCTCGGACGGCGGGATTCCGGGTCCGCCGCGGCGCGCGAACTCCGCGATCTCCACGCCCAGCACCGGGAGCAGGCCCAGCACGGTGCACATGTCCCCGCTCACCGCGTACCTCGCGAGCAGCGGGTCGAGCGGTAGCACCGTGCCGTCCTCGGCCAGTACCGCGGGCCGTTCGGCGCCCGGTGGGCCGAAACTTGCCAGTCTCACTGTCGTCCTCCGCGTCAATGCGCGCGAGCAGTCGGCGACCCTCGCAAGGCGACCAAGTTACTTGTAACTAGAGGTGGTCCGGCACGCCCTTGATGGCGAAGGTGGCACCCTGGTCGGCGAACCGCTCCCGCAGCACCGGCAGCACCATCTCGGCCTGGCAACCCAGCTTGAGCTGGCAGCGGGAGCACGAGGCGAGCAGCTCCAGCCGCACGTGGCCGTCCCGCACCTCGACGATCTCGATGTCGCCGGCATCCACGTTCAGCAGCGGCCGGATTCGACTGTTCAGCGCCCGCTGGACCTCGAGGCCCAGCTCCAGGTCAGCGCGTTGCATTGGCGCTCACCAGCACCTCGTCCGGGGCGCCGGCACCGGCCGGGACCAGGCGCCCGTTCACGTAGTCCAGGTCCAACAGGCGCAGCAGGTTGCGCCCGAACATGTTGGCCCGGTCGGCGTCGCTGATCCTCGGGTAGGCATAGCCGGCCACCAGGTCCTCGGGCATCTCGAAGTCCCAGACCCAGTCCAGCAAGTCCTGCGGGTGCGGCCCGAGTGGCGCCTCGGTCCCCCACAGGATGTGGTCGGCACCCACCCCACGCAACGCTTTCCCGAACCGCTCGGCGGTCAGTCTCGGCGCGACCCGAATCATGTTGATCCAGGTGGACATGGACAGATAAATGTTCGGGTACCGCTGCGCAATGGCGATTGCCTCATCCTCGTAGGGCACTCCGAGGTGGTGGATGATGAAATTCATCTGAGGCCAGGCCAACGCGGCTTCCCCGACATCGTGTGTCTGCAATGCGCTGATCGGTTCGGGCCCGAGCGGATTGCCCTTGTGCACCTGCGCCAGGTTGACCCCGTGCTCGAGCATGCGCTCGTACATCGGGTAGGCCACCGCGGGGTCGTCCATCCGCCAGGAACGGCCCCGGGTGTGCGCGGTGTAGAACTTGATCGACCGGGCGCCGAGCTGGGTGATCTGGTAGTCGATGTCGTGCATCGCGGTGTTCAGCCCGCGCAGCATCGGGTCGGTGCCGCCGCAGAAGACCACCCGCTCCGGCTCGAGCTGGACGAGCTCGTACTGCCGGTCGACCGCGTCCAGGCCGTCCTTGTACAGGTCGAACATCGGCACCGTCTGGATCATCGCCAGGTCGATCTGCGAATGACCGCCGAACAGTCGCTCGGCCAGATGCTCGGCGGACCACGCCTTTGCGTAGTCCGAGTGCTCGCCCTCCGCGTTCATAGTCTTGAGGAGGCGGAAGAAGAAGTTCTGCGCCAATCGGCCCTCGGGCTCGATGACATTGTCGTCCCGCATGTTATGCAGGTGGACAACATTGTCGAAAATCACCTGACCGTTCCGCATGGAGTTCGTCCTCCGCTCCGGCTGGTGTCGACCGAGAAATGTTCTTACAAGTGACTTGGTGACTTAGCCTAGCTTCGGGCTCCATGCTCGTCAACGGCGAGAATCAGCCGAGCCACCGCGGTCGGGGTAGCGGCGGGCACGACCTGGCAACACTGAGCGTCGCGCCGAGATCTTCGCGGCGAACTCGATAGCCAACCGGCATGCGGCCGGCAGCACGTCCAGTGTGAAGTGCGAGACGTCCCAGGGACGCTCCATTAGCACCAGCGTCTCCTTTAGATGCGGCACCCCGCTGAGCGTGACGGCGACCCCGGTCAACTTACGAGCGAGGCGGCACCCCTCGATCGTCACCTCTCCCGGGCCGGGAGGGGGCACCTCGGCGTCGACCACGGACAGCACTTCGGGCCCGCCGTAAGCGACGGCGCGCCCGCGAGGCCGCCAACCAAACCTATCGGGTGGTGGTCATCGCCCGAGAGCTGCACGGTCTACGGCCGCGCCTCCGACAAGGGCTGGGCGACGCAGTCTTCACCCACCGCCACGCGGTCGGCCAAGCACTCCCCCAGGACGCGGCGATCGCTCGTGCCCTCGCCTGGCTCACCGCCAGCGGTCCACGAATAAGGCCAAACACGGCATGACCACGCGACGAGGCGAGCCGCCACCACAGAGCACCGAGTTAGGTGATTCCGGGCCGCACGCCGACCAGACGGACGCAGCACCGCACAGAGCCGAGTGGAGGTCAGCTGCCCTCGGGCACCACAGCGGCTGCCAGCGGGCAATCGCCTGGGTTGTGATGTCCCTCGTCCGGAGCGTTGCCCAGGCTGACCTGGTAGCTGATCAGCAGGGCCAGCGAGGCGACGGTCGAGACGATCCACAGGGTCAATCGGCGCATGTCGGGTCCTCCGGTTGGCGATGGGTAGGGGTGGTGGCGGGCCGGCTCACCAGGCGAAGTCCTCGGTGTGCAGGTGTGCCGCCGGCACGCCGGCTTGCCGGGCCGCGGCAAGGGCGGCGGCCATCCACGGGGACGGTCCGCACAGGAATACGTCCCGGTCGGCGATGTCGGGGACCAGCCCGAGCAGGTGCTCGGCGTCGGTCAGTTCGCTGCCGGACCCGGCCGGCAGCCAGGACCCCACGCGGCGCCGAGGCCCGCTCAGGTAGTGCACCCTTACGCCCCGGCGGTCAGCCAGGTCGGCCAGCTCATCGGCGAACACCGCGCTCTCCGGCCGGGTGACGCGGTAGAGCAAGGTCGCCTCGCCCGGTCGGTAGGGCAACTCCTCGAGCAGCGCCCTGATCGGGGTGATGCCGACGCCGGCGGCCATCAGGAGCACCCGGCGCCGGCGCTGACGCGCCGCGGTGAGCGTGCCGTAGGGCCCTTCGATCAGTACTCGGGTGCCCGGCTTCATCGCGCTCACCCGGGCGCTGCCGTCGCCGACCGCCTGCACGGTGATCCGCAGCAGGTCCTGGCCCGGCGCCGAGGACAGCGAGTAGGGATGGGCCCGGGTCCACCCCGGTCCGTCCAGGAAGCGCCAGAGCAGGAACTGCCCGGCACGCGCCGGGAGCCGGTCCAGTCGATGGCCGCGGATCAGCACGGACACCACCCCCGGTGCCTCGGGCAGCACGGAGACCACCCGCAGCCGGTGGTAGGTCGAGCGCCACCCGGGCAGACCGATCCGGAAGATCAGCACCGCCGACAGAGCGGCGCCGTACAGCGTCCACCAGTAGACCCGGGCGGCCAGCGAGTCGGTGAAGTCCGCACCGGCCCAGATCTGGTGCGGCAGCGCGAGCCCGATACCCAGGTAGGCATACAGGTGCAGCAGGTGCCACGACTCGTAGCGCACCCGCCGACGGGCCGCTCGGATGGACATGCCGACGACCACGATCAGCAGCGCCGCGCCGACCGCCGCCAGCAGGATGCCCCGGTGGTTGGACGGGAACTCGAGGATCTGGGCCAGCACCGACAGGCCGTCGTGGTAGGCGTACTCGATGGTGATCAGCACTACGTGCGTGATCATCAACCAGAACGAAAGGAAGCCGATGAGCCGGTGCCGACGGGCGAGTACGTCGTGCCCCCAGGCCCGCTCCACCCACGGGATTCGGGCCATCAGCAGGACCTGCAGCAGCAGGTCCGAGGCGACCAGTCCGGCCAGCCGACCGAGCGAATCCGAGCCGACCAACCCGAGCGGCACCCGCTGCACGCCCCCATTGCGCACCCACAGGGCAACCACCGCCACGACACTGGCGATCGCCAACGCGCCCAGCACGTCGCACCCGAGCAGCCGCCGCACCCGAATCGGCCGGGTCGCGCCGGCGGTCGGGCCGGTGGCGGTCGGAAACGCCGGCGTCGGCTCCGCGTCGAGCGCCGTCGCGGCGCGTCCTCGGTGCGGGCCGCTACGCGCCGACTTCTCGGATTGCCGTGGTTGCGCGGATTGTGGCCACCGATCGGAATCGCGCATTGCGGAATGTCCTCTCATCCAGGGAGCGCGCCGAGCGTGCGTATTGCCCGGCAAATCGAACCTGTTCCCGAGAGTTAGCCGAGTTCCTGTGAATGAGATAAGTGGCCCGGCGCGAGAGGCCCGATCTTCAGGTTCAGTTCAGCGAAGGGGATCAAGCGGCCCCAGGCGGCTGAATCGAGGCTGAAGATCCGGCTGAATTGACCGCGCGGCGGCGTGCGGCGGGCAAGTGCGCGGCACCATGGCGCCATGGGATCTGCTGACGCGGTCAGACGGCCGACACCGGCGGCACGGGTGTTGGTGGTCGAGGACGAGGCGACGATCCGTGCTGCCGTCGAGCAGGCGCTCGTGGATGGCGGGTTCGTCGTCGGTGGCCGAGGGCACGGTGTCGATCTCGAGCAGGTGCTGGCCGGGTTCCGCCCGGACCTGGTGATCCTGGACATCATGTTGCCCGAGCGGGATGGCTTCCGGCTGCTCGAGGTGGTCCGCGAGCACTCCGATGCCGCCGTCATCCTGCTCACCGCGCGGGACGGGGCTGACGATCGGTTGCGTGGCCTCGACGGCGGCGCCGATGACTACGTCATCAAGCCGTTCCTGCTGGCCGAGCTGGTGTCCCGGGTGCGGGCCGTGCTGCGCCGCCGAGGCCGGGTCCCCACCGCCATTCAGTACGGCGATCTCGTCATCGACGAGCACTCGGGCACTGCCAGCCGAGCCGGCGCGGTGCTCGACCTGACCGCCACCGAGCTGCGGCTGCTCGGCTACCTGGTCGAGCAGCGCAGCCGAACGGTGACCAAGAACCAGATCCTGACTCAGGTGTGGGGCTACGACGACTACGACCCGAACATCGTCGAGGTGCACGTCAGCGGGCTGCGCCGCAAGCTGGAGAGCCGGGGCCCGCGAATCGTGCACACCGTCCGCGGCCTCGGCTACAAGCTCGGCCTGCCCGAGTCCGACCGGCCCGATTCAGGCCTGTCCCGGTGAGAATCAGCTCGCTTCGGTGGCGGGTGACAGCGGTCGTCATCGCGGTTGCCGCGCTGCTCGTGGTGGGCGTCGGCGTGGTGGTCGACGTGGTCCTCGAGCAGGAGCTGGACCACCAGCTGAACGCGCAGATGTCCGTGCACGTCCAGCGCGCGACCATGCTCGTCCAGCAAGGCGTGCCGCCCGACCAGCTGGTGCGCCAGCTGGGCGATCGGGCGGTTATCGCCGAGGTGCGGCCGCCCGATCCGACGGCGCAGCCCAGCGGTGCCAGCACCGGCGACAAGGGGCCGTTCCACCTGGCCCGGCCGAGTGAGTCCGACGACGGCCACCAGGAGAGTGTGGCGGTGCCGCTGCCCGACGGCTCGCGGCTGGTGCTCACCACCGACGCCGCCAACCTGGACGACGTGCAGGCCCAACTCCGGGTGCTGTTGACAGTGGTGGGTGGGATCGGGCTGGTGCTGGCCGCGATCGGCATGCTCGTCGGGGTGCGCGCCGCGCTGCGGCCACTCGACACCATGACCAGCCTGGCCGATGCGATCACCGCCGGTGACCGGGGCCGACGGCTGCGGCCACCGGACTCCGGCACCGAGCTCGGCCGCACCGCCGCCGCGTTCGACACCATGCTCGATGCGCTGGAGTCCGCGCAGGCCGACACCGAGGCCGCCGCCAGCCAGGCTCGACAGGCCGAAACCACCGCTCGGCGCTCCGAGGCGACGTTGCGGCAGTTCCTCTCCGATGCCGCGCATGAGCTCCGTACCCCGCTGACCGGGATGCAGGGCCTTGCCGAAACCCTGGTCCGACATCCCGATCTCGAGCTGTCCCGCCGCGAGGAGCTGGCCACCACCCTGGTCCGGGAAACCCGCCGCGCCACCCATCTGGTGGCCGAGATGTTGGAACTGGCGCACATCGAGGGAGGGCCGCCGCTACAGCTCAAACACCTCGACCTCGGTGTGCTGGAGGCCCTCGCGGCGCTGGAGATCCAGCGAACTCAACTGCTCGCGCCCGCGCTGACCGTCACCCTGGATCACGGCCACCGTGAGCCCGACCCGGACCTCGTCGGAGTGGGGGTGCGCGCCGACGAGAGCCGGATCAGCCAGATCCTCACCAACCTGCTCAACAACGCTCGCCGCCATACCCCCGCCGGCGGCACCGTCCGGGTCACTGTCCAGCACAGCGCCGCCGAGGCCCAGCTCACCGTCTACGACTCGGGGCCAGGCGTGCCCGAAGCCGACCGGGAACGGATCTTCGACCGGCTGGTCCGGCTCGACGATGCCCGCGCCCGTGACTCCGGTGGCGCCGGTTTGGGACTGCCCATCGCCCGCGCGCTGGCTCGCGCGCACGGCGGTGAACTGACCTACCTGCCCGGTCACCCCGGCGGCGCCTTCCAGCTCCGACTCCCGCTGGACTGCTAGGGTTGACGTATCAATCCCCCATTTGGGGACGCGGAAACGACGGAGGCGAGCGCGGTGCCCGACACATCAACATGGGAAGTGTCACGAAGAACCGTTCTCAAGTCCATGGGCGCCGGTGCGGCCGCGGTCGGTGTTTCCCAGGTTGTTGTTGCTTGCGCTGAAGAGGGCACTACGTCCACCACATCCATGGTGGACATCACCCTGAAGGTGAACGGTAAGGAGCACCAGCTCACCGTGGAGCCTCGCGTGACGCTACTTGACGCGCTCCGCGAGCGTCTCGATCTCACCGGCACCAAGAAGGGCTGTGACCGCGGCGAGTGCGGTGCCTGCACGGTTCTCGCGGACGACCGCCGCATCAAGTCCTGCCTCACCCTCGCCGTCATGCAGGAGGACTCGGCGATCACCACGGTCGAGGGGCTCGCGCCCGAGGGCGGCCTGCATCCGGTGCAGTCGGCGTTCATCCGGCGCGACGCCTTCCAGTGCGGCGGTTGCACGCCGGGGCAGATCATGTCGGCGGTCGCCTGCATCGAGGAGGGCCACACCGGCTCGGCTGACGAGATCCGCGAGTGGATGAGCGGCAACCTGTGCCGCTGCGCCTGCTACGCGAACATCGTGGTCGCCGTCCAGGACGCCGCGCAGGAGATGCACCGATGAGGGCCTTCGAGTATGCGCGGCCGACCTCCGTCGACGACGCGGTCCGGCTCGTCGCCGAGCGTCCCGACGCCGGGTTCATCGCCGGCGGCACGGACCTGCTCAACCTGATGAAGGACGGCGCCCGAGCCCACGACCGTTTGATCGACGTCAACGCCCTGCCGCTCGCCGACGTGGTGGAGCGCGACGGGGTCGTCCGCATCGGGGCGCTGGCCAGGATGCGCGAGGTCGCCGAGCATCCGGCGGTGCGCCGCGCCGCTCCCGTCGTCTCCGAGGCGCTGCTGAACTCGGCGTCGCCGCAGGTCCGCAACATGGCCGCGATCGGTGGCAACCTCCTGCAGCGCACCAGGTGCGGCTACTTCCGCGACGCCGGCTCGCCGTGCAACAAGCGCGTGCCGGGCAGCGGCTGCCCCGCGTTGGAGGGCCAGAACCGGGCGCACGCCATCCTCGGCGTCAGCGACCAGTGCATCGCCGTGCACCCCTCCGACCTCGCGGTCTCGCTGCTCGCGGTCGACGCCACCGTGTTGACCCAGGGCCCCGAGGGAGCACGGCGCATCCCGATGGGTGAGTTCCACGTGGTGCCCGGCGCCACCCCAGACCGGGAGAACGCTCTCGAGCACGGCGAGCTCATCGTCGGCGTCGAGATCCCGATCACGCCGATGGCGGCGACGTCGCGGTACCTGAAGCTGCGCGACCGGGCCACGTTCGAGTTCGCCGTGGTCGCGGTGGCGGCGGCACTGGAGATGAACGGCAACGTCGTGCGCGACGTCCGCCTGACGTTCGGCGGGGTCGCCACCAAGCCGTGGCGCTCGCCCGAGGCGGAGGCGGCGTTGCGCGGCCGGCCGCTCACCGGCGACACCATCGCCGCCGCCGGGCAGGCGCTCGTCCGCGGTGCGGTCACCCGGGAGCACAACGCGTTCAAGGCCGATCTCGTCCAACGGGCGCTCGACGGTCACCTGCGAGACCTCGGAGGTGTGCAATGACCCAGCCCGTCGGCAGGGCGGTACCTCGGGTGGACGGTGTCGCGAAGGTCACCGGGGGCGCCCGCTACGCGGCCGACCGGACGCTGCCCGGCATGCTGCACGGCGCGCTTGTGCTGAGCACCATCGCCCGCGGCGTGATCACCGCGATGGACCTCTCCTCGGCGAGAGCAGCGCCGGGTGTCGTGGCGGTCTTCAACTACCAGAACGCCCCGCGCCTGGTCAGCTCCCGCGGCCCGCTCCCCATGCAGACCCCGAACGTCACCACCAACGGTCAGATCATCGGCTACGTCGTCGCGGAGACGCTGGAGCAGGCACAGGACGCCGCGAGCATGGTGACGGTCACCTACGGCTCCCAGCAGGCGCCGCAGACGTTCATCGCCGACAACCCCGGCGGCGTGCACGTGCCCCCGGAGCAGGAGCTGGTCGTCGGCGACCCGCAACGCGGGCTGGCGGCGGCCGACGTGACCGTCACCGGCCGGTACACCACGCCGGCGCATCACCACAACGCCATCGAGCCGCACGCGATCGTCGCGTACTGGGAGGGCGACCGGTTCACCGCGCACGTCAGCACCCAGGGCGTGAGCAACAGCCAGCGGTCGCTCAGCGGCGCCGTCGGCGTTCCACCCGCGAATGCGCACGTGCTGTGCGAGTACCTCGGCGGGGGTTTCGGCGGCAAGACATCCGCGGCCGCGGGCCCGTTCGCGCAGCACACCGTTGCGATCGCGCGCCAGCTCGGCCGGCCGATCAAGCTGGTGATGTCCCGCGCCCAGATCTACTCCATCGTCGGGCAGCGCGCGGAGTACCAGGCCGACGTCACCATCGGCGCCCGGCGCGACGGCACCCTGACCTCGATGATCCACTTCGGGACGCAGCAGCAGTCGCGTGGCAGCGAGATGATGTTCAACCCGAACCGCTCGGTCCAGCGCCTCTACCGCGTGCCCAACCTGCACACCCGGGCGCAGGGGGTGCAGCTCGACCTCCCGTCGGCGAACTTCATGCGTGCGCCCGAGCTGCCCGCGCACTTCGCCATGGAGACCGCACTCGACGAGCTCAGCTACGAGCTCGGCATGGACCCGGTGGAGCTGCGGATCCGCAACAACACCGACATCAGCCCGTCCACCGGCCTGCGCTTCAGCAGCCGCTACCTGGCCGATGCGTACGCCATGGCCCGCACCGCCTTCGGCTGGGAGCGGCGCAACCCCAAGCCCGGTGCCACCCGGGACGGCGACGAGTTCATCGGGTGGGGGATGGCTACCGAGATGCACGCGCACGACGGTGGCTCGGCGTCGGCGCGCGTCCAGGTCGGCCTCGACGGGACCGCTGTGGCGACGTGCGGCACGCAGGACATCGGCACGGGCACCTACACGGTGATGACGCAGGTGGCCGCCCAGGCACTGGGGATCCCGGTCCCGCAGGTCTCCTTCCGGCTCGGCGACACCGACTATCCGGTGGCGGGCCTGTCGGCGTCGTCGGCGACCGTGCCGAGCGTCACCGGCGCGGTGGACCGGGCCGGGCGGGCGGTGCGCGATGCCGTCGTCGCGCTGGCGATCGCCGACACCGCATCGCCGCTGCACGGGCTGGCGCCCGAGGCCGTCGTCGCGGAGAACGGGTTCCTCTTCGCCACGGCCGACCGCGCCCGGCGCGACAGCTACCGCGAGGTCGTCACCCGGCACGGCGCGCCGGTGGAGAACACCGCGACCAGCAACAACCAGCCCGGCAACAGTTGCGGGGCGGTCTTCGTCGAGGTCCGGGTCGATCCCCGCTACGGCCGCGTCCGGGTGACCCGGGTCGTCGGCGCCTACGACTGCGGGCGCGTCCTCAACCAGCAGACCGCGCGCAGCCAGGTGATCGGCGGGATGACCTGGGGCATCGGCATCGCGCTGATGGAACACACCCTCTACGACGGGCGCACGGCGCGCGTGGTCAACCCGAACATGTCCACCTACCTCGTGGCGGTCAACGCGGACGTGCCGGACCTCGACGTCATGTTCGTGGACAAGCCCGACCCGGTCAGCACCGCCCTCGGCGCTCGAGGATTCGGCGAATGCCCGATCACCGGAGTGCCGGCCGCGATCGGCAACGCCATCTACCACGCGACAGGTCAACGAATACGGGACCTCCCGTTCACTCAAGACAAGCTGCTCTAGTTTCTCCGAGCCGCCGTCCCACGACACTCATTGGTTCGCTACACAGTTGCCGGTGCTTCGACAGCCGGTGCGAGTCCATTGGTCGACTCGTCCGGCTCAGGCGCGAGATCCTTGAATACCGCGAAGCTGGACGGCTGTTCGGTGAGATACGGAAAATGGAACCCGCACTTCGGGCATTGCTCGCGCAATACCGCTTGTTCGCTGCCCAGGTCGTAGCTCTTGTCTTGAAGCTCGCCACAGCACGGACAGATGCGCAGAAGCCGGGTTCCGACAAGCTCGAAGTTTGTGATGATGTCTTCCATGATGGCGCCGTTGGCCGCCCACGCCTTGGCGTGCTTGTGGTAGGTGTCCATGTGCCAGTCGTAGAGTGCCTCTTTGCTCGCCCAGAAGCTGCACTCGTTGAACCAGGTGGGGTCGTCAGGGTGCTCCCACCAGGTTAGATGGATGAAACCCGGAAGCTGCATCAAATGGTGCCGGGTATCGCCGAACACTACCTTGAACTTCTCGTAGGCATCGGGGCTGGAGAAGCGGACGCGCTGCATACTCAGGTAGATAGCCACGGAGGAAGCCCTTCCGTTCGGCGCACGAGAAGTGGTTCCTCAACCATAGCCAGATCGCTACTCTTCAACAGATCCAATTCTGGGGCTCGTGGGAGTACCACATGCAATCTGGCGGTAACGAAGCACGCGCGCACCTCGGCGCCGCGGCTGGCCCTGCCTACCGTCGACTGTACGAGCGGATCCGCGAGGCAATCCTGAGTGGCCAACTCACCGCGGGCGCCCGGTTGCCCGCCAGCCGTCAGCTTGCCGCGGAGTCAGGAGTGTCGCGCAACACCGTCTTGGCCGCCTTCGATCAGCTGAATGCCGAGGGCTACCTCGAGGCGCGTCGCGGCTCCGGAACCTACGTGGCGCGGGTGCTCCCCGAACAGATGATCAGCCCTGGACGAGCGGTCAAGTCCAGCGCGCAGAGCCGGGCGACACCGCGCGGGCTGTCCGAACGGGGACAGCGCATCGCCGGCACTGATCGAATGCCGCTGCCCGCGATCACCGGGGCCTCCAGCCACTCGACAGCGTTCCAGATCGGGCTCCCCGGGTTGGACGAGTTCCCCTCAGAACTGTGGGCTCGTCTGTACGCCGCACGCATGCGCCAGTCGGCACGCGATCTCATGCGCTACGACGACGCGGCGGGCTATCGGCCGTTGCGGGAGGCCATCGCCGCCTACATCGCGACCGCCCGGGGCATCCGATGTACAGCCGACCAGGTCGTCGTCGTGTCAGGTTCGCAGCAGGCGCTGGAGTTCTGCGCACGGATCCTGCTCGATCCCGGCGACCCGGCCTGGATCGAGGACCCCGGCTACCTCGGCGCCCGGGCCGCGCTCATCTCCGCGGGCGCCCGGCTGGTACCGGTACCGGTGGACGACAAGGGCCTCGACGTGAGCGCGGGCATCGAACGTGAGCCGGGTGCCCGGCTCGCCATCGTGACGCCGTCGCACCAGTTTCCCCTCGGTTCCACGCTGTCGCTGGAACGCAGAATCGCGCTGATCGACTGGGCCGCCCGGGCCGGGGTTTGGGTGGTGGAGGACGACTACGACAGCGAGTTCCACTATGTCGGTCGCCCGCTCGCCGCGCTCCAGGCCATCGACCAACACGACCGGGTCATCTATGTCGGAACCTTCAGTAAGGCGATGTTCCCCAGCCTGCGCCTTGGCTACCTGATCGCGCCGCGGGAACTCGTCGACGGCTTCACCGCGGCCCACCTCAGCACGGACATGCATGCTCATCTGCTCGACCAGGCCGTCCTCACCGACTTCATCCGGGAAGGCCACTTCAACCGCCACCTGCGGCGGATGCGCGTCCTTTACGGCACACGACAGAAGGCGCTCATCCGTGAGGCCGACCGGCTGCGCGGACGGCTACGGGTCGCACCATCGGACGGCGGCCTGCACGTCATCGGCTGGCTGCCCAAGGACTTCGACGACCGAGAGGTCGCGACGGCGGCCGCCCGCCGCGACATCCACGCATGGCCGCTCTCACTGCACTCCATCGAGCCGAACCACCCGCCGGCCCTGCTACTCGGCTACGCCGGCACGACCGAGCCCGACATCCGCGAGGGCATCGACATTCTCGGCCAGCTACTCGGCGGACGGGCTACCGCCAAGTGAGCGAGCTGCCCGAGGAGCGGGAGCCCGGTCAGGCCTGCGGTGTTCATGCGGATGCGCCGATGGCGGCGGACGCGCTGACCTGCGACTGCCGCTGCCGCTGCCGCACCAGGCTTATCAGGTCGTCCAGAACGGTCAGCAGCAGCGTGCGGGCGGGGCGAGCCAGCCGGTAGCGTGCCGTCCTCGGCCAACTGCTGGTGAGCGTGGAACAGGTAGAACTCGGGTTGACCGAGCACGTTCGCGTCCAGCTTGTGCAGCACTTGCCGCAGGGCTAGCTGCGCTCGCACGGTCCCGAACGGCCCGGTCGATGCGCCGATGATGGCCACCGGCTTGCGGTGCAGCACCGCGTCCGCCCCATCCGGCCGCGACAGCCAGTCGAGAGCGTTGGCAGGTGGCCTGGGACAAGGACGGCAGCGTCGACTACCGCCCGGAGGTCGTGCCGCTGATCATGGGTCCGCTGCACGAAGGGACGCGACGCTGCGCGGCGAGTTCGCTGGTCGGCGTCCAGGCCCTGTTCGCCCCGGGCTACCTCATTGAAATCGAGGCCGTGGCCCGTATACCCGAAGCGTGAGCGCCGCGCGCCGGACGTCACCTCGTGCCGGTTGCCGGGCCCCGGGCGGCGCGCAGCACCGGCCCGATCTCGGCGGCCGCGCCCGGTCCGTACGCCGCGCGGACACGCTCGGTGTTCCGGTCGGCGTCGATGGCCCATTCCTGGGTGCCGGTGGTTTCCAGCACCAGGGTGGCGATCAGGGAGCCGAGCTGCGCCGCGCGTTCCACCCCGAGGCCGCCGTCGATGCCGGCCAGGAAACCGGCCCGGAACGCGTCGCCGCCACCGGTCGGGTCCTCGATGGATTCGGTCGGCACCACGTCGACGTGCAGGTCGGTGCCGTCGCGGCCGACTAGTACCGAGCCCTTGTTCGACAGGGTGGTGATCCGCAGGCCGACCCGGTCGGTGAGCTCGGCCTCGCTCCAACCGGTCCGCCGCGTGAGCAGCTCCCACTCGTACTCGTTGGTGAACAGGTATTTCGCGCCGTCCACCAGTGCGCGGCATTGCTCGGCGTCCAGTCTGGGCAGCTGCTGCGACGGATCGGCGGCGAAGGCGATACCGAGCGCGCGGGCCTGCTCGGTGTGCGCCAGCATGGCGTCCGGGTCGTTCGCCCCGACCAGCACCAGCGCGATCCGGTGGCTCGCCACCAGCGGTTGCAGCGAGATCTCCCGGGCGTGGCTCATCGCGCCGGGGTAGAACGAGGCGATCTGGCACTGGTCGTTGTCGGTGGTGCAGGTGAATCGAGGCGTGTGCGCGGCGTCGACGGTGAGTACCCCGGCGCAGTCCACCCCGTGTCGCTCCAGCCAGTCGCGGTAGTCGGCGAAGTCGGACCCGACCGCGCCCACCAGGATCGGGCGCTGGCCGAGCACGCCCATGCCGAAGGCGATGTTGGCGCCGACCCCGCCCCGGCGGATCACCAGGTCGTCGACCAGGAAGCTGAGCGAGACCTTGTCGAGCTGCTCGGCGAGCAACTGCTCGGCAAAACGACCCGGGAAGTGCATCAGGTGGTCGGTGGCGATCGAACCGGTGATGGCGGTGGTTCCAACTGGCATGGCTACTCCCAGGTGAGCGCGGCGGATCCCCGCGAGCGGCGGCGCGCGCCGCCCCGGTGCAACCGTCGATGGGGTCAGAAGATGATGGTGGTGCGCCCGTTCACGAGTACCCGGCCCTCGGCGTGCCAGGCCACCGCGCGGGCCAGGACGGTCCGTTCGATGTCGGCGCCCCGCTGGGCGAGCTCGCGCGCGGTTACCCGGTGGCTCACCCGGACCACGTCCTGCTCGATGATCGGGCCCTCGTCCAGGTCCTCGGTGGCGTAGTGCGCGGTCGCGCCGATCAGCTTCACCCCGCGTTCCTTGGCTCGCTCGTAGGGGCCTGCGCCGGCGAAGGCGGGCAGGAACGAGTGGTGAATGTTGATCACCGGTACGCCCACAGCGTTGAGGAAGTCGCCGGAGAGGATCTGCATGTAGCGGGCCAGCACCACCAGGTCGACCCGACCGCGCAGTAGTTCCAGCTGTCGGGATTCGGCGTCGGCCTTGGTCGCCTGGCTCATCGGTATGTGCTCGAAGGGCACTCCGAACGCGGCCACGTCCGATGCCAGGTCGGCGTGGTTGGACACCACCTGGACGACCTCGATTGGCAGCTCGCCGCGCCGGGTCCGCCACAGCAGGTCCAGCAGGCAGTGGTCGTAGCGTGACGCGAACAGCGCCACCCGGATCGGTACCGAAGCGTCGCGTAGCTGGAAGTCGGCGCGCAGCGGGCCGGCTACCTCCTCGCCGAAGCCCCGCTCCAGCCCGGCCAGCTCGGTGGCCAGCCCGGGGAGGTGGAACACGATGCGCAGGAAGAACCGCCCGCCCCGGGGCCCGGTGGAGTATTGGTCGGACTGCACGATGTTCGCGGCGCGCCGGTGCAGGAACGTGGTGATCTTCGAGACGATCCCCGGCCCGTCCACACAGGAGACGACCAACAGGCCCACATCGGCCCCGGTG